>DATAXI010000181.1:0-27348 GCA_036266845.1 Chthoniobacteraceae bacterium | reverse complement strand
GAGATCAAACTGGCCCCCGTCCATATAAGTAGTCCCGCGCTGATAAAGGGCTTTCTCGAAAGTGGGAGAGAGCCTGAGCGCCTGGGAAAGATCGGCAATGGAACGCTCACGATCCTTTTTTGCGTAAAAGACGCCGCGGCTGAACCAGTTATCAGGATCGCCGGGAGCCAGGCTAATGGCTTCGTTAAAGTCATCGCCGGCATCCTCCAGGCGGCCTTTCATCCAATTGGCATTGCCCATGATGCAATACGCCTGGGCAAAACGGGGATTGAGGTCGAGAGCCTGGTGGCAATCGGCAACGGCCTGGTCCCAATTGCCCATGCATGAAAGTGCATAAGCGCGGTAAGCGTAAGCGCGGGGATCGCTGGGATTCGCGGCAATGGCCTGGTTCAAAAATGCGAGGGCTTCGTCAACGCGCTGCACTTTCAGGTCCGCCGCGGCCTGATCCACCAGATTGGCGCGAGCGGGGGCGGAGCCGGCGAGCGCCAGGAGAAGGAGGAAAGTGAGGATCCTCATAAAAAAGAGATTCGCTGTCTTATCGTGAACATGCAGGGATCGAACCACGGAAGCGATTAAGTGACGAACCGTTCAAAAACAGGCGGGAGCTTGCAAAGCGGCGAGATGTGCACAAAAGTGCAGCAATGCCCTTCCCGCGCCTTTTCGCTCCCCTTCTCCTCTGCCTTCTCACTTCGCTTTCCCATCCCTGCCTCGCCGCCGATTCTTACAAAGGGCGCCCTTACGGAGAAAAGCCCCTAGCCATTCCCGGCACGATCGAGGCCAGGTATTACGATGTGGCCCCGGGCAACGTGAACGGAATCGCCTATAACCGGAAGGGCACGGCTCGGTCGGGACCGGAACGGACCACAGGGGATTGCATCGGCCTGGGGCGGATCGATTCCAGCCATGTCTCCGTGGACGGCCAAAAAGAAACGCCGGGCGGCATTTACGTGGGATGGACGGATGTGGGCGACTGGTGGAACTACACGGTGCAGGTGGGGCAGGATGGAACCTACAATGTGGGCGCGAAGCTGGCAGCCGGAGCGCGCGGGGCAAAGCTTTCCGTGACGTTCCTGCCGCTGAATCCGCCGGGAGCGCCGATCACGACCGGCCCGGTGGAAATTCCCACGACCGCCGGGCGGCAGCCGGGCGTGGAGGTCTATCACGTGTGGGAGACGCTGCCAAAGCTGGCGCAGGTGCGGCTGGCGCGCGGGTTGTATGTGATGACGGTGAAGGTGGAGGCGGTGGCGGGGATGAATATCGCCGATTACACGGTGACGGCGGCGCGGTAAGGGCGGGAGCGGCACGCGCGGATGCGCGCTCGAGGTGCACATCGATTCCGCACCCGTCTCGCGCGGTAAAATTCGCGCCGATCTTGACGGCGGGCTCCGAACTCTGGATGAAAGCCGCCTTGCATCTTGAGCGCCGCACACGCCATTTCCATCTATCTCATTGCCGCCGCGACCATCGGGTGCGTGCTGGCGCGGCCCCGCGATTTGCCGGAGGCGGTGTGGGCCATGGGAGGCGCGGCGCTGCTGCTCGCTTGCGGGCTGCTGAGCCCCGCGGAGGCCTGGGAGGCGCTGGGCAAGGCATGGGATGTGTGCCTTTTCCTGGCGGGGATGATGCTGCTCTCCGAGCTGGCCCGCCGGGAGGGGGTCTTCGACTGGTGCGCGGCGGTGGCGGTGAACCGGGCGCGGCATTCGCCGGCGCGGCTCTACTGGCTAATCTATGGTGTGGGTGTGGTGGTGACGGTGTTTCTTTCCAATGACGCGACGGCGGTGGTGATGACGCCGGCGGTGCTGGCGGCAACGCGGGCCGCGCGGGTGCGAAATCCCCTGCCCTACCTGCTGGCATGCGCGCTGGTGGCCAATGCGGCGAGCTTCGTGCTGCCGATCTCCAACCCGGCAAACCTGGTGCTCTTCGGCGGGCGCCTGCCGCGGCTGTGGGAGTGGCTGCGGATGTTCGCGCTGCCGGCGATGGTATCCATCGTCATCACGGGATGGGTGCTTTACCTGTGGAGCCGCAACTCCCTGGAAGGCGAGGTGCGGGAGCCGGAGGAGAAGCCGCGGCTGACGGGCTCCGGGCGGCTGGCGCTATGGGGCATCGCAATCGCCGCGGCGGCGCTGCTCGCGGCATCGGCGTTCGGCTGGCCGCTGGGGGCGCCCGCGCTGGCGGTGGCCGTAGTGGCCGTGAGCCTGGCGGCGGCGCGGGATGCGCGGGCGCTGCGGGAGATCCCGGCCAGGGTCTCCTGGAGCGTGCTGCCCATGGTGGCCGGCCTCTTCATGGTGGTGGAGGCGGTGGACAAGGCCGGCGCGCTGGAGCTGTGCGGCGCGGCGCTCGCGGCGCTGGGGCGGATGCCCGCCTGGCAGGGCAGCCTGGCCGGGGCGTTTGGCGTGACGGCGCTTTCGAATCTCATCAACAATCTTCCCTCCGGGCTGATGGCCGGGGCGGCGATGGTGCGCGCGACGGCGGCGCCGCCGCTGAGGGATGCGCTGCTGATCGGGGTGGACCTGGGGCCGAATCTCTCGGTGACGGGCTCGCTGGCGACGGTGCTCTGGCTTATCGCGCTGCGGCGCGACGGGGTGCGCGTGAGCGGCTGGTCTTTTCTGAAAGTGGGCGCGGTCGTCATGCCCGCGGCGCTTCTGGCGGCGGCGCTGGCCTCGGCGGCAATCCACGGCGCGCTGTAACACGATTGTACCGTCAAGACGGGCTGATTTCGCAATAAACCGGCCCTCATGCCCCTCCCGGCACTCCGTTTCCCGATCCGCCGAAGCCGGCTTTCGGTTACATGATATTGAACGGATGATGCTTGCGGCGGTCGTCGGTGTAATAGGCGCAGACGGCGACGGTGGCCCAGAAGCCGACGGGGATTAAAAGCCCCAGGCCCAACGTGGCCAGGCTGAGGAGCACACCGGCCCACACGGCCAATGGAGCGCCCAACAGCAGGATGACGGCGCCCGCCAGGTACTGCCCCTTGTAAGCGTGGCCCAATCCCGGAATCACCAGGCTGGAGGCCGCCGCCAGGACGTTATGCTCGCGGACCATTTCCGCCTTCGCTTCGATTTGAGAGTGCTGATTCATAAGGCGCCTCCTTTCTCTAAACAAAACATCGCACCCGGACGGGGTGCGATGCTTTGCGGGAGTTGGCGAAGGATTGGCGGTTTTTGCGCCGGCTCTTCCTCTCGTGCGCAGCTTACAGCCGCGCGATGAGAAGCTCGCGCTGGAACATCAGCTCGGCGGGAAGATTCCCGTGGAGTTTGATGAAGAGCTCGTCCTGAAGCAGCGCCTCGCGCATCCATCCATCGACATCCAGGGCCAGCGCATGCTCAAGCTGGGCGGCGTCGTAGCCGGGGATGCCGGCGATATCGATATCCTTGGCGGCGGGCATCCACCCGAGCGGCGTTTCGTTCGCGTAAACCCGTCCGTGGCAGCGGTCGATGATCCAGCGCAGGACGCGCATGTTATCGCCAAAGCCCGGCCAGAGGAATTTCCCCTGCGCATCCTTGCGGAACCAGTTGACGTGAAAAATCTTGGGCGGGCGTCCGATGTTGCGGCGCATTTTCAGCCAATGCTTGAAGTAGTCGCCCATGTTGTAACCGCAGAACGGGAGCATCGCGAAGGGGTCGCGGCGCACCTGGCCCAGCGTTCCGGCGGCTGCGGCGGTCATCTCGCTGCCCATGGTGGCGCCGACATAGACGCCGTGGATCCAGTTGAAGGCCTGGAAGACGAGCGGCATGGTCGAGGCGCGGCGTCCGCCGAATACGATGGCGGAGATGGGTACGCCGGTGGGATCATCCACCGCGGGATCGAGCGCGGGGTTGTTCGCCATGGGGGCGGTGAAGCGGGCATTGGCGTGAGCGGCGGGGCGGCCGCAGCCGGGCGTCCACTCCCTGCCGGTCCAGTCAGTCAGGCGGTCAGGCGGCACATCGGTAAGACCTTCCCACCAGACATCGCCATCCTCGGTAAGGGCGACATTGGTAAAGATGGTATCGCGTTCGCAGGAGGTCAGCGCATTGGCGTTGCTCTTGAGCGAGGTGCCGGGCGCGACGCCAAAGTAGCCGGCCTCCGGGTTAATGGCGTAAAGCTGGCCGTCCGCGCCGGGCTTGAGCCAGGCGATATCGTCCCCCACGGTGGTCACCTTCCACCCCTTGAAGCCGGCGGGCGGGATGAGCATGGCAAAGTTGGTCTTGCCGCATGCGCTCGGGAAAGCGGCGGCAACGTAGGTCTTCTCCCCTTCCGGCGATTCCACGCCGACGATGAGCATGTGCTCCGCGAGCCAGCCCTCGTCCCGCGCCATGCAGGAGGCGATTCGCAGGGCGAAGCATTTCTTGCCGAGCAACGCGTTCCCGCCGTAGCCGCTGCCGTAGGACCAGATGGAACGCTCCTCCGGAAAGTGGACGATGTATTTCTGCTCCTTGTTGCAAGGCCAGGAGACATCCGCCTGGCCGGGGGCGAGCGGGGAGCCGACGCTGTGCATGCAGGGGATGAAGGTCTTGTCGCGGCCCAGCTCCTTCCACACGGCGGCGCCCATGCGGGTCATGATGCGCATGCTGGCGGCGACGTAGGCGGAATCGCTCAACTCGATGCCAATATGGGAGATGGGGGAGCCGATGGGCCCCATGCTGAAGGGGATGACGTACATCGTGCGTCCCCGCATGCAGCCTTTGAAGAGGCCGCGCAGGGTTTCCTTCATCGCGGCGGGCTCGGCCCAATTATTGGTGGGACCGGCCTCATCTTTTGTCCGGGAGCAGATAAAGGTGCGATCTTCCACGCGCGCCACGTCCGAGGGATCGCTCGATGCGAGGAAGCTGTTGGGGCGCTTATCGGGATTCAGCTTTTGGAAGGTGCCGGCGAGGACCAGTTTCTCGCAGAGGTAATCATATTCCCCCTGGGAACCGTCGCACCAGAAGATGCCGGCAGGCTGGCAAAGGTCCGCCATTTCCTTGACCCAGGCCTGGACCTTGACGTTGTTGCACAGTTTGGATTGAGATTCGGTGGTAGTCATTGGATTGGCTCCACTCTCCACCGCGCCTCCGCTTCCGACTACACGCCCCTTGGCGCATTGCAGCCCTATTTTGCCATCGGCCGGCGCGGGGCCATCAGGAAGAAATCACATGCGCGCCGGGATTCGCGGGATCGCGGAGCGTTTCGGCGGGCCAACCAGATTTTGCGGTGAGCCGGACAAGAAAGCGTGGATGTTGTCCGCGGTGGTGCGATTGATGCGGTCCACGGCCTCGTGGCTGTTGAAGGCGATGTGCGGCGTCACGATCACATTCGGGTGGCCGAGGAGGGCGCTGTTGTGAAGGATGCTGCGCACCTCCGATACGCGGTCCACATTGAGCGGGAGAGGCTCGACGGCCGGAAACTCCTCGCGCAGATGGGCGACGATTTGATCCGTGAGGATGTGATCGGCCCGCTTGCGCATGACGCGCTCATCCTCCAGCACATCCAGGCCCGCGCCGGCGACGACGCCGGAATCCAATGCCTCGATAAGCGCCTCGCTATCGATCACCGGACCGCGCGCGGTATTGACCAGGATGAGGCCGCGCCGGCATTTGGCAAAGGCATCGCGGTCGAAGAGGTGATAGGTGGACCGGGTCAGCGGAACGTTGATGGAGATGAAGTCCGCAAGCTCCAGCATGCGCTGGAACTTGACGTAGCGGAATCCAATTTCCTCCGCGGCCGCGGCATCGCGATTGGTATCGCAGCCAATCGCATCCATGCCGAAGGCTTTGCCCAGCCGCAGCACCTGGCGGCCGATGCGCCCGGTGCCCACGACTCCCAGGGTGCGCCCGTGCAGCTCCGCGCCGCGCAGGCTCTCGTAGGAGAAGATGCGGCCCGACATCGCCTCCATGGCCGGCCGCAGCCTGCGGCCAAGCGCGAGCATGAGCGCAAAGACATGCTCCGGCACGGTGTGATCGCCATAGCCCGCGCCCACATTGCACACGGCAACGTGGCGGCGGGCGCATGCAATCAGGTTGATGTGGTCGCACGTGGTCGAGCGCGTCGCGATGAGGCGCAGGTTCGGGTGCGCGGCAAGGAAAGGGGCGTCAATCTTCGACGCCACGGAAATACAAAGCGCCACCACATCCTCCGGACAATACTCGACGCTTTCGCAGATCGTGATCTCGCCGAATTCATCCCCGAAGAACTCGTTCTCGATCGGGCCGGTTTCGACGAAGGCGATTGGCATGGTCAGTCGGTGCGTTTGGTCTTCAGCGCCAGTTCCGCCCACATCTCGCCGTCGGTTGCGTGGGCGATTTGCATGCCCACGTTGCGGCAGATGCGTTCCATGCCGGTATTGCCGGGCAGGATGCACCCGGAGATGCGGCTCATGCCTTCCTGTTTGGCAATGGCCACAAGCTTCTCCAGCAGCTCCGTGCCGATGCCCTGGCGCTGCCATGGGTCGCTCACGAGGATGGCAAATTCCGCCTCGCCGTCGTCCAGCGTGCGGCTGAGCCGGCCGATGCCGAGAATCTCGCGGCCGCCGCCGGGTTTCTCGCGTTCGACAGCGAGGGCGATCTCGCGGTCATAATCGTTAAAGCAAATCCGGGTGAGCCGCTCGTGCGCGATGCGCTGCTCCAGCTTGAGGGTGCCAAAGTAACGGAAGTGCACGGTCGCGTCGGAAAGGGTTTTGTGAAAATCCACCATCAGCGGCTCGTCCTCCGGGCGGATGGGCCGGATGGCCGCCTTGCTGCCGTCCCGCAGCACGCGATAGGAAACGTACTGCGCCGGGTAAGGCCGGATGGCAGCCGCGGGCAGGGCCGCGGTCTTGGCGCCATAGACAATGACGCGGGCGTCGAGCGCGATGAAGCCGCCATCCTCCGTGGCGACCAGCGGGTTGATATCGATCTCCTTGATCCAGCGCTGCTCCGCGACGAGCTGGCTGAAGCGGACCATCAAATGGTCGAGCGCCGGGAGATCGCTCGGCTTTTGCCCGCGCACGCCGGCCAGCGCCTTGAAGATGCGGGTGCGCTCCATCATGCGCCGCGCGAGCGTGGCGGTGAGCGGCGGCAGCCCCAGGGAGCGATCCTTGATGATCTCGACATATTTGCCGCCGGCGCCAAAGAGCAGGACGGGGCCGAATTGCGGATCCGGGCTGCTGCCGAGAATGAGCTCGATGCCGCCGGCGGAAATCATCGGCTGGACGGTGACGCCGGCAAATGCCGCGGCGCCGAAAGCGGCGGTGACGGATTTTTCCATTTCCTCGTATGCGGCCGCCACGGCGGTGCGATCGCGCAGGTTGAGCCGGACGCCGCCGACATCGGACTTGTGGGTGATGGTTTCCGACGAGAGCTTGATGACGACGGGGAAGCCGAATTCCGTGGCGATGGCCGCCGCTTCCGCGGGGCTGGTGGCCAGCCGCGTGGGAACGACGGGAATGCCGTAGGCCGCGAGCAGGTTTTTCGATTCGAACTCCGTGAGAATTTCGCGTCCGGAAGATCGGGCATTGCCGATAAGCTCCGCGGCGCGCGCGCGGTCCGGCGGCGCAATGGGCGCGAGCGATGGCGTCTCGTAAAGTGCGCGCAGGTTGTCGCTGTACTTCCACATATAGGTGAAAGCCCGCGCGGCGCGGTCGGGATACTTGAAACTGGGGATGTTGCCTGCGTTGAGGATATCCTCGCCTTTTTCCACGGCGGGGCCTCCCATCCATGCGGCCAGGAGTGGTTTATCGTATTTGCCGGTCAGGTTTTTTAATTCGCGCGCGGTTTCCGTGGCATCGGTCATGGCCTGGGGAGTCAGGATGACGAGCACGCCGTCGGTATTCGCATCCTCAAGCGCCAGGGCGGTGACTTTCCCATACCGCTCCGGGCTGGCATCGCCCAGGACATCGACGGGATTGTTATGGCTCCAGTGCGGCGGCAGCATCTCATTGAGCGCGCCAAAGGTCTCCTGCGAGAGCGGGGCCAGCTCGCCGCCGCCCAGCGAAAGCGCATCCGCCGCGAGGCCGCCGGGGCCGCCGGCATTGGTGACAATGGCCAGGCGCGAGCCGCGGGTGCGCGGCTGTTTGCCAAGGATTTCCGCCATATCGAAAAGCTCGCCGATGGAATCGACCCGGAGCACGCCCACGCGGCGGAAAGCGGCGTCGAGCACCTCATCGCTGCCGGTAAGGGAGCCGGTATGGGATGCGGCGGCACGCGCGGCGGCCTCGGTGCGTCCGGTTTTGATGACGATGATTGGCTTGGAGAGAGCGACCTCGCGTGCGGCGGAAAGGAAGCTGCGCGCATTGCCAATGCTCTCCATGTAAATGATGATGCTGCGGGTGGCGGGATCGTCGCCAAGGTGGTAGATGAGATCGCCCCAGCCGACATCCGCCATGGATCCGATGGAGATGAAGGAGCTGAAGCCGACATTCTCCTTGAGGCTCCAGTCGAGAATGGCGGTGCAGAGCGCGCCGCTCTGGCTGATGAATGCGACATGGCCGGGCTTGGCGATATCCGCGGCGAAGGTGGCATTCAAGCCGCGGATGGGATTCATGATGCCGAGACAATTCGGGCCGATGATGCGCATGGGGCCGGCGCGCCTGAGCACCTCCCGCTCCAGTTCCGCGCCGGCGGGCCCTGTTTCTTTAAAGCCGGCGGAGATGACCACCGCGCCGCGGACGTGGGCGGCGGCGCATTCCGCAATGATGCCCGGCACCGTCGCCGCCGGAGTGCAGATGACCGCGAGATCGACCGGGCTCCCGATTTCCGTGACGCTCTTGTAAGCGCGATGGCCGAGGACGGTGGGCCGCTTGGGATTGACAGGATAAATGGCGCCGCCAAACGAATGGGCGGAGAGGTTCTGCAGCACGGTCCGGCCCACGCTCCCCTCGGTTTCCGTGGCGCCGATCAAGGCGACGGAGGCGGGCGTAAACATTGCGTCAAGAATGGGGCGCTGGCGCGCACGTGCGACGCGGCGGGCGGACTTCGGCTTGGAAAGAGTAATGGTGCTCATGGATAAATTGGATGCGTGAGAGACTGCGCCGGAGAGTCTCGCGCGGGATGCGCCACCGTGCTTTGCGTTCTTTGCCACAGGTTTCGTATTACCTGCTATTTGTCGTCAGACGATTGAGACCAGCGCGCGGCATAGGCAATCAGTTCCGAGCCGGTCCTGATCTGAAGCTTTTCCTTGATGTGCACCCGGTGCACCTCCACGGTTTTTGCGCTGATGTGAAGCTCTTGCGCCATCTGGACGGTGCCGAGGCCGCGCCCGATCAACTCAAAGACCTCGAACTCACGGTCCGTGAGCTGGCGCAGCGGCGACTCCTCTCCCGAGCCGGAGCGGCCGGAGAAGATCCGGAGGATTTGCGCGGAGATTCTGTCGCTGACCGCCACATCGCCGGCGCGCACCTTGCGAATCGCCTCGAGGATGCGCTTGCCGCCCTCTTTCTTCATAATATAGCCGCGCGCTCCGGCGCGCAGCACGCGCTCGGCGTAAACGGATTCATCGTGCATGGAGACGGCCAGGGAAGAAACCTGCGGATACATCGCGGCAATGTCCTTGATGAGCTCGATGCCGCTGCGGCCCGGCAGCGTAATATCCGCGATGACGATATGCGGTTTTTTTGAGGCGATGAGTTCGATCGCCTGGCCCGCGTTCTCCGCCTCGGCCACCACTTCCATGTCCGCTTGATTTGCCAGAAGGCTGCACAGCCCTTCCCGCATCATCGGGTGATCATCCACGATGAGGAGGCGGATTTTCTCGGGCGCCTTCGCTTTTTGGGCCATGGTTTATGATGCGGTTGCGGGACGGAAGCGGCAGGTGACGATTACGCCGCCCCCTTCCGCCGTGCCGGTTTCCAAAATGCCGCCGATCATGCCGGCGCGGTATTTCATGATGCGCAGCCCCATGCCGCCGTGCCGGGATTTCGAGGCGCTCTCCGGCGGTTTTGCGAAGCCGGCTCCATTGTCGCGGATGGAAAGTATCGCCTCCGTATCGGCGGAATCGAGGAAGATGAGAATATCACGGGCCATACCATGGCGGATGGCGTTGCTGACGGCCTCCTGGGCGATGCGGTAAAGATGGGTGGAGATCGCGGGATCGGCGATCGCCGGCGGCTGCTCTGCCTGGAAATGGCAATGGACGCCGAATATCTCGGTGGTATTCACGGCCAGCTCCGCCAGGGCGCTAATGAGGTCCGCGCGATCGGTTTCCAGCGGAGAAAGGCCGCGGGCCAGCGTGCGCGTCTGTTCAATGGCGTCGCGCACTTTCTCCGCGATGCGCCCGGCGACGATGGCCTCCGGCGCCTGGTGGGTGGAGAGATTGTGCTCAAGCGCCTCGCTCATGAGGCCGATGCCCGCCAGCCGCTGGCAGAGATCGTCATGCAAATCCTGGCCGATGCGGCGCTGCTCGCGGTCGGCAATCTCGAGCACTTCTTTCTCGAGGCGTTTGCGCTCCGTGATGTCGCGAACGATGCCGGTAAAGAGCCGTTCCCCCGCCAGCCGGACTTCGCCGACGGAAAGGTCCATGGGGAATACGGTGCCGTTCTTGCGCTGGCCGACCACTTCCCGCCCGATGCCAATGATCCTGCCCTGGCCGGTGCGCCGGTAATTGGCAAGGTAATGGTCATGCTCCGAGCGGAAGGGCTGCGGCATGAGCATGCTGACGTTGCGTCCGACCATCTCCCCTTCGGCGTATCCGAAGAGCTTGCAGGCAGCCGGGTTGACCGACTCCATGATCCCGAGTTCATCGATGGTGATGATGCCTTCCACGGCGGTGTGCAAAATACCCCGAATCCGCTCCTCGCTATCCCTGAGCGCTATTTCCATGGGATCAAGACCGGGCGCCATGGGCGCATCATAGCGCCCCGGCGCACCCGTTACAACTCCCTCAAGCGGAGGCGAGACGGTATTCGGTGGGGGATTCGCCGACGATTTTTTTGAAAACGCGGTTGAAGTGGGTCAGCGACTGGAAGCCGACCTCGAAAGCGATCTCACTCACGCGCAGATTCGGGTTGAGAAGGAGGTTCTTCGCCTTCTCGATGCGCGTGCGCGAGACGTAGTCGGTAAAGTTGAGCCCCGTGGCCTTCTTGAACATCTTGCAGAAGTAGAAGGTGCTGGTGTTGACGGCCTTGGCCACCTGGCTGAGGGAAAGCTCCTCCCCCTGGTTGCGGGCGATGTAATCGCGGGCCTTCGCGATCATGGGCGGCTCCGCGTTTTGCTGGCGGACAAGCACCTGATTGCTGACGGTGGAGAGGTGCATGGCAAAAATGCGCAGCAGCGTGACCATGGCCTCATGCTGGCGCCGGGTCAGGATGCGGGTGGAGAAATAGGCATCGCGCAACTCGCCGTTATTGGCCTCCACGCCCCATGCCTCGAGCTGTTTTGCCATGCGGTTAAACTGGGTTTCGGTAGGCTTGTGGCGGAAGACCTGGCCGGTTTGCAGATAACCGATCAGGTTTTCCCCCAGCTTCACCGGGATGGCGGTATCGCTCATGCCGGAGAAGCAGGTGACGGTTTGGGCCTCGTTGGTGGAGCAGCGGGCCAACTCCTCCTGCATGCGGAGGCAGGCGGCGCAGGCGCCACTGCGTTGCGCCATCATCGCGCAAAAAGGGTTCTCCCCTTTCCGGCCGCGGTGTGGCAATTGCCAGGACTCGACGGGGCGCAGACTTACCGGCAGGCCGGTCGCCTCGGTGAAGGCGCGCTCGTAATCCTGGTAGATTTTGGATTGGGTGAGGACATCGACGAAGTTTTTGTTGGCAAACATGGCTTTAATCGGTTGGTTGCATCCCGAGGTGGCAACGGTTCTTGCGGGAGTAAGGCCAAAATATGCAAAGCCCGGTATTTCAACAATTGGGCCGCTTCCCAACCATCGGCAATGGGGCAACCCTAGGGCGGATAAGGAAATTCCTTACGCGCGCGACGCCGCTCTCTCAGAAGACCTCCGCTTTGAGGCCCGTCTCCTCGCGGACGCGGCGGGCGATTGCGGAAAGGCTGCGCAGGGGCAGGTGGCCGCAGTCTGAGTGCACGGCGGGCCGGTGGGCGGAGTAAACCTGCACATGGCCGATTTTTGCGCCGGCATCGCGCAACTCCCGCAGGCGGTCGATGTAAGCATCGATCTCCTGCGCCGGCGGCTCCTCTCCGCGCAGGAGCGGAAAGAGGCTCTGGATGATGACCGCGCGCTCCCGGCCCAGGGAGATGATATTTTCCATCACGTCCTCGATGCGAACGTCGGTACGGTTGACCAGGTCCATGCCCCGCTGGGTGCCGGCATCCAGCTTGGCCCAGATTTCATCGCACGAGATGAGCAATTCGATACCCGAACGCACCTGGGGCAGATTGAGCCCGGTGGCATTGGTGATGAGGACGATCTTGAAGAATGGCCACTTGCGCGCGGCGCGGGCGTGGACCACGCCCTCGACCACCTCGCGAAAGTTCGGGCAGAGGGTCGGCTCGCCGTCGCCGCTGAGGGCGACCTCCTTCAGCTCCAGAAGATCGGAGGGCGTGGCGCGGTAGGCCGGCAGCTCCCGCAGCCGCCCGGTGGTGGCCAGTTCCAGCGCATTGTCCAGTTCCTCGCGGAGCCGGGCAATATCGACGCCGGACTCGCCGCGGCAATGGCGCCGGTCAATTTCGCAATAGACGCAGTCGAAGTTGCAGCGTCCGTCGGGATTCATATTGACGCCGATGGAGAGGCCGCGCGCTCGCTGGGAGATCATGTAATAGACGAGGCTGCGGCCGGCGCCTTTTTGTTCCGCGGGACGATGGGTACTGGGTAGAGAAGTCATCCTTGATGGGCCTTTCTGGATGGGTGGAAGGACTCGAAGAGGTGGCTGAAACAATCTGCGGAGACTGGTTTGCCGAGGCAATCGACCGCGCCCCTGTCCAGGGCCAGCGGTTTCATGTAAGCCTCTTCATAACTGGTGATAACGACGATGGGAGCCAGACCGTGACAATCATCCAGCGCATTGAAGAGAGTTACGCCGTGGACATCGCCATCCAGGTCCACCAGAAGCAGGCCGACATCCTCGAATCCGCGCGAGAACTCGTTCACCGCCTCGTGGGCGGTTCGCGAGACGATCAGCGGGTTCCGCGTCATCCGCGCCGCCGCGGAGGCTGCGCGCTCGACTTCGGGATCGCCGCTGACAAGCATGATGATGGGCGGTTGCATTCTGGTTCTCTTCAAAAGCCAGCCTACCGCCCCGCAGCCGGTTTACTTCGCGCTTCTTGGCATTTTCGGCGCACATATTGGGAGGGGTCCGTTACCGACCTATTTTTGCCCTATGGAAACGCTAATTTTCCCCTATGCTGCGCGCCATGGCGATCACCTCCCTGGCTCACGCATGCATCAAGACCACCGATCTGTCCCGCACCGAGGCGTTCTACTGCGGCGGGCTCGGGATGGAAAAGACGTTCAACTTTACCCGCCGCGGCGAGATTATCGGGTTTTACATGAAGGCGGCGAATAACACCTTCGTGGAGGTCTTCCTGGATAGCGCAATCGAGCACACGGACCGGCGCTGCCTGAATCACTTCTGCCTGGAAACGGATGACCTGGAGGGGCTGCGGAGCAGGCTCATCGAGCGCGGGTGGGAGCCGGAGCCCATCAAGATGGGCGCGGACCAGACGGCGCAGTTCTGGATGAAGGACCCCAACGGGCTGGCGGTCGAGTTCCAGCAATACACGGAGGATAGCGCGCAGCGGACGGGCCGGCACGTGGAGGTAAACTGGTAACCATGGGGCGCGCTCATTTTCGCCTGGCGCTTCTGGCCGCGGCCCTGATGGCCCTGTGCGGTTGCGACACCGTATCTGACATGGTGGTGTCCAACATGCCGGATTTGCACTCCGGCAGGCCGTCGATCCTGGTGGAGCTGCACGCGCAGCGGGCGTACCTCATCAAGGATGGGGACATCGTCGCCGAGTCGCGCATTTCCACCGGACGCGAGGGGTATCATACGCCGGCGGGGCGCTTTCATGTGATCCTGAAGGATCAGGATCACCGGTCCAGCGTCTATGGCTATTACGCCGATGACGATGGCAATTGCCTGATGGACAACATCGATATCCGCAAAGACCGGAAGCCGCCGGGAGCGCACTTCATCGGCGCATCGATGCCTTATTTCCTGGAGTTCTCGCCGGGATACGGATTGCACGCCGGATATCTGCCCGGGTTCCCCGCCTCGCACGGTTGCGTGCGGATGCCGTACTGGGAAGCACGCCAGTTCTTCAGTGAGGCGGACGTGGGCACGCCGCTGGTGGTGAAGCCGTAGGCGCGGGGTTTACGGTTCCCAGCCAGTCCAGGAAACGAGCGGCGCCAGGGTCTGGCGGCCATCGTGGCGCCAGGTCCACATAGGCTCTTGCATGCGGCCCAGTCCGCAGATGCGGGAAGCGCCGCAGGCGGCTGCGAGGGCGGCGTTGGATTGTGTGTTAGGCCAGATGCCGATGGTGCTGAGGAATGGGCGGGCGGGATCGAGCGCAGCACTGGCATCCGTCGGGAGCGGGCGGATGAAGATTACGCGGTTGAGAACTGATGCGGCAAAGGTGGGATCGGCGTCGTAGATCACGGTCCATGCGTCGGAGCCGGCGCTTTCCCAGAGCCGCAAAGGCTGGCCGGTGGCGGCGCGGAAACGGGTGATCTCGCGCAATTCCGAAATCGCGGCCGCCTCGGATAACGTGAGCGGGGAGCGCGGCATCTTCGCTTCGATGCGCTCCATCTCCGCGGCGACACGGGCGGCGTACTCCTCCGGACGATCCGCCACGTAGAGGCAATGCGGCGAAAGGCAGCCCTGTTGATCGAAGAGCGATGCGTCGCGCGCGGCAAGCGGAGCGGAGCCTAAGGCGGCATCTTCAAAGACCATGCCGAGGCTGATGCGATGGCCATAGCCGAGGAATTTGCGTTGCGGACCGGCCAGTTCCCGGAAATGCGCGACGGTCTCATCCGAGCCAAAAACGATGACGGCCTCCGCGCAGGAGAGCCAGGCGTCCGGCCTGGCTGCGGTAAATTCCACGCGGTCGCGCAATGCCATGGGCAGCGCGGCGACAAACGCCTCCGCCTCCGGCAAGCCCGCGCCGGGCAGCTTGCAAAGATTGTGCGAGCCGAGCAGGAGGCCGCGCACGAGGCTTTGCAGCGCGGCGTGCGGCGTATTGCCGCTAAAGATGTGCAGGATGACGCGCGGCGCGATGGCGCGCAGCCATTGGCCACCGAGCGGCTGGAAGGCATCGAGCGCTTCCGCGTGGCCCAGTTCCAGCCGAAGCCAATCGAGGAACACCCCGGCGGAGACAGGGCCGAGCAGCGACTCGAATCCGCGGCATGCCTCGGCAAGCGCATCGGCGCGTTCGGCGGTATTCATGACGTCAGCATCTCGTCCGCGGCCCGCGAGCAGCCGCGGGGCAGCGCGGCGGGATCGCGCCCCAGCAGTTCGAAATCGCCTCCCCGGCGAATCGCCATATCCCGCGTCTGGATACCCATGACGGAGCCGAGATTGGCGAGATCGTAAATGCGGAGCAAGCCGGTTTCGCCATCAGCCACTTCGCAGCCCGTGGCGGGATCGACCACCAAAACACGCATCCACGGCGGGGCGGCGTGCGTGCTGCCAAGGCCGCGCGTGTAGCACTGGGAGGAGAGTTCCGTCATGCCGTACTCATTGACAATGCAGTCGGCATCGAGGCCGAGCCGCCGGTGGAATTGATGATACAACCCGCTCTTTGTGAGCGAACGTCCGGCGCCCTTGTAGCCGCCGGTTTCAAACGCCATGCTGCCGGCGGGCAATGCGAGCGGCGCACCCGGCGCCTCAAACCAATGGAGAAACGCGAGCGCGGTGCCGAGCAGCAGCACCGGTTGGCGGGCGTCGATGAAGCCATTCATCAGCTCTCGCAACCGGGGAACGTCCAGACCGGTATCGGGATGGACACACCAGGATTGCCCGCCGCCCGCTGCGCGCGCGCGAAGCACGCCCATCATGTGCGAAAGGGAGGAATGCGGCGCTTCGCCCGGCGATGGAATGAGGAGGATGTGCGGCAGCGCCGGCATCTCCAGCAAATCCCAGCCTCGCAGGATCGCCTCGTCATAAAGGCGCATCGAGCGGAAGTGATGGACGCCGCGGCCCTCGCCAGTCGTGCCGCTGGTGAGGAATCTCGCCGTCTCCTCCGCCTCGGGAAAGGCGCGGAGCGCCGCGTGCTTGAAGGCGGCCTGCGGCACGGCGGGAATCGCGCGCCAATCCGCCGGCTGCGCCGGCGTGCCAAGCGAACGGCAATATTGCGCGTACGGGAGATTGTGTTCGCGCTGAAATTGGAAGACCGGAAGCGCGAGCGCGTCAAAGGCGGCGGGTTCCGCCGATGCAATCGCGGCGGAGACGCGCTCCTCCAGATATTCCCACACGCTCACGCGGCGGGCGGAACGTCGAGCCCGAACGCCTCATGCGCGAGGCTCGCCGCCTGGTTGACAACCTTCTCATCCAGGATGACCGCAATCTTGATTTCCGAGGTCGAGATCATCTGGATATTGATCCCGCCCGCGCTCAGGCACTCGAAGAGCCGTGCCGCGACGCCGGAATGCGAGCGCATGCCGATGCCGACCACGCTCAGCTTGGCGATGCCGTCCTGCGCGTGCAATCTTTCCGCGCCAATCTCCGCAACCACGGGATTAAGCACCTGCTCGACCTTCGGCAGCTCATCCTTGTTGAGCGTGAACGAGATGTCCGTGGCCCCGCTCATCGAGACGTTCTGCACGATCATGTCGATGGTAATGTTGGTTTCCGCGACGGAGTTGAAAATGCGCGCGGCCACGCCGGGCTTGTCGGGCACTTGCGCGATGGTCACTTTCGCCTGGTTGCGCTCGACGCTGACGCCGCGGATGACGACGTTTTCCATGCCGGGATATTCTTCTTTCACAATGGTGCCTGGGTTTTGGTTGAAACTGCTGCGGACCTCGAAGACGACGCCGAATTTCTTGGCGAACTCCACGGAGCGGGATTGCATGACCTTGGAGCCGCTGCTGGCCATCTCGAGCATCTCGTCGTAGGAGATCTCCGGAAGCTTGCGGGCGTGCGGGACAATGCGCGGATCGCACGTAAAGACGCCGTCAACGTCCGTGTAAATCTGGCAGACGCTGGCGCCGATGGCGGAGGCGATGGCGATGGCGGTGAGATCGCTGCCGCCGCGCCCGAGCGTGGTGATGCGCCCGTCGGATGTCTCGCCCTGGAAGCCGGCGACGATGACGATGTAATCGTCCTTGAGGTATTGCTTCACCTGGCGGGGCGTGATGTTCGCGATCTTGGCCTTGGTGTGGAACCCATCGGTGACGATGCCGGCCTGCGCGCCGGTCAGGGAGACGGCTTTTTTCCCGAGCGCATTGATGGCCATGGCGGTGAGCGCGATGGTGGTCTGCTCGCCGGTCGCCAGCAGCACATCCATCTCCCGCTCCGCGGGCTCATGGGAGACGGCGCGCGCCATCTTGATGAGATTATCCGTCACGCCGGACATCGCGGAGACGACGGCGACGACGCTGTTGCCCGCTTCCTGCGTGGCGATGATGCGGCGGGCGACGTTGAGGATTCTTTCCGGCGTACCAACGGAGGTGCCGCCGTATTTTTGAACAACGAGAGGCATGGAAAGAAGGTTGGGGATTACCCGATCAGTTTCATGATCTCGCTCTTTTCCGCTTTTGCCGGGATGATCCTGCCGCATTGCTCGCGGGCGATATCGGGGTCCTTGAGGCCATGGCCGGTGACGGTGCAGACGATGCGCGCGTTTTCGGGGATTGCGGAAAGCGGGCAGGCCGCGCAGCGCTCCTTGCCAAGACACTTGAGCAACCCGGCGATGGATGCGGCGCTGGCGGGCTCGACAAAGATGCCCTCGTGCGAGGCGAGCCAGCGTTGCGCATCCAGGATTTCCGCGTCGGTCACGATATCGATGGCGCCGTTGGATTCCTTGATCGCGTTCGTGGCAAGCTCCCAGCTTGCGGGATTGCCGATGCGGATGGCGCTGGCGACGGTCTCGGGATTCGGCACCACCTTGTTGTAATAAATGGGCGCGGCGCCGGAGGCCTGGAAGCCGAGCATGCGCGGGAGGCGGCCCGCGCGGCCGGTATCGTGAAATTCGCGGTAGCCTTTCCAGTACGCGGTGATGTTGCCGGCATTGCCGACGGGGAGGATGTGCAGGTCCGGCGCGTCTTCCAGCTCCTCGATGATCTCGAACGAGGCGGTCTTTTGCCCTTCGATGCGGAAGGGGTTGATGGAATTGACGATTGCGACCGGTTCCGTGGCGCCGATCTCGCGGACCAGCCGCAGCGCGTCATCGAAATTGCCGTCGATCGCGACCACGCGCGCCCCGTACATGAACGCCTGGACCAGCTTGCCCATCGCGATTTTTCCCGCCGGCAGAAGGACGATGCAGGAAATGCCGGCGCGTGCGGCATAGGCGGCCGCGGAGGCGGAGGTATTGCCGGTGGAGGCGCAAATCACGGCTTCCGAGCCGGCCTCGACAGCCTTGGACATGGCCATGGTCATGCCGCGATCCTTGAAGGAGCCGGTGGGGTTGAGCCCCTCGTACTTGATATAGACCTGCGCGTCGCGGCCCACGAGCGCACTGAGGTGCGGCGAGTAAATGAGCGGCGTGGAGCCCTCGTTGAGCGAGATGACAGGGGTCGCATCGGTCACCGGCAGATATTGGCGGTAGCGGGCAATGAGCCCCCGGTCATGGTATGTCGCGATCATACGGAAAAGGTCTCCACGCGGATCATGCGCGGCGGGCGGCGCACGCAATTCAGCTTGGCAATCCGGTCGAGGGCGCAATTGATCTGCCCCTGCGTGGCGGTATGCACCATGAGGACCAGCGGCACGCTCTCCGGCTCATGCTCCTCCGGCTGGATGACGGAGGAGATGCCGATGCCGAGCCCGCCCAGGATGCCGGCCACTTGCGCCAGCACGCCCGGCACATCGTCCACGGCGATGTGCAGGTAATATTGGGAAACGATCTGGTCTATGGGCTTGCACGTGCCGTACAGGCCGTGCGGGGTGAAGCCGAAGGAACTGCGCGGCGCCTTGAGCGCGGCGGCAGCCTCGGCGAGATCGCTGATGACGGCGCTGGAGGTCGGGTCCTGGCCGGCGCCGCGCCCGTAGAAGAGGGTTTCGCCGACAACGTCGCCCTGCACGAGGATGGCGTTGAAAACTCCCTTTACCGAGGCCAGCACGTGGCTCTGGGGGATGAGCGCGGGATGAACGCGCACCTCGATCTCGCTGCGCTTGCCGGCTTTGATGATCGCCAGCAGCTTGATGACGTAACCAAGCTGCGCGGCAAAACGGATATCCGTGGCCGTGATTTTCTCGATTCCCTCGACGTACACTTTCTCCGTGCCGACCCAGAAACCGTAAGCCAGCGATGCCAGGATGATCGCCTTGTGCGCGGCATCCCAGCCGTTGATATCCAGCGTGGGATCCGCTTCGGCAAACCCGGCAGCCTGGGCCTCCCGCAGCGCCTCGTCAAAACTGAGGCCGGACTCCGTCATGCGGGTGAGGATGTAATTGCTGGTGCCGTTCACGATGCCATGCATCGAGAGAATGTGATTGGCGATGAAAGCCTCGCGGATGGCCTTGATGATCGGCACGCCGCCCGCCGCCGCCGCCTCGAAGAAAACAGGCACTTTGTAACGGGACGCCGCTTCGAATATCTCCTGCCCATGCTCGGCCAGCAGGGCTTTGTTGCCGGTGACGACCATCTTGCCCCGCTCGATGGCGCCCAGCACCAGCTCCCGGGCCGGGTGCATGCCTCCCATCAACTCCACGACAACCTGGATTTCCGGGTCCTCGACCAAATCCTGCCAGCGGGTGGTGAAAAGCTGGGCCGGCGCATGGACATCGCGAGGGCGCGCGGGATCGCGGACGACGATCTTGCGGACATTCAGCTCCGCGCCGATGCGTTCCGTGAGCAGAACACGGTTGTTCGCGAGGTTCTTGTAAACCCCGGCGCCTACATTCCCCATTCCCGCGAGGCCGATCTGAACTTGCTGCATGAAAAAAAATGAAGGGCGGCGAATATCGAATGCCCGGGCGGCGCTGGCAAGCGAAGAGAATTATGAAGTATGAGCTATGAAACGGGCGGTGAAGCATTCGTCCCGCCTTGCAACCGGGCGGTTGAGCCGGCCCAGGCGCTTCCTCCGACAGATTATCAGGACTTCGCGGCGGCGGTTTTCCGCTGATGGGAGCGTTCCACGGCCTGCCGGAAGCGACGGCCCACGGCTTTCCGGTCGAAGAAGGCCAGGACCTCATCGCGAGTCATGCCCTCGGTTTCGCGGACTGTGGATTCCTTCCACTTCCGGGATTCGGCGACGGCGTCAAAGGTTTTGGTCTTCGGTTCCATAAACAAGCTCGGATGGGCTGATGATCCGCACGCTGGGGCAGGTCACAATTGGGAATATTTTCATGAATTTCCCCTCACCTCGGATAAAGGCAGGCCGCTTTCAGCATCCTGTGTACCGCGGGCTGGACGGCTTCCAGGTAGGCGCCCGGGCTTTCCTCCCACCTTGCGTGGAGCTGTGCCAGATGCCCTTCGGGCAGCGGGTGCGGGCGATCCGGCGCGGCGGGGTCATAGGGAAGCTCCAGGGTGATCATGGCGGGACGCAGCCCGCCGGCAAAACGGAGGCTGTAGCCGCACCATTGGCCGAAGGAGCCGGGACAGAAGCCCTCGGGATCGGTGATCTGCCCCTCCTCGCGGCCGGCGGTGCGGATGCGGTACGGGGCGCGTTCTTCCCCGGTCATGGCGTTCCACATGCGGCGGGCCAGGCCGGTGCTCTGCGGGCCGTCGGCGTCGATCTCCGCCAGCGCCCAATGGAGGCTCACGATCTTTGCCGGGGCAAAGGCGATGATGAAATCGCGAATGGCGCAGCTCTCCGGCTCTGACCACGGGTTGGGGCCGGGGGGTTCCATGCAATCCGGACGCCAGCCCATGTCGCAATTCCGGTTCAGGTCCACCCGGTTGGCATTATAGCGGGAGTTGGCAACGAAGCCGTCCGGATTGGCAAGCGGGATGAGGACCACGGGCGCACGGATTTCCCCCGTAGCCATGTAACGCTCCCGGAAGGCGGCCACCAGCGCGATGGTTCCTTTTTCATCCCCGTGCAGGCCGCCGATAATGAGGGTAATATTCGCCGGACGCATGGAGCCGGTCAGGTCGAAGTTCGACTCCACGATAATTTCGCGGCCCTCGACGGAGAGGCCAATGCTTTGCTGGTAAATCCTGTTCAACGGGTTACGATTGGATCGTGAAGGTTAGCACCTGGCTTTACGCCTTGCATCCCCGCAGTGTCTTCCGGACATCGCGGGCCGCAAGGCGGGAAACGACGAATGTTTTTCTCCGGGTCGAACGTGGCGGAATCGCCGGCTACGGGGAAGCCTCGGTGAATGCCTATTATGGAGAGAATGCGGCGGATGTCGCGGAGCGGCTGGGCATGATGAATGATTTTCTGCTCGGGTGCGCGCTGGACTCGCCCAAGGATATCGCGGTCATCTGGGAGGAGGCGTGGGCGGTGCTGATGCCCTCGCGCGCGGCGCAGTGCGCGCTGGACGTGGCGCTTTGGGATTGGTTGGCGAAACGTGAGCAATGCCCGGTAACGGAGCTGGCGCTGGGCGCGGAGCCGCGTCCGGTGGAGAGCTTTGCGACCATCGGCATTTCCGAACCCGGGGAGGTGGATGAAAAGATCAAGGAACTGAACGGCTACCCGCGCGTGAAGGTAAAGGCGGGCAGGGCGGGCGATCTCTCGACGGCGGCGCGGGTGCGGGCGGCGCTGCCGGACGCCAGCATCGCGGTGGATGCGAATTGCGCCTGGACCGGAGGCGATCTTCTGAAATCGAGCGGCGACCTGGCGGCGCTCTGGATCGAATTTGTGGAACAGCCCCTGCCGCCCGAGTGCGACAAGGAGATGCGAGACCTGGCGGCGCGCGTGCCGGTACCGGTGCTGGCGGATGAAAGCTGTGTCACGCCGGAGGATGTGGAGCGGATGCGCGGCAGCTTTGCCGGGTTCAATATCAAGCTGGTCAAATGCGGAGGGCTGACTCCGGCGCTGCGCATGGCGCGGCGGGGCCGGGAGCTGGGGCTGCGGACGATGGTGGGGTGCATGCTCGAGAGCAGCCTGCTCATATCCGCGGGAGCGGTGGCGGCGCAAATAACCGATTACGCGGACCTGGATGGCGCATGGCTGCTGGGCGATGACCCGGCGCGGGGATGGCAATTCGACCGCGGGATGCTGCGTCCGCCTTACGAGAACGGGCTGGGCGTCAGGATCGCGCCGCCCGTCACATCACCGTGACTTTGCGGGCCTCCCGGCGCTGGGTCTGGGCGGGGAGCAGCGTGGGCAAATGCGGAACCGCCCCGGCATTGGCGGGATCGGCAAGCCGCGCGCAGGCGGCTTTGAGCGCGGCCCAGCGGGCGTGGGGAAAGTCCGGGGCGAGCGCGATGTGGCGGACCAGGCTGCGCCACTCGACGAGCGCGCGCTCGATATCGCCGGGCCGCAGCGATTCCGTGAGGAGCTTTTGCTTTGAGGCGCCGCGCTCGACGACATCGCGCACGACCTCGGAGGCGCCTGCGCCATAGTTGACCGGCACGCCCATCTCCAGGTAGCCGGGATAATCGGCGCGCTCGTAAGCCCGCTGGCAAAGCGCGCCGAGATGACCGCCGAAGGGGGATTCATCCTGGGCAAAGCGGTGGCCGGCGCGGAGATTGGCAAGATCGAAGAGGAGATCGTCGATGGCGTAAGTTTCATCCTCCAGCGCGGCGGCGACGGCAAAGCCCTCGCCGTTATTGAAGAAGGAAACCAGGATGCCGCGGGTGGTGGGCGCGCCATCGCGCTCGATCAACCCGAGCCGCCGCCATGCATACGCAGGCGTTGCGACGATGGGCGCCGCCTTGCAGTAGCGCTCCAGCTCAGGGCACGCGCGGCACGGCGCGGGCAGGTCTTCCCGCGTGGGCGGATCGCGCAGGACGGCTCCATGGGAATCGCGGAAGCCGCTCGCGGGGAGCGCGGAGTAATCAAGCCGGGCGGCGAGGAGCGCGCCGCGCGTTTGCAGCTCGTGCAACACGCCGCCGCCGGTGAGCGCGGGCAGTTTCCCGAGCACCTCGGCATCGAAGGAGGCGCGCGGCATGCGGCTTTTGCGAATCAGCTTTCGCAGCCACTTTACCGGGTGCGCCTCATCCCCGGCCACGGTCGCCAGCGGCAGCTCGCGGCCATACACTTTGTCGCGGCCGGCGCGGAGCTTCACGGGATTGCCAAAGCCGATGCCCTCCAGGCCGGCGGGGCTTTGCAGCAGACGCCGCCAATGCTCGCCATCGCGCACCCAGAGCTCGCCCAGCGTACATGCGGCCTCCTCCGGGCGCGGCTCCCATTGGCCGCGGCTGTTGAGCATTTCCGTCACCCCGCGCCGGGCGTAGCGGGCGCGCTCCGCATCGACAGAAAGGCCGCACGGCATGGGGCCGGTTTCCAGGCAATGCTCGACGCCCAGCGGCACCGGCTGCGTGGTGAAGAGGCGGCGATTGAAATCGACGGCGGCGGAGAACGGATTTTCCCCGCGCACGGCGGCGCGCCGCATCACGGCGATGAGGGCGGGCCAATCGACAAACTCCACGCGCTTGAGCCGGCGGGCGCGGCCATCGTGCAGCCGCGGCTGGCGCGGCGTGGAGAGAACGTAGCCGCTTTCATCCAGGCCGCGGCGGCCGGCGCGGCCAAACATTTGCAACAGCTCGTCCGGCTGCACTTCGCGCTCGAAATTGCCCGCCAGGTAACGGGTGTCCGTCACCACCACCGAGCGCATGCTGAAGTTGATGCCGGCGGCGAGGCCCATGGTTGCGACGACCACGCGCAGGTGGCCGTTTTTTGCAAGCGGCTCGACGATGCCGGCGCGCAAGGCGTAGCTCATGCCGCTATGGTGATAGGCAACGCGGGCGTTGAGCATTTTGGCAAGTCGTCCGCCGGCCAGCATCTCCTGCGCGGGCGAAAGGGCGAGCGGCGCATCCGGGGGCAGCGCGGCGGCAAGCGCCTGGGCCAATTCCTCCGCGGCATTGCGGCGCGGGGCAAAGACCAGCACGGGGCCGAGGTCCGCGCGCAGCGCCTTTGCGATGAGGCGCGGCCATAGGCCGGCGATGCGCCCGGTGCCGGCGTCGGGAAGGCCGAGCAGATCGATATCCGTCAATGGAACGGGCCGCTCCTTGTGGGAAATGAGGACGGCATCGCGCCCGATGCGGCGGAGCCATTCCACCACATCGCCGGCATTGGCAACGCTGCCGCTGAGCAGGAGCAATTGCGTCTCCGGAGGCGCGAGCGCCATGGAGAGCTCGTAATTCACCCCGCGCACAGGGTCGGCCAGCATCTGGTATTCATCCACCACCAGCAGGCGCGGACCCTCCCCGCGCAGCAGCCGGCCTTTTTGCGTCTCCAGCGTTGCGACGACGATGCGGGCATCCAGCCGCAGCGCGAGGTCCCCGGTGGCGATGCCCACATCCCAGCCCCGGCGGCGCCACTCCGACAGCTTGTCATTGGCCAGGGCGCGCGTGGGCACGGTGTAAACAGACTGGCCCTTGAGCGAGCCTTGCATCAGCTCGAAGATGAAGGTCTTCCCCGCTCCGGTGGGCGCATCCACCACCACGTCCCTCCCCTGCCTGAGCGCATTGACCGCCTCATGCTGCCAGGCGTCCGGCAGCACCAGGTTGATTTCCAATCCCTTCACGCCCCTAAATTAAGCGGCGGATTGGCCGGATGACAAACTTCGGAAATTTTTAACCCGAACCCATCCGTTGCAGGTGGACGACCGGAATGGCAGGAAAGGACTTCTCCCGGGAAACCGGACTGCACGACTATTCCACGCCGCTGATTCTCGCCTTGGGGGATGCCGTCGTGGCGCCAGAATTCCGGCCAATGAGTTGGCGTCCCAATGGGGACTCGGGAGTCAATACGGTAATCTGGATGCCATCGACGGTGATCTCGATGCCGCCGCCAGCCGGCCCGAGGAAGAACCAGTGTGTCTCCTCCGGGAGCGAGAGCTGAACCAGGGCGCCGAGGTCGATGGGCGTATCGGGGCCAAATGCAGGTGGTCTGAAATCTTCGTAGGCCGCGGCGGCTTGGGCGGCCGCATGGGCTTGCCGAGCCAGCCCGTCGGCAAGGTAGTTGTCTTCCGTGGAACGGGTATCGTATTTGCCTTCCGCCTTGCTCTCGGCATCATTGCCGGCGGCCCGGGTCTTTTTTGAAGTCGCCCGTAATGTGTCGAACTCGCCTTGAATCGCATCGGCGATTGCCTGGACGACGGCAGCCTTATTCACGCCGGATTCCATTCCTGATATTGGACGGAGCGCCTATCGATTTCGACATGCCGGCCGGTGCGGGTGGGAGGAGATGACGACGCGGGAAACGTGACAGGGGTATCCGCCGCAAGATCCGCGTTTAACCGTGGGCTTCAGACCATTCGGCGCCGAGCTGCGGGCGGATTGCGATGGTGCGCGTGAGCTTTTCGCCGGCGGGTATCTCGATGATGCCATCCTTTTGCTCGAAAGGCTGCTGCTCCTGGCGATCCGGCAGGCCCCAGCAGGGCTCGACACAGAGGAAGGCGTGGCCGTCGCTCCAGATGGTGAGGTAGGGAGCCTCATGATAATCGAGCTCCACGCGGCGATGGCCCGCGGCGTCCTCGACGGCGCAAAAGCCCTCTTCGACATCCGTGACGGCGAGCAGCAGCGAATCGGGCAGCTTTGATTGGTCAATCGCGAACGGGCCGCCCGGATGCTCGATCTTCACGGTCTCGCCGGAGAGAAAATTGCCGGGAGCGAGGAAGCGGGTATAGACGCCTTTGGGGAGGATGACCCGGGCTTCGGCCAGCGATTGCACGGCAAAGCCGGGATGCAGGCCAAAGGAGAGATGGGCGGAGAGTTCCGGCTCATGGTTCTCAAACTCGAAGGTGACGAGCAGCTCCGGCTGATCGCCGGCCAGAGCGGCGGTGTAGGTGAGAATCATCTCCACCTTGAGCGGATACTCCTCCGGCGCGATCTGCCCGGGTCCGATGCCGTACATGAGCGAGCCGCCGGCGGAATCGACCGATGGCGCGGCAAATTCCTTGTGCCGGAGAAAGGAATGGGTGCCGCCGCGAATCTCCTGGCCGCGATAGAGGGAGCGCTCTCCCTTGATGCGATGGGTGAAGAAGCCCATGACGGTGGCGTGGTTGCCCCAGCCTTCCGCCGGTTGGCTGGTATCGCCATCGCGCCACAGGAATCCTGTCCATTGGCCATCCGGACCGCGCCGGGCGATGCTGACCAGTTCCGCGCCCAGGCGCTTGACCCGGATGCGGAGACCGGCAGCCTCATTGGTCAGCGTGTCAATCCCCCCGGCTTCATCATATTCGTAGATGCTGCTCATGGCGCGGCATTAGGCAGATTTTGGCGAAGGCTGGCAAGGGCGCGCTTCCCGCGATAGGCTAAAACCCGAATGAGCGAGCCGATGCCCACCGATAACCCGCGCGATGCCCTGGAACAGCGGATGAAACGGCTGGGCGTGCGCGAGGCGGACTTCACGGAAACGTTCGCGCGTTCCTCCGGCCCGGGGGGACAGCATGTGAACAAGGTCTCGACCGCCGTTACGCTCACGCACGCGGCCACCGGGATTTCCGTAACGGTGCAGGATTCCCGCTCCCAGTCCATGAACCGGCGGCTCGCGCGGGAGCGGGTGCTGGATGAGATCGAACGCCGCCGCCGGGAGCGGGCGCAGGCGCGCCGGGCGGAGGCGGCTTTGCAGCGGCGGCGCAATTCCCCGCGGCCCCGCGGTGTGAAGCAGCGGATGCTGGATTCGAAAAAACGCCGCGGCGCGACGAAACGGATGCGCGGGCGCGTGGATGATTGAACGGCGGCCACCGCATGGATGATTCTTATTTCCCCCGCCGCGCGGAACGGTTTATCCTCGCCGCAGCATGGAAATCGTCAGTTGTGATCTACCCGGCATCCCCAAGGTCCGCAGCGGGAAAGTGCGGGAAATCTTTGACCTGGGCGACCGGCTTCTCTTTGTCGCCACGGACCGCATTTCGGCCTTCGACGTCATCATGCCCAACCCGATTCCCGGCAAGGGCAAGGTGCTCACGGGGCTCTCCGCATTCTGGTTCCGCAAGCTCGATTTTTGTGAAAACCATGTGCTGGCCACGCGATTCGAGGATTTTCCCGAGCAGCTCCAGCCTTTTCGCGAGCAATTGGAGGGCCGCTCGATGATTGTGAAAAAGGCGGAGCCGCTGGCGGTGGAATGCGTGGTGCGCGGCTTCCTGGCCGGCTCCGGGTGGAAGGAGTACGCCTCGTCCGGCTCCATCTGCGGCCAGCCGGTGCCGCCCGGCTACCGCCAGGCGGAGGCGCTCCCGCAGACGATGTTCACGCCCTCCACGAAAGCGGAGTCCGGCCACGATGAAAACATCGGCTGGGACGAGTG
>DATAXI010000180.1:0-6987 GCA_036266845.1 Chthoniobacteraceae bacterium | reverse complement strand
GCTCGGGACCATTGCTCCACCCCGGGATGTATCCTTCCGCAATGGCCCACATTTTCTTTCCGATGGCAGGCTTCGACATAAGTTTTGTCCCCATGGCTATCCCGCCGGCGGGAAACTCCCCTTCCATGCGCTTTCGCCCGGCTCTCTTCCTTCGTGCGCCGGGCTCATTTCTTGTGGGGGATGAAGCTTTCCATCATATCCTTGATCGATCCCCGGAGCATTCCCTTGCGTTCTGGATCGTGAAGCAGCGCCTCGCTGAAGTGCATGGCTTGCTCAAAGGTGATGTGCGGCGGCAGCGTCGGCACCTCGGGGTCGGTCACGGCTTCGATCACCACCGGGCATCTGGCGGATAGCGCCTGATCCCAAGCCGGCCCAATCTGGTCCGGATGCTCCACGCGAATGCCCTTCAATCCCAATAAATCCGCATACCGCGCAAAATGGAAATCGGGCACATCCTGGCTCGGTTCAAATTTCGGGTCGCCGGACATAATCCTCTGCTCCCATGTCACCTGGTTGAGATCGTGGTTTGCCAGCACCATCACGATCAGTCTTGGATCGCTCCATTCCTTCCAGTATTTCGCGATGGTGATCAGCCCGTTGATCCCGTTCATCAACATCGCCCCGTCGCCGACCAGGGCAATCGCCACCCGCTCGGGCCATGCGAACTTGGCCGCAATCGCGTAGGGCACGCCCGGTCCCATCGTGGCAAGATTTCCTGAAAGGCTCGCCATCATCCCCCGGCGCACCTTCAGATCGCGCGCAAACCAGTTGGCAGAGCTGCCGCTGTCTGAGGAAAGGATGCAATGATCCGGCAGCCGCGGCGAGAGTTCCCAGAATATCCGCTGAGGGTTGATGGGGTTTGCCGATTCCATGGCGCGCGCCTCAAGCACTTTCCACCATTCCGCGATATTCTTTTCAATCGACTCTCGCCAGGAGCGGTCCTCCTTCCGGTCAAGCAGGGGAATCAGGGCGCGGAGCGTCTCGGCGCTGTCGCCGACAAGCGGCACTTCCATGGGGTAACGGATGGACGGCATCCTTCCATCGATCTCGATTTGGACGCCCCGGGCCTGTCCTTCCTTGGGCAGAAATTCGGAGTATGGGAATGAGCTGCCGATCATCAGCAACGTGTCGCACTCCATCATCATGTCCCAACTGGGCTTGGTCCCGAGGAGCCCTATGGAGCCGCAGCAGCCAGGCGCCTCGTCCGGCACCACAGCCTTGCCGAGCAGCGCCTTGGAGATGCCGGCTCCGAGAATCTCGGCGGCCTCAAGCACTTCATCCGTCGCTCCCAGGGCGCCCGCCCCCACCAGAATGGCGACCTTCTTGCCCGCATTGAGAACATCGGCCGCGCGTTTCAAATCCGCCGGCGTCGGTATCACCCGCGGCTCGCAATAGCCAATGCCGCTAAAGAGCGCGCCGTGCGTGCGGGGCGGCTCTTCATAGGCGGCCTCCTGCAGATCATTCGGCACTATGATGCAGGTGACCGTCCGCTCGGATTTGGCAATTCGCACCGCCCGGTCCACCAGATGCCGGATCTGGGGCGCCACGGTCGCCATGTGGACGTATTCCCCGGCCACATCCTTGAATAGCGAAACCAGGTCCACCTCCTGTTGAAAATTTCCCCCCATCGCCATTCTCGCCTGTTGGCCCACGATCGCGACCACGCTCTGGTGATCCATCTTCGCGTCGTAAAGGCCGTTCAGCAGATGCACGGCGCCGGGGCCGCTCGTTGCAAGGCAGACACCCACCTCGCCGCTGAATTTCGAATGCGCACACGCCATGAATGCCGACATCTCCTCGTGGCGCACCTGCACGTAGGCCACTTTGTCTCCAGCCCGGCCGATTGCGCCGATGATCCCGTTGATGCCGTCTCCGGGAAAACCAAAGATGCGGCTGATACCCCATTCGTTAAGGCGTTGAATTAAATAATCGCTGACGGTTAGGCTCATATCCAGAGACCTATCGAATGCGGACTCGATTTCACGTCCCCAAAAAATCATTCATCGGGGAAATCCCTGTACCCCGAAAGAAAATCCGCATCGCCCTCCACAAGCTTCCAAAACCACTTTCCCCTTGTCCCCATCAGCCTTGAATGGCCCTGTGACGCCGGCAAACGGGCCGCACTGGAGCCGCTCCATCCCTAACATCCGCAAGCATGGGGACCCTCTGATTCCCTTGCACGGCAAGCGGGTTCTCCCGGGGCCCCGTTACGGATGCGCGGCGGATGTCGCCGGACGCCCGCTCTGGAGGCGGGCCTTGCGGTAGCCTTGGGGCGTCGCGCCAGTCATTCGCTTGAAAAAGCGGCACAGGTAAGTTGCCGAGGCGAAGCCGCACCGCCCCGCAATCTCCGCCAGCGGCAGGTCGGTGTTTTGCAAAAGATTCTCGAGGCGCTCCAGTCGAATGCGCTGAATCTCGGCGGACACCGACCGTCCAAGATTTGCGACGAAAAGCTTATCCAGCGTGGACCGCGAGACGCCCACGATCTCGCAAAGCTGCTCGACGGAGATCTCAATGCGATCGCTTTCCCGGATGCGCCGGGCCGCCTGAACAACAATCGGGCTCTCGGCCACCACGGTATCCGTGGAGGCGCGCTGCACAATGTGCCGGGGCGCCACCAAATGCCGCAAGGGAACCGTCCCGCCTGCCAAAAGCGTATCCAGAAATTGCGCCGCGATACTCCCGATGTTCTCCAGGTCCGGCTCCACCGAGGAAAGCGTGGGCCGGCATAACCGGCAGATGATCTCGTCGTTATCGATCCCGAGAACGGCGACATCCTGCGGCACTTCCAGGTTTTCCTCGCGGCAGGCGTTGATCACCTGCTGCCCGCGAATGTCATTGCACGCAAGCACTCCCACGGGCTTTCGCAATTTTCTCAGCCATGTCCTCAAATGGGCGGCATCCGCCGGGATTCCCTTTTCAAACCGGTAAATATCGGCGCCGGCCTTCCGGCCCGAGGCGGATATATAGACCGCCGTTCTCCTGCTGTATTTGCCCGCCTGCCGCCGGAAGGCACGCTCCCTTTGGTCCGAGAAGAAGACCGAGGGGTAGCCGCAATAGGCCAGGTTTGGGAAACCAAACTGGCTGAGAAATCGAAGCGCGAGGTCGATGGTCGTCTCCGCGTCCGACTCGATGGTGGGAATTTGCGCGGTCCGGTAGCGCCCATTCACATCCACTACGGGAATGCCGAGTTGCTTGATCCGGACGTACAATTTCCGGTTCGGAATATAGGCAATGAGCCCATCGACCGGGCTGCCTTTCAGCCAGGGCGGCAGTTCGTTCAGTTCCGGCCTCTCATGCGCGAGGATGATCCAGTTCTCCTTGGCCTCCGCGTAATTCGCGATGCCCCGGCATATCCCCCGCCCGTAGGCCCGGGAGGCATCGATCAGCACGCCGATACGCAGGGGCTTTTCATTCATGGAACGGGCGATATTACGAAAGAAGGATATATAATACAAGAAAAGGACATCGCCTGTACTTTTGTTGTGTGCTCCAATGGATATCGCTGCATTCCGCAGGCATTTCACCTCCCATCCTATCGCTTTTATGAACACCGAATACTTTCCCGAAGTCCAATCCCCCATCGCCTACGAAGGGCCAAAGAGCCGCTCCCCCTTATCGTTCAAGTGGTACGATGCCGGGCGCGTGATTCGCGGCAAAACGATGGCTGAGCATTTCCGCTTCGCCATCGCCTTCTGGCACACCTTCAAGGCTACCGGCGCCGATATGTTTGGGCCGGCTGCGTGGACGCGGCCCTGGAATGCCGGGAGCGTGATGAATGCCGCCGAGCACGCCATGCGCGCAAACTTCGAGTTCTGCCGCAAGCTCGGCGCCAGCTACTATTGTTTTCACGACCGCGATATCGCGCCGGAAGGAGCGACGTTCTCCGAATCGTGCAAGAACCTGGAGGCGATTGTCGCCCTTGCGAAACAACTCCAGGGGGAAACCGGCCTCAAGCTGCTATGGGGCACTGCCAATCTGTTTTCGAATCCCCGTTTTACACATGGCGCCGGCACCAATCCTGACGCCCATGTATTTGCCTACGCCGCAGCCCAGGTAAAGCACGCCATCGATGCGACCTATGAGTTGGGAGGCGAGAATTATGTCTTCTGGGGTGGCCGCGAAGGTTATGAGACGCTCTTGAATACCGACTACCGCCAGGAGCAGGAGCAATTTGCCCGGTTTCTACAACTGGCCGTGGACTACAAGAAAAAGATCGGCTTCAAAGGCCAGTTCCTGATCGAGCCAAAACCGAAGGAGCCCACCAAGCACCAATACGACTTCGATACCGCGACGGTGCTTTCATTCCTGCGCGCCCATGGGCTCTACGATCACTTCAAGATCAACATCGAGGCGAACCACGCCACGCTGGCCGGGCATACCTTTGAGCATGAGTTGACCGTTGCCGCCACGGAGGGAAAGCTTGGCAGCGTGGATGCCAATAGCGGGGATATGCTGCTGGGGTGGGATACGGACCAATTCCCGAGCAATCTCTATACAACCACGGCCGCCATGCTGGTGGTGTTGCAGCAGGAGGGAGGGGTCGGCGCCGGCGGCTTTAATTTCGATGCGAAGTGCCGCCGTGGATCGGTGGACGCGCTCGATCTCTTCTACGCCCACATCTGCGGCATGGACGCCTTCGCGCGCGGCCTCATCGTCGCGGACCGGCTCATCGAGGACAAGGCTCTCTCCGCATTTGTCGCGGAACGTTACGCCTCCTGGAAAACGCCGCTCGGCTCGGAGATTCTCTCCGGCAAGGCAACTCTCGAAAGCCTCGAGTCCTGGGTCGGCGAACATGGCGAACCCAAGCCTAAGAGCGGACGCCAGGAGTTCCTCGAGATTATCCTTAACGATTATCTCCTCGGCTGAGTCGCCGCTTCACAACACCGTCCCCCGGGCTTGAGGGCAAAGGCGAAGAACTCCCGCGCTGAGAGCTGCGGGAACTCGTCTATTGGCAACCGGACCCGCCAACGCGCGCGAACTTATTGGGAACAATCTCAATATGAACGCTCTGACTCTATGGCTGATCCTGATGCTGGTATTCTTTATAGCATATTTCCTGGGCATGCGGAACGCCGCGGTCCGGGTGGCCTCGGGACCGTCGCCAACGTCTGAATTTCCACCGGAAAAGCTGGCTGCCTTCGAGGCGCTGCTGACGCCGATGCTCGCGATCAGCGGTCATAAGGAAGCTGCGGGAAAGTTCATTGAATTCTATGGGCGGCTTCGTGGCGGCGCCGAGGAAATGTTCCGTCAGATTCGGGAAGCATTCACGGGCGAGTCCGTCACTCCCATCCTCATGGAGGGAGATGCAAATGATGTGTGCGTGCTTCTGCTGCCGCAATCCGTCCTGCCCGCGGTGCACACCCGGCCGCGGTGGTGGCTTCATTGGTTGCTATTCGTGGCCACCATCGCGACCACCACCTGGGCCGGCGCACTGTTCGCCGGCGTGGATTTGCTCAAGCAACCCGGGCGCTTCGCGGTCGGCCTGCCGTACAGCCTGGGGTTGCTCCTGATCCTCGGCGCCCACGAGTTGGGCCACTATTTCACCGCGAAAGCACACGGGATCGAAGTGACGCCCCCCTTTTTCATTCCCGTGCCGTTCGCCTTGGGGACATTCGGCGCGTTCATCAAAATCAAATCGCTTACGCCGAACCGGCGCGCGCTGTTTGACGTGGCGGTGGCCGGTCCGCTGGCCGGCCTCGTCTTTGCAATTCCCGCGCTGCTGATCGGCCTGCGTTACTCGCACATCGTCCCCGCGGGGACCACCTCCACGGGGATCAGCGTCAGCTCCTCGGTGCTGTTAAGTTGCCTGGCAAAGATTTCCCTGGGCGCTTCCGTGTCGGAAGGGAACCGGCTCCTGATGCATCCCCTGGCTTTCGCCGGCTGGCTGGGGCTCATTGTGACCGCGCTCAATCTGTTGCCCATAGGCCAGTTGGACGGTGGCCATATGTCGCACGCATTGTTTGGGACCCGGCGCGCGCACCGGGTCAGCGAAGCCGCCCTGGTGCTGCTTTTTGTATTGGCGCTGTTCGTCTGGCAGGGGCTCATGTTTTGGGCCATCATCGTGTTTTTCATCGCCGGCACGCGCGATGCCCCGGCGGCCAATGACGTGACGCCCATGGGGTGGCCCCGCAAGGCGCTGGGTTATTTTACGTTCCTGCTTTTGCTGCTGATCATTGTCCCGGTGCCGCGCGCTCTCTACCAGACCATCGGAGTTCATTCTCCCTATTTTTGAACGGACTGCTCCCGTTCTCGTTGGAATCAATGCGCCATGGCGATGCGCGAGCCCTTTGGCCTTTTCAGGAAGAAAACCAGCGGCGTCACCGCAATACAGAGCACGGCCAGCATTCTGAAACTTCCCATATAGGCGAGAATCGAGGCCTGCCGGCCCAGGTCTGTCGCGATCAGCGCCTCCGCCCGGTGCGCGGCGAGGACCGGGTTTGCCTGATGGATCAGGATTCCCTTCAGATAACTTAATTGCTGGAGATAAGCGGGATTCGTGGTGGCGATATTGTGAACCAGCAGCGCCTGGTGCGCCTGCGTGGCGCGGGCGATAATCGTCGTAAGCGCGGAAATCCCCGCGCTGCCGCCGAGGTTGCGCATCAGGTTGAAGATACCCGTGGCGTTGCTCATCTCCTCTTTTGAAAGCCGCCCCATGGTGGAGGTGGCCAGCGGCACAAACATCATGCTCACGCCGACGCCGTTCACCACGCTCAGCCACGCAAGGCGCGACATCGGCACGCTCAGATCCAGCCCGCCCAGCAGGAATGACGCCGTCGCCAGAATCACCACCCCCGTCGAGATGACGACGCGATTGCTCACATACCGCCCGGCCACACGCCCGACAATGATTGTGGTGACAAATGCGCCGATGCCGCGCGGGCTCAGCGCCAGGCCCGAGTTATATGCCGTGTACCCCAGCAGATTCTGCATCAGCAATGGCAGCATCGCCGTTGTCCCGTACAGGACGAGACCAAGCACCGCGATGAG
>DATAXI010000158.1:0-19120 GCA_036266845.1 Chthoniobacteraceae bacterium | reverse complement strand
AGGTTTCTTACTGCACGGCCTACCATAATGACCTGGCCATTCCCTCAGGCGGCAGCCCGAGCATCCATCCCTCCGAGCCCAACTATGTGTGGGGCGAGGCCGGCAGCAACCTGGGCAAACTGGATGACAACGACCCCTACGGCAGCGGCGGCAGCGTGCCGCAGATCGTGAGCTACCTTCAGGCAAATCGCTCGATTTGCGCCCAGCACCTCACCGGCCTCATGCAGGCGGCGGGCATTCCCTGGAAGTCCTATCAGGAGGGGATTGATCACCAGAATATCTCCGGTGGCAACGCCAACCTGGGCGGCGCACTGACCAATACCCTCCTGCCACAGGCGCACTGGACCGTTCCGCTCGCCAGCTTCAGCGGCTCCAACGCGGCGTACACCAACCCGTACAACGGCAGTGACGAGTGGAACTTTGCCTGCAAGCACGACGGCTCCCTTTTCTTTCCGGATACCAATGGCAGCACGCCAGCGGCGGCGGTCACCGGAACCAATAATACCGAGGTCGCCCACTATGCGCCGCTGGAGCAATTGGCCACCGATTTGTCGAATAACACGGTTGCGCGTTACAACATCATCACGCCCGACGAGTACAATGACATGCATACCGCGCTCCCGGACGGCTTTACTTACAAGGGCATCCATTACACCGGCGATCTCGCGCAGGTGGCGCAGGGAGATCACTTCCTCTCCGTCATCGTGCCGCAGATCATGGCCTCGCAGGCTTATCGCAACAATGGCTGCATCGTCGTATGGACGGACGAGACGGAAGGCACCAACCAGAACGACTTTAATCATACCCTGACGGAAATCATCGTCTCTCCGCTCGCCAAGGGGAATGGATATGCGGGTAACCTGAACTATACCCACTCCTCCGATCTCGCGACGATGCAGGAGATATTCCACCTGGTGGCAAATACCTCGCCGACCGGTTATCTGAATGACGCGGGCAACGCCTCCAACAGCACCGGAGCCTATGCCAATAGCCCCGGATTCGGCACCGGTACGGCGCATGATCTCTCGGACCTCTTCCGGCCTGGCGCGATCCCCTCCGGCACCGTGACTGATATCCCGGGCAACGTTACCACCAACGGCCAGCCCTGACTGATACGCCACTTATCCAGGACACTTACTTTAACCCGGATTCATTTCATGAATCTCCATTCGCGCCCACCCGGAGGTGGCTTCCTCTCCGATTTCGTGAAGACTGCTTGCAAAACTGTATTCTTGTTCCTCGCCGCCGCGATGGCGGCCGCGCCGGTGTTTGGCGTGCCTGAGGATCCGCGCGACGCCGGGTACGTGCAGACGAACCTTGTCGCGAACTCCGGGGATTATCACCCGCAAATGATTGATCCAGAGATGATCAATGCCTGGGGAATCGCCTTGCGTCCGCCGGGCGCGGGCGGCCATATCTGGATTTCCGACGCGGGCAGCGGATATTCTTCCGAGTTTATCGGAGACGTGCCCGGCAATCCGTTGCATCAGGATGGCGTGAAGCTCGTGAAGCTTCTGGAGCCGGGTTTTACGGATCACGGATACGCGTTCGTGACCGGTCAGGCTTACAATTCGGCGAGCGATCTTGCGGCGCAGCCGGTGGAGTTCCCTGTCGCGGGGCCCGCATCCAATCTCAAGAAAACGCCCGCGCAGCGGATTAAGGGCGGCTATTCCGGCTCGGCAAAATTTGTCTTTGTCACAGAAGACGGCTGCATTAACGCGTGGAGCGCCAATACGGCGGTGGCCATGGATAATGCCCCGCTCATCATTAATTACTCGAAGACGGCGAAGGATCGTCCTTACCGGGTCAATTGCGTCTTTACCGGCGTGGCGCTTACGAATAACCCGACGAATTCCTCCGCATTTCGCGAGGCGGGAGGCAATCATCTTTTTGCGGCGGACATTCGCAATAACGTGATCGAGGTTTTTGATAACCAATGGAAAGATGTTACCGGGAAATTCCACTTCCAGACGCCCGCCGCCGCCCGCAAGCTGCAACCGTTCAACATTGTGGACCTGAACGGGCATCTCTTTGTTACTTACGCGAAATTCGATACCGGGAGCGACGAAGGCCAGGAGCAAATCCACGGCGCCGGACTGGGTCACGTGGTCGAGTACAATGAAGACGGGACGCTGATAAAGGATTTTCATACCAAGGGCGTCCTCAATGCGCCGTGGGGCGTGGCGATTGCTCCCGCGAGGTTTGGCAAATGCGCGAATGACCTTCTCGTGGGCAATTTTGGTGATGGCACTATTGCCGCGTTCGACCTCAAGACCGGAGACTTTGTCGAGTATCTACGGGATCCGGATACAAAGATCATCAGCATCGATGGATTGTGGGGTCTCGCCTTCGGGAACGGCTTCAGCCTGGGAGACGCAAATGCGCTTTACTTCACCGCCGGACCAAACAGCGAATATGACGGCCTCTTTGGAAAATTGACGTCGCGAGAAGTCCTGATTCCGGAGGGAAAAAAGGCCGAATCAGTCTCCGCGAAATAAGGCGGGAAGGAATTGGCCGGGGAAGGGATGGGGGTCGTTCTCCCGGCAATGGCGGTGGCAAGGAATAGCCGGTAATCCGCAAAGGAGGCGGGGACGGCGCCGGAGAAGAAATCGAGAATGTCTGGCTGAAAAGCCATGCATACATCTTCTCGAAGTTTCATTTTCAGAGTCATCGCCGCGATCTTCGCGGTAATTGGGATATCCCAGTCCGCTTTTGCCGGGGAAGCGGACCTTGCGCTGCCTGTGGACCGGGCAACGGTATTTCATCTGCCGGGCATCAATCTTGACGGCGGAGCCATCCTCTGGATTGGCATGGCCGTCTGCGCCTGCGGTTTGTTGTACGGACTGCTGGGGTATCTGCATTTGCGCAAGCTGCCGGCGCACCAATCGATGCTGGACGTGTCGCGGCTCATCTACAGCACCTGTAAAACTTATCTCCTCCAGCAGGGACAATTGCTCCTGCTCCTGGAGGTGCTCATTGCGGGAACGATGATTTATTACTTTGGATATTTGAAGGCGCTGCCGGCGCCGACGGTGGTCCTGATCCTTGCATGGTCACTCGCGGGAATCGGCGGCTCGTTTCTCGTCGCCTGGTTTGGAATGCTTATCAATAACGTGGCCAACAGCCGCATGGCTTTTGCCGCGCTGCGCGGCAATCCGCGCGACGTATCGGAGATCCCCACCCGGTCCGGCATGAGCATTGGCGTGCTCCTGATCAGCGTCGAGTTGCTGATGATGCTTTCCGTTCTGAAATTCGTGCCCGCCGCGCTGGCGGGCTATTGCTTTGTCGGATTCGCGATCGGGGAATCGCTGGGCGCGAGCGTGCTGCGCATCTGCGGCGGTATTTTCACGAAGATCGCGGATATCGGCAGCGATATGATGAAGATCGTATTCGGAATCAAGGAAGATGATGCGCGGAACCCGGGTGTCATCGCGGACTGCGCGGGCGACAATGCCGGCGACAGCGTGGGGCCGACCGCGGACGGTTTCGAAACCTATGGGGTAACCGGCGTGGCTCTCATCACCTTCATCCTCCTGGCGGTGAAACCGGAGAACCAGTGGACCTTCATCATCTGGATCTTTGCGATGCGGATCATCATGGTGCCCGCGTCCATGCTGGCGTGGGTGATCAACCGCTATCTCGTCAACCGGCGGCCAGTCGGCGAGGGCCGGTTTAATTTCGAGTATCCGCTGACGGCGCTTATCTGGACGACGTCGCTCATCTGTCTCGGAGTCAGCTTTATTGTCAGTTACTTCATGCTTCATGCGCAATATCCCACGCTCTGGTGGAAACTTGCCACGATTATCAGTTGCGGCACCGTGGCCGCGGCGATCATTCCCGAGCTTACCCGGCTCTTTACCAGTACGCGCAGCGCTCATTGCAGGGAGGTGGTCAATGCGAGTACCGAAGGAGGCGCGGGCCTCACGATTCTTTCCGGCCTGGTAGCGGGCAATTTCTCCTGCTTCTGGATGGGCCTGACCTTATGCGGGCTGATGTTGACGGCGTATCTGACCAGCCAGAATACCCTGGTGGATTACATGTCCTATCCCGCGGTATTCGCATTCGGGCTGGTCGCATTCGGGATGCTCGGGATGGGTCCGGTAACCATCGCGGTGGATAGCTACGGGCCCGTTGCGGATAATGCGCAATCCGTTTTTGAGTTATCCACCATCGAGCAGATGGAGGGAATCGAAGAGGAGATTGCCTGGAAATTTGGTTTCAACCCCGACTTTGAGAAAGGGAAGCTGATGCTTGAGGATAACGATGGCGCGGGCAATACCTTCAAGGCGACGGCAAAACCGATGTTGATCGGCACCGCGGTGGTCGGCGCCACCACGATGATATTTTCCCTGATTCTCATGCTGAAGCGACATTTCGGATGGACTGATCTCTCCAGCCTCAGCATCGTCGATGCGCGCATCATTCTGGGCATTCTGGCGGGAGGCTCGGTCGTTTACTGGTTTTGCGGCGCATCGCGCCAGGCGGTAACGACCGGTGCATTCCGTGCCGTGGATTACATCAAGAAAAATATCCGTCTCACCGGCTCCGCCAAGGCCTCCTCCGAGGATAGCAACGAGGTCGTGCGCATCTGCACGAAGTACGCGCAATACGGGATGGTGAATATCTTCGGCGTGGTGTTTTCGCTGGCGCTGGCGTTTGCCTGTTTCGATGCGGTCTTCTTTGTCGGTTATCTGATTTCCATCGCGATGTTTGGCCTCTTCATGGCCATTAATATGGCGAATGCCGGCGGTTGCTGGGACAATGCGAAGAAGATTGTCGAGGTGGAGCTTCGCAGGAAGGGCACCCCGCTGCACGCCGCGACGGTGATCGGCGATATCGTGGGCGATCCCTTTAAGGATACCTCGTCGGTGGCGCTCAACCCGATTATCAAGTTTACCACGCTCTTTGGCTTGCTTGCCGTCGAGATTGCCGTGAATACCCCGCGCCATATTGCTGTTGGCGTTGGCATTTTCTTCCTGATTTCCGGGCTCATTTTTGCGTATCGCTCCTTCTACGGGATGCGCATTTCGCACCTCGATCCCGCCAGCTATATTCTGGAGTCTGAGCAGAACGCGGCGATCGTGGGCCTTGAGCCATTGGCTGATACCGTGAAGATATAGCAGGGGAAGAACGGCGCCGGCCCTGCCATTCGGACGGATAATTGCCCCGGCGGGCGCGAACGCTTGCGACTGCCGGCGTTATGAAACATCTCTTAGCCGGAAATGCGGATTTCCCTTCGCCGCAATGGCATCCGCTCAGGAGCCGAGCGCCCACTCGGCCACCGGGTCGTGGGATGACTGGGTGTCGGAATGATTCTTGGCCTTGATGCAATCGGCGAGATGGCGGGCATCGCGCGCGACGCCGGAGAAACGTCCGGAACCCCAGGTGTAGAGCCACGGCAGGCCGAGGAAATAGATGCCGGGCATCACCGAGACGCCGCGCTGATGAGCGGGGTAACCTTTGCCGTCAAAGAGCGGCAGATCGATCCAGCCGTAATCCCTGCCGAAACCGACGCTCCAGATGACACTGGTGATGCCGGCGGCGCGGTAATCGAGCTCGCGGGGCGCATCGGCTGGCGGTTCCCAGACCGGGGTGTATCGCGGTTCCACGGGAGCATCGATTCCCTGTTTGGCGATAAACTCGTCGATGGTGGTCTTGATCTTCTCCGCAACGGCGTCGGCCTGGTCGAGATTCGCCTTTAAGTCCTCGCCAAAGGTGAGGCGTTCGCCCTTCATCTTCTGCAAGCGGCCATAGAGTTGCATCCCCTCATTCGCGAACTTCCGCAGGTCGATATCGCGCCCTCCGTCGCGCCCGGTTACATAATGGTTAGCCTTGTCGCGGACGCGATCCTTTTGCGGATGCTCATGGATCGGCAGGTCGTAGTAACCCATTTCGTGCAGCCACTCCACCACATCGCGGCCGCGGTAACGCCGCGCGGTGCGGGGCGCGCTGCCAGTGGCAAGGTGAACCTTCCGGCCCGCGAGGTGAAGGTCTTCCGCGATCTGGCAGCCCGATTGCCCGGTGCCGACCACGAGTACGGCGCCCTCAGGCAGCGCATCCGCGTTCTTGTAAGCTGAGGAGTGGACGTGGAGGATATTTGCATCGAAACGCTCCGCGATTCGCGGTATCCGCGGGCTATGATAGCCGCCGACGGCGATCACCACCTGCTCCGCCGTAAATTCTCCCACCGTGGTGGCCAGCGCGAAGCCGCCGCCGGTGGCGCGGGAGAGTTTTTTTACCGTGACGCCCTGGAGCAGCGGCGGATCGAAGAAACGGACATAGGACTCGAGATAATCCACGATCTGGTCACGAACCATGAAGCCAAACGGGTCCGGCCCGGCGTAGGGAAAACCGGGAAGCTGGCATTGCCAATTGGGAGTAACCAGACAGAAAGTATCCCACCGGAACGTACGCCATGCCTCGCCGGGGCGTGCTTTTTCAAAGAGGATATGTTCGATTCCCTCCTGCTTGAGATAGTAACTCATCGAGAGGCCGGCCTGTCCGCCGCCGATGATCACAACGGGTACTTTGGTGTTCATTGCTTTTTAAATGGATTTGATGCGGACGGTGGCCTGCGGCGGGTAGGCGCGCATGGATTGCTCGATGTCCGCGAGTTGCGCCGCCGCGGCGGTGCAGGAGTAACCAAATTTTTGCCGGACGCGCTCGGAGGCTTCCGCCAGCGCCTCGCGGCTGCGCGCGACAAAGCTGGCGACGGGCATCTCCTCCCCTTTTTTGAAGAATTTCTTTACCACGCTGGACGGAGAGTAACATTCCTTCTCTCCGCCATCGGGCAGCTCAACTGTAAAGTAAGTTTCCGGCATTTGAGTAAGTCTCTCCCGTCGCTTTGTTTTCGAAGGTGGATAGCGTGGTGCACGCGGCGCATTTCACACATCCGGCCTTCACGGTATCCGAGGTCATTCCGGCATCGGCCAGCCATGCGCCCACCGGGGCGAGAACGGCGCGCATAAAATCCGCATCCGGCGGACGCCGGCCCGCGAGCGGCGTGCCGGTGACCGGGACAAAAGGCACGATGAAAGGATAGACTCCCAAACCGATGAGCACGCGCGCCGCCTCGTGCAGGCTCCCGGCGGTATCGCCCAGGCCGGCCAGCAGGTAAGTGCTCACCTGGCCGCGGCCGAAGACCTCGACCGCGGCGGCGAATGCTTCCAGGTAAAAAGCGCGCGTCACTTCCGCCTTGCCGGGCATGATGCGGGCGCGGACTTGCTCATCCCACGCTTCGAGATGCATGCCGAGGGAATCGATGCCGGCATCATGCATCTGGCGGAACGCGGCAAAATCCGCGGGCGGCTCGCACTGGCCCTGGATTGGCAGGCCGGTGCGCCGTTTGATTTCCGCCGCGCATTCCGCAAGCACCGATGCGCCGCGGTCCGGTGTGGGCGGCGTGCCGGTGGTCATCACGACATTGCGGATGCCGTCGAGGCGCTGCGCGGCCTCGGCGACCTCGCCGAGTTGCGCGGCGGTTTTGCGCGCGATGGTGCGACCGGCCTTCAGCGATTCGCCAATGGCGCAGAACTGGCACTTGGTATCCGGGTTGCCATAGCGGATGCAGGTTTGCAGGACCGTGGTGGCGAGCGTATCGCGGGAGTGAAGCTGCGCGATTTTCCAATAGGGAACGCCGTCCCGTGTTTCCATCGCGTAAAAGCGCGGCTGTGGCGGGAAGGAAATCTCGCAAATCATCTCCCCATCGCGCGTGAGCGCGGAGATGCCGCGTGCGTCCGGCGCGGATGCGAGGTAAGCGGAGGCATGGGCGCCGCGCGTGTGCACCGGCGCCATGATGGTGACGCCGAGGACTGTAACGGCCTTGTGATCCGTAGGGCCCGCGCCGCCGCGGCGGCTTGCGGCGCCGGCGTTTTCATCGAGCAGGCGCAGGCCGTGCGTCTGCAACTCAGAAAGCAGGTATTGCTTCTTCGTCAGGAGCGCCGAGTGAAAGTCGGGCGGCATGATTTTCCTCTTCCTTTCTTTCCCGCACCTGCGCATTCGCGGTGCGGTCGATCTGGAGCGTGAATATATCCGGCCTTGAGTAATGGCCGACGGAATCGAGCATTCGCTTGCGTTTGGTAACGAGCGCGGGGTCCAGTTCGGCGATTGCCATTCCCTCACCCTCCGTCACCGGCGCGCACAGCGGCACGCCTTCCGGGGAGATGATGGCGGTGTGACATCCGCCGCGCAACGCCTTGCGCAGCCTGTCATCCGGAGTGATGGCGCAAATCTGCTCGTCGGTCAGCCAGCCCGTGGCGTTGACCACAAAGCATCCCGCTTCCAATGCGTGATGCCGGATGGTCACCTCGATCTGATCGGCAAAAATCTGGCCGACCATCGAGCCCGGGAACTGCGCGCAATGGATTTCCTCCCCCTCCGCCATCAGGGCGAAGCGTGCGAGCGGATTGTAATGCTCCCAGCAGGCCAGGGCGCCGAGGCGGCCCACCGCGCAATCCACGGCGCGGATGCCGCTTCCATCGCCCTGGCCCCAGACCATGCGCTCATGATACGTGGGAGTGATCTTGCGCCGCTTGAGCAGCAGCGCGCCGTCGGCGTCGAAGACGAGCTGCGTGTTGTAGAGGGAGCCGCCGTCCCGCTCATTCACGCCCACCACCAGCACCATACCGTGCTGCGCCGCGGCCTGGCTGAGCGTTTCAGTGACAGGCCCGGGCACCTGCACCGCCAGCTCGTAAAGAAGGAGATGATCCTTCCCCATCTGCACCGGCGGCATTACGAAGGAGAAGTAGGGATAGTAAGGGATGAAGGTTTCCGGAAAGACCGCAAGCTCCACCCCCTGCGCGGCGGCGCGATCGATGGCGTCGCAGACGCGATCAATCGTCCCCGCGCCCTTCGCGAGGTCTGGCGCGATCTGGATTGCCGCCGCCTTGATGCGCTTCATGCGTTACAGGGTCCAGGTATCGATGATCGTCGCGCCCGCCTTTTTGTGCATCAGAATGCAATCCAGAACGTCGAGCGGATTGATGGGGATGATGCCGGGCATGAATGCCTTTTCCGTCTGCCCGTAGAGCGCCTGGGTGGAAAAGCGGCAGCCATAGACCTTGCCGCCTTCCTCCATGAACTTTGCGATGCGCTGGTTGACAAAGAGATGGCCGGGAAACGCCTCATCGCCCAGGGTGGGGAAGCCGCGCTGGAAGCCGAGCGTCACCCCGGGACCGTAGAGCAGGATGCTGGTTTCGTAGCCCTTCCGCTGGAGGCGGGTGGCGGTGAGGGTATTGACGATGCCGATGGAGCCCTCGAACGCGACGGTGTGAAATGTGACCAGCGCTTTTTCACCGGGGTCCGCCTTGATGTCCGGAAAGACCTTCTCCTCGTAATCGACAAGATAATCGCCCGGTTTGTGCAGGGGTGCTTCTACTTTTGGCATAGGATGGAATGTGTGATGCTTGGTTAAGGACAACGGCCCCCGCGGCGCTTCATGCGCCGGGGTGCGGTTGGACCAATAGCAACGTTTAGACCCATCACAAGATTGACCCGGGGTGCGGGCTCCGGTTTATTGTGCATATCGATGCGCACCAGCGACAACCGGAACGAATTTCATTTCCCGGGAAATCCGGGAAGTGGCTAAAAAAATGCCGGGACGTCAAAAACAGCCAGTGCGGATGTTGGAAATTGCGCGCCGCCTCGATGTGAACCAGTCCAGCGTCTCGCGCGCATTGCGCGGCGATCCACGGATCGGCGAGGAGCTGCGCGGTCGCGTGCAAGAGATGGCGGCAAGGCTGGGATACGCGCCGAATCCGCTGGTGAGCGCGCTGATGGCCACGCGGCGCGCGCGCGGAGGCGCCAGCTCCGCCGAGGTGATCGCGCTGGTGACCAATTACGGCGGACGCGAGGATTGGCGGGGCAAGGATGTGTGCCGCTGGGAGTACCAGGGCATCCAGCAGCGTGCGCGGGAGCTGGGGTTTCGCATCGAGGTGTTTGCGCTCGGCGCATTTCGCAATGATATGGCGCGGCTTCAGGCCACCTTGCGCGCGCGGGGGATTCGCGGGGTGCTGCTCGGTTTCTCGCGGGAGGAGCGGGAGTGTGTTTCCTTCGATTGCAGAGGCTTTTGCGTGGCGGGATTGAGCGCTTACTTTCCATGCGTCACGACGGATCGCGCGAATTTTCACGGCTTTTTCAACGTGCAACTGGCGCTGGACCAATACCACCGGCTTGGTTACCGGCGGCCGGCGCTCATCGTGCCGGAGCTGAACAACCGTGTCTCGAACAACCTCTGGTCCGGCGCATTCCTGGACTGGCAGCGGCGGCTGCCAAAGAAGGACCGGCTGGAGCCTTTCATCCCGCGGGAGGATGCAAGCGCCGCGGAGTTCAGTGACTGGCTTTACCGTAATGCGCCGGACTCGCTGCTGGTGTACAAGTACCCGGCGCGTGCGATGCTGGCCGCGCGGGGGCTGCGTGTGCCGGAGGATATGGGGCTGGCGTGGCTGTATCGCACCTGTGATGAAATGGGGGCGACCGCGGGCATCGACGGGAATCTGGGCGTGGTGGGCGCGGCGGCGCTGGACCTTGTGGTGGAGCGGCTTTACGCGAACAATACCGGCGTGCGGGAATACCCGAAGGAGGTCCTCATCAAGGGGACATGGCGCGATGGCGGCACGCTGCCGCCGCGCGAGAGCCTCACCACGCCAGGAACGGAAGCCGGGCCGCGCCGTAACCGAGCACCAGCGCGGGCGCCGCGGTAATGCGGCCGATGGGCGCGCAAACGATATCGCGGGCGGCGAAGCGATCCATCACGAGGGCGGACTGAGCCGGCGCGACGCTGAGCAGATATCCATAGCTGGGAAACGCGACGAGCCAGCGCTCCACAGTGGAGTCCGAGGGCCGGGGCAGCCGGTCCAGCCATACCTCCGCGCCCACTTGCGAGCACTCCAGCAGCATCGCCAGCGTCCCGAGGATGCCTCCATTGCTGATATCCTTTCCCGCATGGCAAAGGCCGTCTTCCGCAAGGGCCGGCAGCAGGGCCATATCCGCGCGCAACCGGCCGGCCGGCGCGCCGGTGCTGGCGTTCCAGAATGGATTGCCGCCCATCCACCGGCCGCGCAGGTCGATCGCCATCAGCAGATCGTCGCCGGGCCGGGCATCAAAACTGGTAATCAAACGCCGCGCGCGTCCCATGACCGCCGCCGCCAGATACGCGGGGCCATCCCGGGTGATGGTCGTATGCCCGCCCACGACCGGGACGCCGTATGCGGCGGAAGCGGCGCTCATCCCCTCCCAGATGGCTCCGGCGCTCTCCAGTCCCGGCGTCCAGAGGACATCCACCACCGCGATGGGCCGGCCGCCCATGGCCGCCACGTCGCTCAGGTTTACCATCACGGCGCTGTAACCGGCAAACCATGGGTCGCCGGCCACAAAGGAGCCGAGCATCCCTTCCGCTGCCAGCAATAGCCACTCTTCGCCGTCCGGGATTGCGGCACAATCATCCCCCACGCGCACCGCGCCGGAGAGCGCCTGCGCCGGCGCGTATGCCTGGTGGATTTCCGCCTTCGCGGTGATGCTCCGCTGCGCCCGCAGGAAGGTGGAGAGCTGCTCCAGCCTTGCGGCATCATCTCCGGCAGGCGCTGCGATTCCGGGGTTGCTCGTCAAAACACATACTCCGCCGGCGGGTAAAAGCTGAGGTCCGCCTGCATCTTCACGTGGCGAAGGCCAAACAGGGCGATCTCCCCCAGGGGCTTCCAATGGAGCCTCTGGAAGAAGCGGGCGTTCTGATGCTGCACCGTGGCGTGGAACTCCCGGCAGCCCCACGCGTGGGCAGTGGATACCGCCTTGTAAATAAGGCCCGCGCCGATGGCTCCCAGACCGCGATGGATCGGCTGGTGATTTCTTACGGAAACGCCCGGGCTTATCCGCCGGACGGAGCGAAAATCCCGCGCCACGCCGAGCCGCGAGCCATACCAGAGGCCCGGCTCCCGTTCATCGATTCGCACCACGCCCACGACGCGATCTTCCATGCCGGCGATCAGCGTTACGCAGACGATCGGGATTGCGTGTTCATCGATCTCATCCCGGTCCGAGTGCTCGAATACGTGCTGTTCCTCGCAAAAAATATCATGGCGCAGATTCCAGTATCCCTCCAGTTCCTCGGGGCTTTGCGCGATGCGGAAGAGGAAATCCGGAGGCGTAAATTCGTCGAAAACTTCAAGAATCATAAGCGATGGCGGTTCGTCAGAAATCCGGTCGTGAAACCGGCGCCGAGCCCATTAGCAAACGGGATGCCAAGTTTCTCTGAGTGCCCCTGATTGTTTCAAAATGGACTGCCAGAAACGGGCAGCGGTCGCGAAAATCGATGTTCCGGGGGAGCGCGAGCTTCCATCTCGCCCCATCCGGCATCTTGCCGGATGGTCTGACGGCGACCAATCACTCCGAGTAACAATTTTCCGCCAGCGTGCGGAACGACGCCGGACCCACGCGCCCCGGAACCTCGCGCACCCCCAGGCAACTCGGATTCCTCCTTGATTTTTGCCGCAGGCCGGCTCGATTTCTCTCCATGCCTGTGCACGAATACAAAGCCGAGCAGTGGCTGCCCCGCCCCATTGACGAGGTTTTTCCATTTTTCGCGGACGCGGCAAATCTGGAGCGCATCACGCCGCCGTGGCTCCAATTCAAGGTGCTGACGCCGGCTCCCATCGAGATGCGCCCGGGGGTCCGCATCGATTACCGTTTGCGCATTCGCGGCATCCCGGTCCGGTGGCGGAGCGAAATCACCGTATGGGAGCCGACTTCCCGATTCGTGGATGAACAGCGGCGCGGGCCTTACCGGCTATGGCGCCACGAGCACACGTTCCAGTCGCGCGATGGCGGCACGCTATGCGGCGACCATGTCCGGTACGCGGTGCGGCTCGATTTTCTGGTGCATCGCTTCCTGGTGCGTCCGGACATTGAACGCATCTTTGCATTTCGCCGGACTGCGCTGGCCGGGATATTCGGTTGATGGCGGCGGGGAAGGCAAAGACGCCTTTTTGATCAATAGCGTCGCGGATACGCCGACCGGTGAATAGGTCTTAATTCAAGTCCTCTTATTCCGGATGACGAGGAAATAGATCAGGCCGCCGAGCCAATTGAGGAAAATGACAATCAGAATCCAGATAACCTTATCGCTGCCGGTAAGTTGCTTATTGGTCGCGCAATCGATGAGCATCCAAATCCAAAATGCGGTCGCGGCAAGGCCTATGAGCGAAAGCCCCAGACCAATAAATCCGAAAAGGGAAATTCCGGCTGCGAACGCATCGGCAATGGTTGGAATCATGTGGATGAACCTCTGTTGCGGTCCTTTTTGGAGAGGGCCTCGACCGAAGTCAATTTCAAACGTTCCGGTTCAAACCAGTGCGATCGGTTGGTCGAATGGATTGGATTTCGAGCCAGAATTGGATGATGCTTGCGAACCTTTGATGTGATGCGTAACTCCTCCGTGCTTTTACTTCCGGCGTTATTCCTTTCCACCCTTATAGGATACGCCAATCCGATTTTTGACGGCGCGGATCCCGATGCCCATGTCTTTGGCGGAGAGTATTGGATTTATCCTACAAGCGCCGGGCCGGTGAAGGACGGCTTTCATGCGTATTCTTCCACCGATTTGCGGCATTGGCAGGACCGGGGAGTGGCGCTGAAACTCGCCGATGTCACCTGGATACATAATGACGGCCGGCCTCAGCGCAAGGCGTGGGCTCCCGGCGTGATCGAACAAAACGGCAAATACTATTTCTACTACGCCGTGGGGCCGCAGACGCCAACGAAGCCGAGCCGCATCGGCGTTGCCGAGGGCGACCGTCCCGAAGGTCCATTTCTCGACAGCGGCAAGCCACTGGTGACGGGCGGGCACGGCTTTGAGGCGATTGATCCGATGGCTTTCAAGGATCCAAAGACCGGGGCCATCTATCTGTACGGTGGCGGAAGCGCCGGAGCGAAATTGCGCGTGTGGGAGCTGAATCCGGATATGGAAAGCCTGAAGCGGGAAATCAAGGTTGAGACGCCGCCTTACTTTACGGAGGGCTCATTCATGCACGAGCGCAACGGGATTTATTATCTCTCTTACAGCCATGGCGCGACGAATAACTCGACTTACTCCGTGCATTACTGCACGGCACCCACGCCGCTGGGGCCATGGACTTATCGCGGCTGCATCCTCAAGAGCGATGCTAGCCACCAGGGCCCGGGCCACCATTCGTTTCTCCAGAATCCCGTCACCGGCGAGTGGTTCATTGTCTATCATCGCTGGGAAACCACCAATCCGAAAGGCCCCTACAGAGGGGAACGACGGATCGCCATTGATCGCCTGGAATATAACGCGGACGGTACTATCCGGCCGATCGTGATGACGGACGATGGCCCGCCGGTATCGCTGCTCCGTTAGGGGACGGGGTTAAGCCTGTGTGGCCGCCGCGCCGAAGATTTAGTTTTCGAGTTGGTCGATGGCGACATTCTGCGCGGAGATGATCCAGTTGACCAGGTCCCCTATCGAGACGATGCCGACCAGGGCATCTCCATCCAGGACCGGCAGATGCCGGATTTTATTTTTCGTCATCACCTGCATGCAATCCACCACGGTGGCATCCGGCGACGCCGTTTGCGGGTGGGCGGACATGATGTCCTGGACAGGCGTCTGGCGCGAGACGCGGCCCTGAAGGACGACCTTTCGCGTGTAATCTCTTTCCGAGATCACCCCGACGAGGCGACCTCGATCCACGACGGGAAGGGCGCCGATATTTTTCTCCGCCATGATCTGGATTGCGCGCAGTACGGTCTCGTTGGGCTGCACGGTCCAGACGTTATCTTGTTTGTTGGCAAGGATTTCGCCAACGATTCCGGGGATGGTCATAGTTCCCCTGATGGGGGTTGAGAGTTTTCCGGGTGAACTCTCGGGGCCAGTTTTCAGCTGTAGGCTATATTCACCCGCATATCTAAAAAGAATCGGCGGTCCCGAGCCCGGCGGAGGCTTTTTTCTCCGGGGTTCCGGGATGATTTTGCGGTCTGGATAAAGAGATACTTCCGCCGGCCGTTTTCGGAGCGATCCAACGGAGTGCCAATCCGTAACGGACAGGCGCGCCGTTCATGGCGCGGTTGGCGCCGTTTAAGCGCAGCTTTTTCTCGCATCGAGGGCAATCCCCGGATTATCCAAGGGTACTCGATAGAAGAACTGGTACCTCATGAGACAATCGCGCATCGTCGTTGCGGAAAGCTGCGGTCTGGCGGAGGGCCCCCTCTGGCATCCTCAGCAACAACGCCTTTATTGGACGGATATCCCGGCGGGAAAGCTATTCTGGTGCGAGCCCGCTTCCGGCGCCTCGGCTTGCTTTTATTCCGGTGAATCCCCGATTGGCGGATTCACGTTTTGTGATGGGGGCGGATTATTACTTTTTCGTGAACGGGATGTCTGTTGGATCGGCGTTGATGGGAAGGTTCTCGCCTCTCAGGCGGTGCAACCGCCCGGCGCGGAACGTTTCAACGATGTTATCGCGGCCCCGGACGGCTCGGTCTTTGCCGGGACCATAGGGTGCACTGCGGAATCCGGGGGACTCTATCACTTCAAACAGGATGGAAGTGTGGAGTGTCTCTTCACGGGCACGGGCTGCGCCAACGGGATGGGTTTTTCTCCGGATCTTTCGGTCTTCTATTGGACATGCTCCACCGCCCGCCGGATCCATGCGTTTGATTACTCCGGCGGGAGGGTGAACGTGAAGAGTCGCCGGTTGTTTTATCAAGCGCCGGCGGAAGAAGGAATTCCGGACGGGCTTACCGTGGACGCAATGGGTAATATCTGGACCGCCAGATGGGATGGATGGCAAGTGGTGAAATTGGGTCCGGATGGCGAAAAACTGCTGGCGCTGACGGCGCCATATCCCCGGCTATCTTCCGTCGCTTTTGGAGGACCGGATCTTACCACACTCTTCACAACCATCGCGGCCCCGGCATCCCCGGAGAGATACGAGGGGCCATGCCTGATCGCCTGGGATGAACTGGATATCGGAGGCAGGAACGAATTTGTATCTTCACTGCGACCGGACGTGCCGCTTCGTCTCGAATGGGAGCCTGCCTAGTGTGCGAAATCACTGTGCCGTTGCGCGGAAGAATGGAGCGAACCGGGGATGCATCGGCTCCGGTACGTGCGCCTGGCGCTAACTTGAATTTCTGACGACCAGGCGCGGCGGAATCGCAACTGTCCTTTCCCGAAGCGCGATCCGCCCGCCTCGCGCCAGCCTTACCAGCAATCCAATGGCCGCTGCGGCGTAAGCTTCATGGCATTGGTCGATGGTGGTCAGTGATGGGGTGAGGACCGCTCCAATATCGAGGTTATCATAACCCACCACGGCGATATCCTCAGGGATGCGCATTCCCATTTCCTTCAATCTGATGATAAAGCGAGCCGCCCATATATCATTGGAGGCGATAATCGCATCCGCTCCGTGACGCTTCACCATGGTCTCCATTCCATGGTCCAGGATTTCCGCCGAAGGCTCCACGCTCACCGAAGCCGCATCCCATACCAGCTTTTCCGGCGAGCGGATTTTATGGGCGGCGACGGCCGCAATGAACGACTCTTTTCTCGTGCGCATCAGTTCATCCCGCGGCACATTCCATAAGGCGAGACCAATCCGGCGCTTGCCGCGCGCGACCAGATGATCCACGGACGCGCGGATGGCCGCGGCGGTATCCGTTTTTACGCAATACCCACGCTCCCAGGCGGGCCGGCCATGGAAGACCACGCTCTTAAAACCGGCAAAGATTTTCTTCACGCGCTCGTCGCGCCCGGGCTTTAGATCGAAGAGGCAGAAGATTGCCTCCGCTCCCCGGCCGGTAAAATCCGCCAGATAGTCGTTCAGTTGCGCCGTCTCTCCATGGGTTCTCCCAATCAATAGCCGATACCCCTGGCGTGCGGCCTCATGCTCCAGGGAAAAAAGCCGCGCGCTCATGACGGGCAGGTTTTCGGTTTCAATAATCAGCCCAAGCATCCTGCTCGATACGCCTCGCAATTGCTGGGCGGATCGGTTGGGCGAATAATTCAAACGCAGGGCCGCCTTTTCTATCCGGTCGCGGGTTGCGGGCGCGATGCGGACATGATCGCCACCCGTCCCCAACAGGACGCGCGCGACGGCGGACCGGGAGACGGCGGCCAGGGCGGCGACATCGCGCAAGGTGCTGCGTTTTGCCATGGGTGCGGCAATGCGTGGCAGTTTTCCTGGCGGCTGTCCACGTCAAAGCGCGGCGGCCGGCCATGGAGCGGATAATGGGCTTGATTCCCGAGTGATGTCTCGTAACATCATGCGATGAATATCACCATTGCGGCCGATCGCCCAGCCTGCGGCCGGCTGGCTGCCGCCCAGGGAGCGAAACTTATCCGCCAAGCGCTGGATGAACGCGGCTCCGCTTCGATCATCCTCGCCACCGGCGCTTCCCAGTTCGATACCCTTGAGGCGCTCCTGCTGGAGCCGGGGATTGCCTGGGAGAATGTTACCGCCTTTCATCTGGATGAATATGTGGGGATACCCGTGTCCCATCACGCCTCCTTTCGCCGCTACCTGTGGGAGCGTTTCCACCGGCGGCTTCCGGTTTCCCTGAAGCATTTTTATTATATCGACGGCATGGGTGACCCGGAAGCCGAATGCAAAAGACTGGAAGAGCCGATTAAACGCCATCCGATCGATGTTTGCTTCGCGGGCATTGGTGAAAACGGACATCTTGCATTCAACGATCCACCCGCCGATTTCGATACCGAACGTGCCTATCTCGTCGTTGATCTCGATGAAAATTGCCGCCGCCAGCAGTTTGGCGAGGGATGGTTTCCAAGTCTGGAGGCCGTTCCCACGAGGGCCATATCGATGTCCATCCGCCAAATCCTGAAGTCGAAAGCGATCATCATTACCGCGCCGGACGAGCGCAAAGCGGTTGCCATCAGAAATTCCCTGGAGGGTCCGATTACCCGGGATGTCCCTGCTTCCATCCTCCAGCGTCATCCGGCGATTGATGTGTTTCTGGATCCGCCGGGTGCTTCCCGGCTGGAGCGGAAAGCCGCATGATCCCGATGGAAACGGGTTACTTCGATATCCAGGTTAATGGCTATGGCGGTATTGACTTTAACCAGGATGACCTGTCCGGGGAAGACTTGCACCGTGCATGCGAACGGCTGCGCGCGGACGGTGTGGACGCCATCCTCGCGACCATCATCACCGAAACCGAAGAAAGGATGATCGCGCGGCTGCGCCGGATTGTTGCATTGCGCGAGCGTGATGAACTTGTCCGCTCCGTGATCGCGGGGATTCATATTGAAGGCCCATTTATCAACGCCGCGGATGGTTATCGCGGCGCGCACCCGGCGGACGCCGTGTGCGGGGCGAATCCGGCAATGACGGAGCGGCTGCTGGATGCGGCGGGAGGGCTGACGCGAATCTTTACCCTGGCGCCGGAACAGGACCCGAAATGCGAGTCAACGCGATTGCTCGCGCAGCGCGGGATTACCGTCTCCGCCGGCCATACCAATGCCACCATGGAGCAATTGGAAAAATCCATCGAAGCCGGACTCTCGATGGCGACCCATGTGGGCAATGGCTGCCCGGCCATGCTTCCCAGGCACGATAATATCATCCAGCGTCTTCTCTATCTGCGCGGGCATCTATGGCTCTCTTTTATCGCCGATGGTGTTCACATCCCATTCCACGTGCTTCGCAACTATCTGGAACTTATCGGACCCGGCGGTAAGTGCCTTGTGACTACGGATGCGATGGCGGCGGCGGGACTCGGTCCCGGCACGTATCGAATCGCGCGATGGAATGTGGTGGTGGGCGAGGATTGCGCCGCGCGTTCGCCTGACGATTCCCACCTCATCGGCTCCGCGGTATCGATGCAAAGGGTTGTGGAGAATCTGAAGCAGCGGATCGGGCTTCAGCCGGACGCCATCGATCTCCTCACAAAAGCCCGGCCGCGATTCGCCTCCGGCTTGCCGCCGTCGTATTCCGGCACGTCACCATCATTGTCAGCGGGCGGTCAAAGTGTACCACGCAGGGTCGAATCAAAATGTACCACCTTGAGGGCGAAAACGGCCCCATTTGACCGTCGGCAAAGGACGGTTGGAATGGGGCATGTCCAACGTCCTGAAAGTGAGCCACCAAGA
>DATAXI010000108.1:0-3859 GCA_036266845.1 Chthoniobacteraceae bacterium | reverse complement strand
GTTGCAAATCATAGCCGATCACAATTAAGGTGAGCTGTTACACGTAACAAAACCCGGTTCCTTCCTCGCTTTCCGCTGAATCGGGCAATACCCTCCATCATGCGCGCGGATCCCATCCCCAATCTCGCCGCCATCGCACGGCAGGCCGGCGTCTCGCGCATGACGGTTTCCCGCGCCCTGCGCAACATGCGCGGCGTCAATCCCAAGACGCGCGCCCTGGTTCTTTCCGCGGCGGAAAAGGTCGGCTACCGTCCCAATCCCCTCGTCTCCGCGTTCATGGTCTTTGTGCGCACCACCCGGGTTTCCGAGGATTGCGGCGTGCTCGCTTACATCACCACCAGTTCCGTGCGGGGCGGCTGGCGTTCGTTCGAGCCGTACGCCCGCTTCTTCCATGGCGCAACCGCGCGCGCGGATGCCCATGGCTACCGCATGGAAGAGTTCTGGCTGCGTGAGCGCGGGATGACCATGCATCGCCTGAGCGATATCCTGTACGCGCGCGGCATCCGCGGCCTCGTCATCGGCCCCATGGAGTCTTCGCACGCTCATTTGAATCTCGACTGGAGCCAATTCAGCTCGTCGGCCATTTGCTTCTCCCTGCTCAAGCCGGAGCTGCCCCGGGCCACGAATGACCAATATAACTCGATGCTCCTCGCGCTGCGCGAGCTGCGCAAGCGCGGCTACAAGCGGATCGGCATGGTGATGACCTATGGCGATAACGCGCGAGTCCGCTACCTCTGGTCCGCCGCGTTCCTTTTTCACCATTGGCGCTATCACCGCGCGGAGGCGCCCCACATATACCTGCCCGCCGTGTGGAATGACGATGCCGCGCTCAAGTGGATACGGCGGAATCGCCTCGAGGCCATTGTGACCACGCAGACCCATTACTACGGCTACCTGATCGGGCGCGGCATCGATATCCCCGGCGAACTCGGCATTTTGAATCTCGATTGGACAAAACTTCACGCGCCCATGAGCGGCATCGACCAGGAAACCGAACAGGTGGGCTCCGCCGCCGTCGATCTCGCGGTCAATCAGCTCAACAACAATGAATCCGGCATTCCGCGCCATCCCAAGACCGTGTTGCTCGCGGGGAGCTGGGTGCCGGGCTCCACCGTCCGCCACGGAGGCGAGCCATCGCTGGATGGCAAGAAATGGGTCTCGCGTGCAAAAGCGCTCCCGGTGGGCTGATGGATGGTGCGCCGCAACGCCGCGGCGCGGGCCGTGTTCAAGAGGAGAATGGCTGCCGTCGTATCGAGACCGTTTCTTAAAAAATCCCTCCCGCTGCTTTCCATCGTGGTGGGCATCCTCGCCGCACACTCCGCGCGTGCGGACGCCGGAGATTGGGAATTGGGTCCCTTCACCCGTCCGGAGAATCCAACGCCGATCATCAAGCCGGACCCGGCGGCAACCTTTGACTGCCCGATGCGGGGGCAGCCGGTCCATTGGGAGGCGACGCATACCTTCAATCCCGCCGCGATCGTGAAGGACGGCAAGGTCTATATCCTCTATCGCGCGGAGGATGATAGCGGCCACAGCCTCGGCGGTTACACCTCGCGCCTCGGCCTGGCGGTAAGCGACGATGGAATCCACTTCCGGCAGATGCCGCATCCGGTCCTTTACCCGGACAATGATTCACAAAAAGCGAACGAATGGACCGGCGGCTGCGAAGACCCGCGCTGCGTGGAAACCGAAGACGGCACTTACGTCCTTTTCTACACGGAATACGCCCACCGGCCGCCAAAGCTCGGCATGGCCACCTCGCGCGATCTCGTCCATTGGACAAAATGCGGGCCGGTCAACGGCCTGGATTCGAGCGGCAGCCTCGTGCAGCCGTCGAAATCCGCGTCGCTCGTCTGCGCGGTGCGCGACGGGCGGATCGTCGCGAGCCGGATCGGCGGGAAATATTGGCTCTACTACGGCGAAGGCGCCATCCGCCTCCTCACCTCGCCCGACCTCCACACCTGGACCCCGGCGCCAAAATTCAATCTCCCTCCCCGCGCCGGCCATTTCGATAGCGGCCTCGCAGAGTGCGGCCCTCCCGCGCTGCTCACCGGCAAAGGCATTGTCCTGCTCTACAATGGCAAGAATGCCGGCCCGCCCCGTGGCGATCCCAAACTGCCCACGGGTGTTTATTCCGACGGCCAGGCGCTCTTCGATGCGAACGATCCTTCACGGCTGATCGCGCGCGCGGAAAATCCGTTCTTCAAGCCGGAGCAACCGTGGGAAGCCACCGGCCAATACACCGCGGGCACAACGTTCATCGAGGGGCTCGTGCTCTTCCATCAAAAGTGGTTCCTCTACTACGGCTGTGCCGATACCTACGTGGGCGTCGCCACGGCCCCGCTCAAGCCCGGCGAGGCTCCGGGAAGCCGGTGATCGCCGCTTAGTTGGGCGGTATCGTAATGGTCACGGTTACCACCTCGCCGTTTAGAGTCGCGCCAAAAAAAAGCGCACAAAAGTCCGGCAATTCCCTTACATTAAAAAAACGCGCAATGGCCGGACCGATTTCGTTTCAGAAAATGTTCCCGGCAAAAAATTGCGGGCGATCATGATGAAAAGAACCTGCCTCATCCTTCTTCTACTGCTGCCGATGATATTGGGCGGCTGCGCAACGGTCTCGCGGCGGGACCGCACCATCCTCCAGGCGCACCAGGTGCCGCTGGACGTGTACGACAAGATGATGTACGGCGACCCGCTAACCCTGGACGATGTCATCGTGCTTTCTCATCGCGGCGTGCCGCCCGGGTTGATCATCCGTTACATGGATGACAACAATTGCTTGTACCGGCTCGGGAAGGCGCAGGTAACCCGGCTGCACAAGGCGGACGTGAGCGACGAGGTGATCGCCTATATGCTCTCCACCGCGCCGCCGCCCTATGCTTCCGCAGGGTACGGAGGTTATCCTTATCCCTACCCGCCGTACTATGGTGATTTTGGTTACGGATACCCTTACTATGACGACTACGGTCCGCTCTTCATTGGCGGGTGGGGGTGGGGGCATCGCGGCTGGGGCCATGGCGGGGGCTGGGGCCACGGTGGCGGATGGGGAGGCGGGCATGGTGGCGGCGGCCACGGCGGCGGTCACGGACGCTGAGAAAGCGTCTGTTACCCAGCGGTTCGCGGGTCAGTTCACCGGTCAGGGAAGCCGGAATATGCCTGCCGTGGATTAGGAAAACTTAATCCAATCTTCATCGGATCTTAATCCGGACGGTGCAGGCTTCTTCCCCAAGGAGGGGGAAAAACACTTTCCCGCCCGCAATGCCATTCGAATCGATCGATCTCACCAACGGAGGGAACATCCGGTACACAATGCGGCGGCTGGCACGCTGCGAAATGCCCTTCCTGTCGATCCTTCACCTCTCCTTCTCCGGCGATTACCGGGCCGGATGCGACGGGGCGGTGGATGCGCGCTATATCCGGGGAATCGTGGAAACGGCATGCACGATCTGGCGCCCGTCGGGATTGATTCTCGACCTTGCGGGTTTGAGCTACGAGGCGGGGGAGGGGATCGACGAGCTATTTGAGCCCGTCATCGATGAGCCGGTCGCCTATCTGGTCAGCTCGCTCTGCGAGCCCGGCATGTCCAGAAAATGCCGGCATCCCTTGAGTTCCAAGACCATTCTCGACCGGGAAAACGTCTTCAATTCCTTTGATCTCGCACTGCGCTACGCACGGGAAAAGGTGGTCGAAAATTGGAATAGCCGTGCGTCTGCCAGTCTTCTCTGGTCCCATACCCCCGTGATCGATACCAGCGCACTTGCGTGACGATCCCGGATGAACGGCGAAATACGAGCGGCGGCAGGGTTCCCATTTCCGCGTCCGCGGATCCGGTTTCCGTTTGTCGATGAGTTCCGGCACT
>DATAXI010000103.1:0-9456 GCA_036266845.1 Chthoniobacteraceae bacterium | reverse complement strand
CGGATTCCACACCGCGATTCCTCTAAAAGATCGCCGGAGGACGCAAGCCCGGAATGCAACGGGATATCCCCGAGCCGGGTGGTGCGCACGCAGGGCCAGACCCGGGCGAGACTCTAGGATTGCGAAGGAAACCGCCCGCGGTGACGGAAACGCTCGATCAGGCCGGCCTTTCGCAACCGTTTATCCTCCGAAGGCAGGTAAATCTGCTTCCCGGTCCGGGTTACGGCCATCACCCGGCCATCCTCCAACACCTCCGAAAGCGCCCAGTACTTGTCCACCTCGTAGTAGTAATCGTCGCCATTCTCCGCGGCCTGAACATTGCGGGCGCGCGGCCCGGGACGAGTGGAAGCCTTGGACTTCCGATAGATCACAAAGTCGCCGGGCTCGAGTCCCTGATGGAACGCCCTGCGCAGGTGATGGTTCCAGATGTGAAGGGCATCATGCCCGAGTCCTTCCGCCGTGTATTCGGTATAGAGACAGTACCCGATCACCGCTGGAAGGATCACCAGGAGTAGGATCAGAGAGATGACGGTCATTGATTTCTAGGAGATGCATATAGCATACCACCGTGTTTGTCAAGAGATTGTAACAAATCTTATCTTGACGTGGCTTATGGAATGCTTGGCAGCCAAGGGAGCTTTCGCTCAATCCGGCGGAGACACCGGAAAAAGAAGAAAAGGAGCGCCGGTTCGTTTGAACCAACGCTCCTTTTTGCTGTTGAACTTTTTGGCTACTCGACCGCGCTGTGCTTGATGATCTGCGCAAAGGCCCGGGGGTCCAGGCTGGCGCCGCCCACCAGTGCGCCGTCGATATCCGGCTGGCTCATCAGGGTTGCCGCGTTCTCCGGCTTGACGCTGCCGCCGTACTGGATGCGGACTTTTTCCGCAGTCGCCGGGTCCCACACCTTGGCCAGGGTCTGGCGGATGAAGGCGTGAGCTTCCTGCGCCTGCGCCGGGGTCGCCGTGCGCCCGGTGCCGATGGCCCAGACGGGCTCGTAAGCGATTACGGTTTCGGTCAATTCCTTGGCGCCCAGCCCCGCGAGGCTGCCGCGGATCTGGCGGTCCAGCACTTGCTCCACCTTGCCGCCGTCGCGCTCGGCCAGTGTCTCGCCGATACAAACGATCGGCTTGAGCACCGCCTCGTGCGCCGCGCGGGTCTTGCGATTCACAATCTCATCGGTCTCGCCGAAGAGGGTGCGCCGCTCGCTGTGGCCGAGCACCACATACCGGACAAAGAGTTCCCGCAGCATCGCCGCGGAAATCTCGCCGGTGAACGCGCCCGATTTCTCGAAGTGCATGTTCTGCGCGCCGACCTTGATGTTCTGAAGCTTGCCGAGCAGGCCGCTCACCTTCGCGATGGCGGTGAAGGGTGGGATGATGACCACCTCCACCTTGTCGCTGTCGCCGATCTCGCGCAGCAGGATCTCGACATAACCTTCGGCCTCGCCGCAGGTCATGTTCATCTTCCAGTTGGCTGCAATGATTTTTTTGCGCATGGGATTATTTTTCCGTCAGCGCGGCGACACCGGGCAACTCGCGGCCTTCCAGCAACTCCAGCGAGGCGCCGCCGCCGGTCGAGATGAAGGTCATCTTGTCCGCCAGCCCGAATTGTTTTACCGCGGTCACGGAATCGCCGCCGCCGACGATCGACTTGGCGCCCGATTTCGCGATGGCCTCGCCAATGGCGCGGGTGCCGCGGGCAAAGTCCGGGATTTCGAAGATGCCGACCGGCCCGTTCCAGAGAATCGTCTTTGCGGAGGCGATTTCCTTTTCATAGAGCGCAATCGTCTGCTTGCCGATATCGACGCCTTCCCAGCCCTCGGTGATGCCGTGGGACGGGGTAAGCTCCGGCGTATCGCGGGTGTTGGCGCCCGGCTTCACGGCATCGGCCTCCAGCGTATCGAGGGGCAGCAGGAACTTCACGCCCTTGTCCTTTGCGAGCGCGAGGATTTCCTTGGCCAGCTCCACCTTATCCGGCTCCACGAGGCTCTTGCCCACGGCGATGCCCTGGGCCAGGAAGAAGGTGTACGCCATCGCGCCGCCGATGAGCAGGGTATCGGCCTTTTCCATCAGCGACTTGATGACGGTGATCTTGGAAGAAACCTTCGAGCCGCCGAGAATGACGACGAAGGGACGATCCGGCCGGGCCAGCTCGTCCACGAGGTACTTGAGTTCCTTTTCCATCAGCAAGCCCATGGCGGCCTGCGGGACAAACTTTGCGATGCCCGCGGTGGAGGCATGCCCTCGATGCGCGGCGCCGAAGGCGTCATTCACATAGACGTCGCCCAGGCTGGCCAGCTCCCTGGAGAAGCCCTCGTCATTCGCCTCTTCCCCGGCGTGAAAACGAACGTTCTCGAGCAGCGTCACGTCGCCCGGTTTCATGTGGGCGATGATCTCCTGCGGCACCTTTCCAATCACCTCCGGGCTGAACGCCACGGGGTGATGGATGAGAGCGTGCAGGTGATCCGCCACGGGGCGCAGCGAGTACTTTGGAACCGGCTTTCCCTTTGGGCGGCCAAAATGGGCCATGATGATGACCTTGGCCCCCTTCTGGCGCAGCAGTTCGATGGTGGGCAGCGACTCCCGGATGCGGGTGTCGTCCGTGATGGCGATGTGCCCATCTTTTTCCTCGGTGGGCACATTGAAGTCCACGCGCACGAGCACGCGCTTCCCGGAGACATCGAGGTCTCTGACGGAGAGTTTCAAATTGGCGATCCTTTCCGGTTACTTGCCGAGGCGCTCGAGCAACTGCACGCAGCGGTTGCTGTAGCCCCACTCGTTGTCGTACCAGCCGACCACCTTGAGGAACTTGTCGCCCAGCATCAGCGTCAGAAGGCTGTCGAAGATGCAGGAGTGCGGGTTGCCGACGATATCGGAGGTCACCAGCGGCTCGTCCGAGAACTCCAGAATGCCCTTGAGCGGTCCGCTCGAAGCGGCGGCCTTGAAAGCCTCGTTGACCGCCTCGGCCGTTGCCGGCTTGGTGAGGATCGCGGTGAAGTCGGTGACGGAGCCATCGGGAGTCGGCACGCGGAAAGAGCCGCCGTTGAGCTTGCCCTTGAGGGAGGGGATCACCTCGCCGATCGCCTTGGCGGCGCCGGTGGACGACGGGACGACATTGATGGCGCCGGCGCGTGCGCGGCGCAGATCCTCGTGCGGGAGGTCCAGGATGCGCTGGTCGTTGGTGTAGGAGTGGATCGTGCTCATGAAGCCCGATTCCAGGCCGAAAGCGTCATTGAGCACCTTCACCATCGGGGCGAGGCAGTTGGTGGTGCAGCTCGCGTTCGAGATGATGTGGTGTTTGGCCGGATCGTAAACCTCATCGTTCACGCCGATCACCACGGTTGCGTCCGGGCCCTTGGCCGGGGCGGAGATCAGCACCTTTTTGGCGCCGCCCTTGGTGATGTGCACCTCCGCCTTGTCGCGCGCGGTGAAGAAGCCGGTGGACTCCATGACCACCTCGACGCCATTCTTTGCCCAGGGCAGATTGCCCGGGTCGCGCTCCTTGAAGATCAGGATCTTGTGGCCGTTGACTGTGATGCTCTCGGCGTCATGCCCGATCTCTCCATTGAAACGTCCATGGACGGAATCCCACTTCAGGAGGTGGGCGAGCGTTTTCGTATCGGTGATATCGTTGATTGCAACGACGTTTTTCACCTGCTCTGGGGACATTGCACGGAGGACATTCCGGCCGATGCGGCCGAAACCGTTAATTCCAATTTTTGCCATTTTGCTGTTGGTATCTGTTTGGGTTGGTTGCGTAAAAAACGGGGAGGAACAGTAAATCGGTCATCAGCCCCCCCGTCAAGGGACGTTATCGGGCCGGGCCGGGGCTACAGTCTCAACAAATCCCTGAGCGCCTGCCTGACGCGCTCCATATCGCCCGCACCCAAAACCCCAAGTTTTCGGGAGAGTTTTTGGCGGTCAAAGCTTGCGATGCCCTGGATATTCACGGCGGAATGTTTGGGTAGCCAGCGCGGCTTTCCGATGTCCACTTCGCCTGGGCCGCCGCGAATTTGTGACGTAAGCGGCGCGACAATCACCAAAGAACGGGCCGCGTCATCGCCTGGGTAGGCGAGCACCAAAATGGGCCTGCTCTTCTCCGCAATTCCGAGTTCCGCAAACCAGACTTCTCCGGCCTGAGGCTCAATAGGCACCGAACGCCTCCGTCCACTCCGCGGCCTGTTGCTCCGCGGGGAGGATCGGGGGAATGTTCGTAGTCACCTCGAATGGGAGGCCCTTGCGAAGTTCGATCTGGGCGAGGAGTATATTGAACGCATCCCCGGGTTTCATCCCGAGCCGCTCGAGAATTTTTTCTGCGTTTTTCAAGCGCTTTGCGGGAACGCGCGCGCGGAACAGAGTGGTGCCGGAAGCCATGCTCAAATGTGCTCAATACGGCTCAATAATGCAAGAATATCCGGCGCGCGACAGGCGTAAAGCGTGCGATGAAAACAGAGCACTGCCATGGGAATAGAGACCTGCTCAGAACAACGCCAACGTCCCCCGGGCTGATCCGTCCTGGATTTCCGATGCAGGGGACCTTGCGCTTCCGGCAAATTCCCCCGGAGGCCGGACCGGGGCTAAAACGCGAAAGGCGCGCACGAAATCACGTGCGCGCCTTTTGGTTGGTCGTTTTGAACTCCGATCTACGCCGGGGCTTCCGTGAGGCCCGAGGGATAGTCCGGGGCCAGCGTGGTACCGCCGGAATCCGGCAGGGGAGGCGGCTCCTTGCGCGGGCGGACGGGCGGGGCCGGCGGCTTGCTCATTCTGCCGGTCTGCATGATGTCGCGAATCTGCGAGCCGTCCAGCGTCTCGAACTCCAGCAGCGCCTTGGCGACGGTTTCCAGCTTGTCGCGATTTTCGGTGAGGACCTTGGTGGCGCGGGTGTAGGCGTCGTCGCACAGCTTGCGAACCTCGCGGTCGATCTCCTGGGCGGTGGCCTCGGAGTAATCGCGCTGGCGGGAGATGTCGCGGCCAAGGAATACGTAATCCTCGTGCTCGCCGTACTCCACCATGCCCATTTTCTCGGACATGCCCCACTCGCACACCATGCGGCGGGCGTAGTAGGTGGCGCCGCGGATATCGCCGCTGGCGCCGGTGGTGACATCGCCAAAGACGATCTCCTCCGCAACGCGTCCGCCCATGGCGACGCAAATATCGTCGATCAATTCTTCCTTGCGCTTGTTGTACCGGTCGCCTTCCGGCAGGGACATGGCCATGCCGAGGGCGGGACCGCGCGGGATGATGGTGACCTTGTGGAGCGGATCGGTGTGCTCGAGGACCACGAAGAGGATTGCGTGCCCGGCCTCGTGATAGGCGGTATTCTCCTTCTCCTTCTGGCTCATTGCCATGCTGCGGCGCTCGCGGCCCCAGCGGACCTTGTCGCGGGCTTCTTCCAGCTCGGAAAGGGTGATGCCCTTGAGGCCGCGGCGTGCGGCCAGCAGGGCGGCCTCGTTGATGACGTTGGCCAGTTCCGCGCCGGAATAGCCGGGCGTGCCGCGGGCGATGACGGCGAGGTCAACATCCTCGGCCAGCTTTACCCTCTTTGCGTGGACGCGCAGGATTTCCTCGCGCCCTTTCACATCGGGCAGATTGACCGTGATCTGGCGGTCGAAACGGCCCGGGCGCAGGAGTGCGGGATCGAGCACGTCCGGCCGGTTGGTGGCGGCGATAATGATGACGCCCTCCTGGGTATCGAAGCCGTCCATTTCCACGAGCAACGCGTTCAGCGTCTGCTCGCGCTCATCGTGGCCGCCGCCCAGGCCATGGCCGCGATGACGGCCCACGGCGTCGATTTCGTCGATAAAGATCAGGCACGGCGCGGCTTTTTTGCCCTGCTCGAACATGTCGCGGACGCGGCTGGCGCCAACGCCCACAAACATTTCCACGAAGTCCGAGCCGGAGATCGAGAAGAAGGGCACATCCGCCTCGCCGGCAATCGCGCGGGCGAGCAATGTCTTGCCGGTGCCGGGAGGCCCGACCATGAGGACGCCCTTGGGGATGCGGCCGCCGAGCTTCTGGAACTTTTTCGGATCCTTGAGGAATTCGACCAGCTCCTGCACCTCATCCTTGGCCTCTTCCACGCCGGCCACGTCCTTGAAGGTGATCTTGTTTTTGTCCCTCGCCAGCATGCGGGCGCGGCTCTTGCCAAAATTGAGCGCTCCCTTGCCCGCCATGCGAATCTGCTGGCGGAAGAAGAAGTAGAGCACCAGCAGGAAGAGGGCGATGGGCAGGAAACCGACCAGGGCGGAGGCCAGGAGGCTGTTATCCGAGTGCGGGATCGGGTCCAGGCCGGCTTTCTGGATGGCATCGAGCACCTTGGGATTCCAGTCCACGGAGACCGGGGTGCGGAAATGGACATCCTGGCCCGGGGCCTTGGGGTTCTTGTAATAACCGTTGAGGTACTGCATCCCCTTCTGGTCATCCATCTCCACGAGCAGCGGTTCGTCCGGTTTGACGACAATCTGCCCGTCCTGGACAAGCTTGATCAGTTCGCCGGGGCTCTTTTCCTCAGGCGTCCCGTAGGGTCCCCGCCAGTAGATTGCCGCGACGATGAGAATGAGCGCCGCGGCAAGCAGAATTACGCCCCTCCAGTTGAAGTTTGGGTCGCCGCCGCCATTCCCGGGATTGCGCGTCCGCTGATCCTTGGGCGGCTTTTGGTCTAATTGTGGCATAAAATTTGGCTAATATTCAGTACTCCCCGTGCAGGGCCTTTTCTTAGGCCCGAGCCGGGGTCTAACGAAGGTAGGCAATATGGACGGATGGTCAAACACGATCTAAACACCGGGTTTCACAGGGAGATTCGGATGAGAATGGGAGATTCGGCGGAAATTATGACCTCCGGCGGCGGAATTAATGAAAGCGGCCGGGCGCCGGGCCATCCGTCCCCTCGTTTGGATTTTCATAATTCCTCCTTCATAATTCCGCGTTCCCGCTTACCTTTACGCTTGCTCCGAATGATCGATCCCGGCTCCCACGGCGACACCCTGCTCACCCGCCTCGGCTCCCGCCTGCGGCGGTTGACGCCGATGGCGTACCGGCTGCAGCGGACCACCCGGCAACTGGCCCGGCGGGCGATGCGCAAGCCGCGGACCGTGATGGAATCGCCGAACCTGCTGCCCCTGCTCATCCAGGTGCTGGCGGCCTTCTCGAAAGTGGACGGCATGGTGCTGGAGGAGGAGATCGACTCTTCGCTCGGCTTCCTGCGGTACGATTACCCGGAGGCGGTATATTCCGAGTTGCGGAAGCTTTTCCGCCAGGCGCTGAATGAGCAGCACGACCTCATGGCGATGGCCTCGAAGCTATCCGCGCAGCTCACCGAGGAGCGCAAGATCATGCTCGGGGTCCAGCTTTACGACCTGATCTCGAAGACCGACACAAATCGGGAGCAGATCACCAATTTCTACGCCTTCATGTCGGCCCTGGGCATGGCGGCGCAGGCCATCGACATCGTTTACCAGCTCAATGCGGCGGAGGATGTCGATCCCAGCGTCTTCCAGCGCGGCGCCTCGCCGCTGGAGTCTCTCTGCTTTGGCCAGAACGGCAGCGCGGACGTGCAACTGCGGGATCTGGAGGCGGGGGAGCGCCTGCTGGTCTTCCGCTATCACGACGTCATCCTGCTGAAGAACCAGACGCGCAGGCCCATCAATGTGCGCGGGCGTCCGCTGGTGGTGGGGCATTTTTGCCGCGTTTACTCCGGCCAGCGCATTGTGCTGGGGGAGCAGGTGCTGGCATATCAGGACCTGGTTTACTACTTCAACGCGAAGAAGAACGTCTCGCTGACGAACATTTACCTCGAATTGAAGGACAACGAGGTGGAGATGGAAAAGCAGCGGACGCGCGATGCGGTGATCGAGGTGCAATTTGGCCTGAAGGTGAAGGTGCGCGCGCTCAAGAACGTGGATGCCGTGCTCAATGGCATCCAACTGCGCGCGGGAGCGAATGTGGAGGCGACGCTCGAGGACAAGATTCTATTCCACGACCACTCCGAGCTTTCCCTGGCCGATCTGCGCCGCCGGGCGCGCGCGCTGGGCGGACGATTCCTGCTCAAGGCGCACAAGAGCGAGTACCTGGTATCGAACAATCCCGGCCTGCTGGAGGAGGACGATATTCTGCTCTCACCCGGCACCGGCGGCGAGGTGCTGCTGAAGATCCAGTGCGATTATGAGCACAAGATCGGCAACCTGGAGGTGCTCCAGGCCGACCGGCCCATCCTGGTGGGGGAAAACCCGGTCCGCAATACCGCCGCGCTGGCGGATGGCGATACCATCCGCATCGATACCGGGCAGGTGCTGCGCTGCAACTTCTCCGAGCGCATCCTGGAGGAGGAGCGGAACATCATCTCCACGCTGGAGATTCGCGATCTGAACCATCGCTTTCGCGAAGGGGAGACGGCTATCGACAGCATGTCCTTTAACATTACGCGCGGCGAGATGGTCTGCGTGATGGGCGCCAGCGGCTGCGGCAAGAGCACGCTCATGCGCGTGCTGGCCGGGCAGCTCCAGCCGCAGCAGGGGGACGTGCTGCTCAACGGCCAATCGCTTTACCACGATCTCGACTCGCTGCGCGGCTATGTGGCGCACATCCCGCAGGAGGATGCGTTCGATGAGCATCTCACCATCGAGGAGAACCTGGAATTTGCCGCCGCGATCCGCGCGCCGCACCTCACCAATAGCGACCGCTCCCGGCGCATCGACGGCAAACTGGCGGAACTGGGCCTGAGCGAGCGGCGCAACAATCTGGTGGGCACGCAGAGCAACAAGGTGCTGAGCGGGGGAGAACGCAAGCGGCTCAACATCGGCCTGGATATGATCGGCAACGCCGACATCTTCCTTTTTGACGAGCCGACCAGCGGCCTCTCCTCGAAGGATGCGGAGCACGTCATCGATATCATCCGGTCGATGGCCCACAACAAGATCGTCCTGGTGACCATCCACCAGCCGACCTCGAAGATATTCCAGATGTTCTCGAAAGCGATGCTCCTCGACAAAGGGGGCAAGCTCGTCTTCTACGGCACGCCGCACGAGATGCTGGAGTACTTCGCCCAGGCGGAGCATGAGCAGCAGTTCGGCACGGAGCTGGGCGGCTGCCCGGCCTGCGGCACCACGCGGCCGGAATTCATCTTCGACGTGCTGGAGACGCCGCTGCGCGACGTGAGCGGCGACGTGATCTATGAGGAAAACCTCGAGGGCCAGCTCATCCCCGCGCGCCGCTTTGCGCCGGACTATTGGCGGGACAAGTACGAGTCCTTCCGCCTGCTCCAGGATATGCGCCAGATGGCCTTGCGCAAGCAGTCGCCCGCCACGCTGCCGCCCGCTCCGGTAAAGCGCAGCGACGCCATTCGCGGGCGCGACGAGTGGACGCAATTCCGCACCCTGATCAAGCGCGCCTTCATCTCGAAGATGCGCATCCGGGGCAATCTGCTGACGACCATTGTCGAGGCGCCGCTGCTGGCCGCGCT
>DATAXI010000102.1:0-5306 GCA_036266845.1 Chthoniobacteraceae bacterium | reverse complement strand
CGCCGTTCTCGCCCAGCAGCGCGTGGAACGTGCCGGGCGCGACCTTCATGGAGATGCGATCCACGGCGGTGAGCGGACCGAACCGCTTTACGAGGTTTACCAGTTCCAGCGCCGGCGGCGCTTCGGCGTGGCTGGCGCTCATTCGCCGGTCCCCAGCGCGTTCGGCGCCCCCACGAGGTGGCGTTTCGGTGAGCAGGTGATGATCATAATGACCAGCGTCAGGATGTAAGGCGCGGCGTTGAAGAGATAATAGTACGATTGATAACCGGCTGCCTGGAGCGCCGGCCCCACAGCCTGCGAGCCGCCGAAGAGGAGCGAGGCGTACAGGCACTTGCGCGGGTCCCAGCGGGCAAAGATGACCAGCGCCACCGCCATGAGCCCCTGGCCGCTGGAGACCAGCCGCGTCCACGAGCCGGGATACACCAGCGACAGGTAAGCGCCGCCCACCCCCGCAAGGAAGCTGCCGGCCACGATGGAAAGCGTGCGCACGTTCATCACGGAGATACCCTGCGCCCGCGCGGCGGAGGGATTATCGCCCGCCGCCCTCACGTACAGGCCCCAGCGCGTATTCCCAAAAAACCAGTGCAATGCGTAGGCCAGTACGATGCCGAGAATCAGAAGCGGGCTGATCTTCAGCGCGCTCTGGATTTGCGGAATGCCGCTCCAGTTGCCCAGCTCGAAGCTGGCGAGCGGCGGCGCCATCGGCTCGATGTAGGGATCGCCCAGAAAGAACGCGAATCCGCTGCCGAAAATCAGCATCGCGATTCCTACCGCGATATCATTGACGCGCGGCAATTGCGCCAGCCATGCGTGGATGAAACCGAGCATCATGCCAGCCATGCCGGCCACCAGGACGCCGAGCCACGGCAGCCCGCTTTTGTAAGAGACGGCGTAGGCCGACATCGCGCCCATGAGCAGCGTCCCTTCCAGACCCAGGTTGATCTTGCCGCTTTTCTCCGTGAGACATTCCCCCAGGCTCACATAAAGGAAAGGGGAACTGCCGCGGATCGCGCCGGCGGTGATTGCCAGCGGCACGCCAAGCCAGGTGATTGCACCGGGATTCACGCCGTCTTCTCCTGGAAAATCTTGAACCGCCCATACAGCGATTCACTGAAGAGGATGGTCAGGAAGACAATCCCCTGGAACACGATCACGATGGCGTCCGAGAGATGGTTCTCCCGTTGCAGCATGCCGCCGCTGGCCAGCATTCCACCCAGCAGGATGGAAACAAAAAGAATCCCCAACCCGTTCTGACGCGATACGAAAGCCACCAGAATGCCGGCGTAGCCGTACCCCGCCGCCAGCGATGCGCTCGCGCAGCCCTGCACGGCCGCCACTTCCGCCATGCCGCCCAGGCCCGCCATTGCCCCGCCCAGAAAGCAGATGATCAGCGTGATGCTCCCCACCGGCAGCCCGGCGAGGCGCGCCGCGCGGATATTGCCGCCCACGATGCGCGCCTTGAGGCCAAACGTGGTGTGCTTGATGAGAAACCATGACGCGATGCACGCGACGATGCCGTACACGAGGCCGAACTGCACCCGTGTCCCCGGGATGGAGCCGAGCGAATTGGCATCCGGGATGGGGAAGCTGGAGGGCTTGTTGAGGCTCGACGGATCGTGCATCGGGCCATTGACCAGGTGATTCAAAATGGCGATGGCGATGTAATTCATCAGCAGCCCGGCAATCACCTCATTGACGCCGCGATGGAGCCGCATCGAGCCGATCGACATGATCCACAGGCCGCCGAGGATCATCCCCGCAACGGCCATCGCGATCAGCGCCTCCATGTGCGAGGCGGAGGTCCATGTCGTACCCACCAGCACCGCTCCCAGGCCCCCCATGACAAAGGCGCCTTCGTTGCCGATCATCACCAGCCCCAGTTGCATCGGCAGCGCCGTGCAGAGCGCGCATAGCATGATCGGCGCGGCGCGGATCAGCGTATTCTGGAATGAGTACCAGTTGCCGAAAGCGGCCCGGTAAATCGAATGATAAACCGAAAACGGGTTCGCCCCCGCGAGCGCGCAAAAAATACCGAATAACGCCAGCGATACCACCAGCGCGCCGATGGGGATGACCACGCTCTCCACCATCGCGAGCCAGCGGCGGGATTCCCGGCTCGCGCCGGCGCCGTCGGTTGCCTCCAGGGCCGGGAGCGCCCCATTCCCCAGGTTCGTGGCAAAACCCTGGGGAATGATGGCAGCCGCATCCTCGTCCTCGATCATTGCGCGCGCCGGATCAGTTCGGTTTGCCGATGACGCCCGCCACCAGGTAGTTCATCTTTTCCAGATTGATATCCTGCTGGGCTTCCTCCGTTCCCGCAGGGACAACGGTCGCGCCGGTGTTATCCTTGATCGGGCCTTTGTAGATCACCATTGTGCCGGCCATGAACTTCGCTTTCGCGGCGTCGGCATCAGCCTTGGTCTTGTCGCTGACCATCGGGCCGTAGTCCGAGAGCTTGCAGAAGCCATCCTTCAATCCGCCGCGTACCAGGTGCGGAATCGTGCCGGCCTGGAGCGATTTGCCGGCGCGGATCCAGTTGGCGTAATCGGAGTAAATCTTGCTCCAGTTCCACTCTGCGCCGGTCAGATATCCCTTAGGGTTGAGCGCCGATTGATTTGCGTGGTAGCCGGTGCACATCACGCCACGCTTGGCTGCCGTGATCATGATCACCTTGGGGCTGTCCACGTGGCAGGTCAGCACGTCGCATCCCTGGTCCACCAGGCTGTTGGCGGCTTCCGCCTCCTTTACCGGCAGCGACCAATCGCCGGTAAACACCACCTGCACCGTGGCATTGGGCACCACGCTCTGCGCGCCCAGCGTGTAGCTGTTGATATTGCGCAGCACCTGCGGAATCGGCTTCGCGGCAATGAAGCCGATCTTCTTGGACTTGGAAGTCTCCGCCGCCACGATGCCGCAGATGTACTCCGCCTCATCGATGTAACCAAAGTAGCTGCCCACATTATTCGGCAATCCCTCATGCCACATCCCGCCGCAATGGAAGAACTGCACCTTAGGGTATTGGGTGGCGAGCTTGAGGATGTAAGGATTGAAATAACCGAACGAGGTGGGGAACAGCACGGTCGCGCCGTCCTGCTCGATCATGTCCTGCATCGTCTCCTGGACCGCTGTCGTTTCCGGCACGCTCGCTTCCTCGGTCGCCTCCACCCAAGGGAGGGCGCGAACCGCCGCGCACCCTTCGGCATGGGCCTGATTGTAGCCGTAGTCGTCCTTAGGCCCAACGTAGATAAATCCCATCTTTACCTTGCCATCGTCCGCCCGAGAGGTGGCGAGGGAGAGCAATAGGCTGGCTGCGACGGCGGAGGCGGTGAAAAGCGATCTAAACTTCATGGTGGGTAATCAGGTGTTCCTTTGGATGGGTTTCGTGTTTTCGGGAAAAGTCCCCGGCACGCTTAGCTCACGCCGTGCCAGAGGCGGCGGCATATTCGTAAGAACTTGATTATTATTAACTTGCGATTATTAAAAATCCCGCCCTTCCCGAGTAAAAGTGTTGCAGGTGTTTCCGGCTAAACATTTGAAGCAATATCACCGCGCAATTTTTGGAAGATTGACGCCGCGGGGAGGACGGCATTAAACGAGTACCGTGCCGGAACGATGCGTCCATGCCGGGAAATGGCTGATGGTCTTGAGCCTGTGTGCGGCTCTGGGGCTGCACTGGGCGGCTTTGCAATCGGTTGCATGGGTGGGCATGCTCTTCAGTTACTCCCAATCGGAGTCGGTGGTTTCCGCCATTGAGAAGACATTTGACGGCAGGCATCCCTGCCCGTTGTGCAATGCCATTCACAAGGCGGAGCAGACCGGAAAGAAACGGCCGGAGATGCAGTTTTCCAAGAAGATCGATATGGATTGCGTGCGCGGCTTCGCAATGACGCTGCCGCGGGTGAGTGAGTTTTCCTGGTTGGTAAAAGGGGAGGCGGGAACGGCGATCCCGCATGAGCCGGTGGCGCCTCCGCCGCGAGCCGCTTAAAAGGCTCTCGACCATGCCTGTCATCCAGGCTGCTCGTTTGGCTCGACTATAGAACCGCCGGCATCAGGGCTGCGCCTCGCTTTGAGGCGTTTCGCCGGCGGGACTCATTCCCAACCTCGGACCCGCCGCACCGGCGCGTCCATAACGCCCATTTTCAGGACTCATGAAAATCACTTCGTATCGCGGCATCGCTGCCGCCGCCGCATTGTGCGGTATTTGCATCCCGCGGGCCGTGATGGCCCACGGATTCGAGGGAGACCGTTTCTTCCCTCCCACCATCACCACGGACGATCCCTTCGCCGTGGATGAACTGTCGCTGCCCACCGTCAGCGTCTTCAACAACCCTCCGGCTTCCGGCGGGACCAAAGTTCGCGAGATCGATCTCGGAGGCGAGCTCGACAAGGAAATCCTGCCCGGCTGGGACCTGGAGTTTTCCGATGTGTTCACCGTCCTTCAGCCGAAGGGCGCCATGACCATGGATGGATTCCAGAACTTTGACCTCGGGTCCAAGTACGAGCTGTACCAGAACCCGGCGCACGAGTTCATCGCCTCGGCAGGCGTGGACTGGAGCATCGGCGGCACCGGCGGGCGCTCGATAGGCGCCGACTCGTTCAGCACCATCTCGCCGGCGTTCTTCCTGGGCAAAGGCTTCGGGGATCTGCCGGACTCCGTGCCGTTCCTCAAGCCGTTTGCGATTACCACCGACATCGCCGAGGACTTTCCGACGGAGGCGGGGGATTCCAACGCGCTCGATTGGGGTTTTGCGCTCGAGTACAGCCTCGTTTACCTGGAGGATAATGTGAAGGACACGGGCCTGCCGCATCCGTGGCGGGATATGATCCCGGTGGTCGAGTTTACGGCCACCAGCCCCGAGAACCGCGATGGCGGCGTCACCACCGGCACCGTCAATCCCGGGGTGCTGTGGGAGAATCGCTACTTCCAGTTGGGCGCGGAAGCGCTCATCCCCATCAACAGCCACTCGGGCCATAACGTCGGCGTCATATTCAACGTCAACATCTTCTTCGATGACTTTTGGCCCAAGGTTTTCGGCCATCCGCTCTTCGATGGCGGCACTCAAACCGCAATGTCTGAACCTGGAGGAACCTCCGCAAAATGAAAAAACTACTCATCACACTCATCGCCTGCGCCACCGCCGTCACAGCGGCCAGCGCGCATGCGTTTCTCGATCACGCCGCCCCGAAGGTCGGCTCCACCGTCCACGGCACGCCGAGTCAGGTGAAAATCTGGTACACCGAGAAGCTCATCCTTCCCTTCAGCACCGTGAAGGTGACGGACGCCTCCGGCGCGGAGGTGGACAAGG
>DATAXI010000066.1:0-5837 GCA_036266845.1 Chthoniobacteraceae bacterium | reverse complement strand
CATAGATCACGAGCGGCGCGGGCTTACCCTTCACCGACGAGAGTTTCGTACTTCCCAATATCACGACTCCACTGGTGCGGTCGAGATAGAGCCGCGTGCTATCCGCAGCCAAATCTGGCTGGTCAAAGAATTGCAGCAGGGCGGCCTTATCCAGTTTCGTCGCGGGTCCATTGGATATGGAGCCGGACAGTTCAAGAGTATCGTCCGCACGCGTGAATGTCACCGTATCGACCGGCGCGGGCTCCGTCGCGCTGGAAGACACGACCGGCGTGGCGATGAAGCCGTGAACATTGCCGTCCGTACCCGAATAAGAGCCAACCAGCGTACCGCTGTAAATGGCAGCCGCGCTGGTATAAGTCGCGGACGGAACATCGACTGTGGTCCAGACATTATTGGTATCGTAAACAAAACCGTGTTCCACCGAGGAGGCGTCCCAATAATTGCCGACTACGTTTCCGAGACCGTCGATGCTGGCGGGCTGCGTTCCAAGCTCCGGTATCGGGCTGATTGAGGATTGCGACCCCGGATTGAAAGAATTGGGCTCCTCAACCGGGAGATAATCAGTGCCAGACGACAGGAAGCCCAGCGTTGCGCCGGTTTCATTCTCATAAATGCCCACGTAAGTGGAACCGGACACGCCGAGAGCGATTTGCGAACTCGACTGGATCATCTTAAAACCTTCAACGAAGGGGACGGAAAAATCGGTGGCCGTGTCGTTGGCGACATCGAACACCACTGACTCATCGCCATAGGGTTCACCATTGCGGGGATTGTATGCAAAGACCTGATCGCCATGGATGCCCGCGAAGTCCAACCCTGTGCCCAGCGCGGGAAGATTGGTGTAAGAGCCCTGAGAAATATCGTAAATGAATGGATGGGCTGCGGGACCGGATGTAGAGTAAGTATTGAAGTAATAGGAACCGAACACCTTCCGGTCGTAAACGCCGGAGATTACCGTGTTGGTGGTGCCGGATTTTTCCGGCGCGGGATAAGTCAGCGTCACATATTTGTTGGTTCCCGTGAGCACGAACCCGTGCTCGACGTTCTTCGAATCAAAGTAAGTGCCCGCGATATTATCGCCGAAGACACCGACGCAGACCGTGCTCTTGCCGCCGGGAACATCCAGAGACTGGAACTGATATGGATTGGGAGTGGGCGATGGCGTCGGTGTGGGAGTGGGAGTCGGCGTGGGAGACGGCGCGGTGGCACCGGAAAGAGAGGCGTAAAAACCGTGCGACTCCGCATCCGTACCGGTGAAAGAACCGACGAGATCGGTGCCCGAAACACCGCCAATGACCGTGTTGGCGCCGGCGGGATCATCGATCGTGGCCCAGGTATTCGAGGCGTAATTGTAAGTGAAGCCATGCGCGGTGCCGGTGGTATCAAGGTAATTGCCGACGATGAGATTGCCATCAATGCCCGCCGGCGTGGTAGTACCCGCGGCAGCCGAGGGATCGGAGAACGTGGTCCAATTGACCCCGTCATATAAAAACGCCTGGACGTTACTCTGGGCGCCCTGACTGTAAGGAGCGTAAAAATTCGTATAATAACCGACGATCCTGGTACCGGAGACTGCGGTCGGCACCACGCCTTCCGGATAAATGGCAGGATTGATCAGGTCATTAACGCCGCCGGAATCGACATCGTAAATGAACCCGGTGAAGACGGGTTGCGACTCGAGCGTCAGGCCGCCGCGGACGCCGACGATGGTGGAACCGTCAATCCCGAGGGCACAAGTGGTATAAGTTTGGCTATAGAGAATATTCTGGATAAAGCCGAGTTCGCCCGAAGCGGTACTATCCAGGCTCGATATCACAGCCGGAGAAGAGACATCGTTCTGCGAATAAATGATCGCGTCACTTCCGGAAATCCCGGTCGCCAATCCGCCCAGGACGGTCGAAAAAGCAGAGGTCGAAAAAGTTCCATCCTGCAGGACGAACCATTTCTCGTAATAGGGAGGGATATCCGCGTAGCCGAGGATTTCATCGCCAGAAATACCGACGCACCAGGTGTCCGAGGCGGTGGGCACGTCAATTGTCGTAAATGTATACGTCTGCGCACGGGCACCGACGGCGCAAATGACCATCGAAAATAAAATGCCGGATGCCAGCCACCGCCCAATTTTACCGCCGCCCAAAAACATAGCCATGACCGAGCATTACTCGGATAACGCCCAAGACGCAAAATATTGCCATACTGCGCAGATTGCGATTATGCGCCGCCGCAGGACTGCCTGTGAACTACGCCACACCGGCCATGCCGCCGGGATTGGTCTGCTGCGGCGGGAGGGAAAGCACCGTCGAGGACCAGTAATCGATGATCTCGAGCGCCTGGAACCGGAAGACGATGAGGAGCGCATCGTTGAGCGGCACGCTGATGCGCTTGGCGATTTGCTGGAGCGATTCCGCCCCGTTGATCGCCGTCGCAAACCGAGCCTCCACGTCGTTCAGCTTCAGCTTCTGGATCAGTTCGTACCCCTTGCGGGTGTAGGCGGGCGAACCGTTCGGGTCTGGCCGCTGCGAGGCCGTCAGCGCGTCGAACCGCACATGCCGCAGGCTGGCCAGCACCCAATTGTCCGGGTCGTCGCTGGAGGGCGGGAAATTCCGGGCGTAATCGGGGAACTCGCCAACCTCCGAAAACTCGAAATTCACCCGGCCCGCGGTCCAGAGGTTCGAGAAGAGCCGCTGCCCATGCTCGCGCGTGATCTGCACCACATCGTCATGCGGAAACCCGTTGCGCCCGGCGAGGAAGAGGAAAAGCGGGCAACCGGACGCGGCCTGATTGGTCTGCCCTTCCATTACGAGGCCCAAATTTGTCGAGTTCAGGATGACGGGCGAATCGCGCAGGTAGAGTTGAAAATTGCGCGTGGTGGCGAAAAGAAACCGGCCTTTGGAGAAAAACAATTCAACCGGGAAGCGATTAATAAACACCCGCAACACGCCGGTCATCTTGTCCCCATAAGCCATCTGGAGCGCGTTGCGTAGCGAGAAAAACCCGGTGTGACCGGCGAAAACCACCTTTGCCGCATCGCGAAAAAGGATCACGCTGGAGGGGGGCGGCGGCGCCTTGGCCTGGGCCAGTTGCGTGCTTACGACCGGCAGCAGGGACTCCGCGCTTACGGGCTTGGAAATGGTGCGGACCACATTGGAATAGCGCGCCTTCAACTTCTCCCCATGTCCGTTGCTGGACATTACAACCACCGGAACGTGAGACGTTTGCGGATCGTTCAACAGGCGGTACACCACGGCCTCGCCATCCATGTCCGGCAGCGATTCATTCAGCAGGATGAGGTCCGGCTGCGCGATCAGGAACCGGTCGAACCCCTCCGCGCCCCGCTGCGCGAGCAGTACATCCACGTTTCCAAAGTTCTGGGCGAGCGCAGTCTCGGCGGCTTTGGAAGACGCGAGGCTATCGTCAATGACCAGGATTTTTTGTGACATGGCGGAGTTGGCTGGGGAAGCGAGCAAAAACCAAGCCTTCCCTTCGCCGAAACTTAAAAAGTACGGGAACGGATTTTGAAGTCAATCTCATGCAGGCAAGGAAATGGTTACTTTTTTTGGCATGCCCCCGCAGCGGTGGCCCCAAAAGGTGACGAATCTTCTCCGTTTACGATGAAAGGCCCCCCGCTCGCAGCGAATGGAACGGGCAGTTCCGGCGGGAGGGGTTTCGCGCGTTCCATGGATTGGCCGTCCGATTTTTGGGGGGAAGGCTTTTTGATGGCCTGTCCCGCTTCGCCCGGCTCATACTTCGTACTTTCTCATTTTCTCCATGTTCCGCGTCCGCTTTGCTCCATCACCCACTGGCTACCTGCACATCGGCGGGGCTCGCACCGCGCTTTTTAACTGGCTCTACGCCCGGCATAACGAGGGGAAATTCATCCTCCGAATCGAGGATACCGACAAGGCGCGCAATACGGCGGAAGCGACCCAGGCGATCTACGACGGGCTGCGCTGGCTGGGGCTGGATTGGGACGAGGGCCCGCAGGCGGGCGGCGATTTCGGCCCCTATTTTCAGAGCGAGCGGGAGGAGATTTACCAGCGCTACTTCGGGAAGCTCGAGGCGGCGGGCCGGGTTTATGAGCAGGATGGCGCGTGGCGGTTCCGGTTTGCCCGGGAGAAAATCAAGGTGGCGGACCTGATCTGCGGCGACGTCGAGTTTGACATGACTGACCCCGCGACCAACCCCGATATGACCATCCGCCGCTCGGACGGCTCGTGGATTTTCCACTTCGTGAACGTGGTCGATGACACCGAGATGCGCATCACCCATGTCATCCGCGGGGAGGATCATCTCTCGAACACGCCCAAGCACGTCCAGCTTTACCAGGCCCTTGGCGTGGAGCCGCCGCGTTTTGCCCACATCCCGCTGATCATGAACAAGGACGGCACCAAGATGAGCAAGCGCGACCAGGGCGCGAGCATTGCCGACTACATGGCAAAAGGGTACTCGCCCGACGCCGTCCGCAATTACCTCTGCCTCCTCGGCTGGTCGCCCAAGGATAACCGGGAGAAACTGGACATCAACGAGGTGGTGCGGATTTTCGACCTCAAGAATATCAACCGCAAGAACGCCGCCTTTGACCTGGACAAATGCACCTGGCTGAGCGGCGAATACCTGCGGGAGATGGATAGCGAACTCTTCCAGCGCCACGCCCGGGAGGCGCTGGCAGCGGCCGGCATTGACGTTGCCGCCTGGCCGCACGCATATGTTTTCTCCGCCATCGAGACCTGCCGGGGCAAGCTGAAGATCTTCAGCGAGCTGCCCGCTTACGCCGGCTTCTATTTCAAAAAAGAGGTCGCCTACGACCCGGAGGCCGCCGCAAAGCAGTTTACGCCGGAGAATCGCCCCCGGCTCCAGGCCGTGCGGGAGGCGTTTGCCGCTCTGGATGAATTCACCGCCGCCGCGGTGGAGGGGGCGCTCAAGGGGTGCGCCGTGGCGCTCGGCGCGAAAGTGGGCGTTCTGGTCCACCCGACCCGGCTGGCCCTTACCGGCGCTGCCTCGGGTCCCAGCCTCTACCACCTCATCGAGGTGCTGGGGAGAGAGGAAACGCTGCGGAGGATCGATCTGGCGCTGCCTCATTTCGGATAAGGAAACGGACCGCGGTAGCCATTACAAAGGGCTCGGCCCATTCAAGGCTTGGCGAACCTTGATTTGGTTTGATTTACCTTGATTCGCCTGGGTAGCGATTGCTGCGGTCTGCCTTGATTTGGGAGGGGTTCGATCAAGAACCCGCCTTGATTTAGTCTGATTTCCCTTTGAGGCGTAGCGAGGAAAACCGCCGGAGAATCGAAGGGATGGGTTTCCGCCGGCACCCCCCTTTCCATGGTCCTCAAGATGTCAAAGAACTGGATCTTTCTTCCCTGAGTATAGCAGCTGATTGATGCGTGCTGTAGCGGTTTTTTCTTATCGGCTTGGGGCGCACAGGGCATCGAGACGCTATTGGCCAACGGCAAGCGGAATCCTGCTGCGGGCAAGGTTCACAAATGGCTGTTCAAGCGCGTGCCGCTCAAGATGAATCATTTCATCAGGACTTTGAGTTTTCTGATGAGCTTCCGCCAGTGATCATGCACCGTTGAAATTGGAATTTTCAAATGTGAAGCGATCTCTTGCAAAGTGAAACCTTCCATCTTCATCAAAACATAACTCTGTTCCTCTAGGCTAAGTTGCTCGAGGATCTCGGAAATGTGGAAAGTTGAGGATTTAGAGCTTGGCTCCTGCTCAAGTTTCTCAAGCGAAACAAACCGTTCCCTTTGAATCTTAGCAGCGTAAACGAGTCGCTTTGAAACGCGATTGCATATCGCTTCAAAGGCACGTTTATCGAGATGCGCCGGAGAGAC
>DATAXI010000061.1:0-23115 GCA_036266845.1 Chthoniobacteraceae bacterium | reverse complement strand
CGGAGTGGCGCCGATGGACGGCGGATCGAGGATGAGGCACGTCTCGGCTCCCGGCACGGAGGCCAGCACCTCGCCCAGGCAGAGTCCCACATCGCCCGCAAGGTAGCTTTCATTCGGCCCGGCTGCATGACGCGCGGAGGCGACCGCCCGTTCGTTCTCCTCGATGCCGATTACCTGGCCGAATCGCGATGCCAGCCCGCGCGCAAAGAATCCCGCTCCGCAATAAGCATCCACCAGCCGCGTCATCTCCGGCGCCGGAAGGGCGCGCACATAATCGAGCAGCGCGCCGGCCACCGCATCATTCGTCTGTACGAAAAAACCACGCCGCTCCCCGCTCAGGACATAATCGCCATCTCCCACCAGACTGTGACGCAACGCCGCCAGCCGCTCGTTTACCTCCGCCGTGGCGATTGCGCATTGCTCGATATCCACCACCTCATGCCGGTCGTGCCGGTAGAAACCGGCCGCATTGCCCTCCACATGCACGCGGATGCGATTGCGGTAGGCGTATTGGCGCGGCGAGGCAACGGCGGGCCGCATCGGCACCTCCGCCAGGCGGCCCAACCGGCGCAGCGTCTGCTCCACCTGCCCCGCTTTCATCGCAAGCTGCCGCTCGTACCGGATGTGCTGGTAGGCGCACCCGCCGCACTCGCCAAAGTAGGGACATGGCGGCGGCACCCGATCCGGCGATGCCGTATCCACGGCAATCAACTCCGCCTCCGCGAATTTCTTTTTCCGCTTCGTGATGCGGGCGGTGACTTCCTCCCCCTGAATTACGAATGGCACGAACACCGCCAAACCCTCCGCGCGTCCAACCCCTTTGCCGCCAAAGGCGATATCATGAATCGGGAAGCGGATTGTCTCGTGCACGTGTTTAAAACGGGATGTGCCCGGACTGGTCAGGCCGGGGCAAGGAAAAGGGGCTTTCGCCCTATGCGGACGAAAGCCCCTCCCTGGAATACGTTATTGGCCTTAGTAGGAGCCTTCTTCCTGGCAGTAATTGTACTTGGTCTTGAACCCGAGCTCAGGCGGAAACTCCTCGTAGCCGCCATGGATCCACGGAATATTCGACCGGTAGAACGGGCGATAGCTCCCCTTGTAGGTCGGGAACGGGAAAGTGACAAACTCGTAGAAACCGAAGCCCATGCGCATGAAGACGCGGCCGACGCCCTTGACGATGCCATAGGTCGCGGCGCTGCTATTTCCCTCACGATTGTTCAGCAATGCCACCGTGTCGGGCAACTCGGTCAGCGCGGTGAGCGGGCACATATTGGCCAGGGCGCGCCCGAGCTTGCGCGTGGGACCGTAATCGTTGCCGGGCGGGTCCTGAATATCGGCACGGCACATCGCCGCAGTCAGAACGAGGAGGGAACAGAGGAGGAATGTCTTCATTCGGGTGCGTCAAAATTAGGACGATCCCAGCCAAAAAGGCAATACCTAAAGCCCGCCAAAAGCCGGTTTATTGCATCAACGCTTTTTCTTTTCGAAACCGCGCCCGCTCCACGAACCACCCCAGCCAGATGCACACCTCGTAAAGCAGGCACATCGGCCCCCCCAGCGAGAGCAGCGTGATGACGTCCGGCGTGGGAGCGATCAGCGCCGCAAGGCAGAAGATGATGATGATCGCAAAGGGCCGTGTCCGCCGCAGGAACCCGGAGGTGATCACCCGAAAGTACACCAGCATCAACACCACCATCGGCAGCTCGAAAGCCGCCCCGAATGAGACGGTGATCTGGGTGACAAAGGAGTAGTACTCCCGCACGTGATATTGCGGGGTCCAGTTGAACTTTTTCGCAAAGCCGAAGAAGAACCCCAGCGTCTGCGGCAAAACACAGTAATAGCAGAAAATCACTCCTACTATAAACAACCCGAAAGAGATAAGCACGGCGGGCAAAACGATTCTCCGCTCCCTTACGGTCAGCGCCGGCAGGATAAATTGCGCGATATAAAACAGCAGCACCGGAAAGGTAATGACGATGCCGGTATAGAACGAAACCTCCATGATGATCACGAAGGGGTCCGTCACCCCCAGCACCTGGAGATGCGCGGCCACGTTCGGCGCCACCTGGCGCAGCGGACGCTCCACCAGCATTACCAGCGGCCCCTGGAAGGCGAAGGCGACGACCATCCCTATCCCCAGGGTCGCCGCCATCTTCACCAGCATCCACCGCAGATCCTCCAGATGATCCAAAAACGGCTTTACCGCATCCGGGTTGTTGTCCGGTTCACGAAACTTGAAGATTTTTTCCAGGCGGGGCATTCGCGTACGATCAAATCAAGCCGAGGGCGGTTAATCTGGCAAATGTACTCAGCGTATTCGCGTCGCGGATTTCATTTTCCGCGATCATCCGGCGCACCTCTGCCGGGGTAAAAGCGCGGCACTCATGGATCGCCTCGTTCGCATCCAGCCGCATTCCGCCAGGGCTCGGGACCACCCCTCGCGCAAGGAAGAGGTGGCAATGTTCATCGGTAAACCCTGGCGAGGAAAAATACATGCCCAGCGGAATCATCTCACACTCCGGCGGCAGTTCATAACCGGTTTCCTCCCGCAGCTCCCGCCGGGCGGTGTCAAGAATGGCATCCTGCGCGTCGGGATGATCGATTTGCCCCGCGGGAAACTCCCACAACGTGGCGTGCACCGGCACCCGCTCCTGGCGGATGAGCAGCAGCCGGCCATCCGGCGTCATCGGGGCAATGACGGTGGCGGATTTTCGATGCACCAGCGCCCACGGCACCCCGTCCGGACGCGAGGGGGTGCGCACGTGGATGCGGTAGAGCGCGAGGTGGGGATTGTCGTGCTCCAGCTCCATGCCCAGGGTTTTCCATCCTGGCTCGCTCGGGATGAGACTTCGGAAAGGCATGGTTACGGCAGAAGCGCGCGCCACCGCTCCAGTTGCGCTTTCACATTGGCCGGGCTGGGCGCTCCGGCAGCCGTGCGGGACTGGAGCGCACGGCGCAGGTCCAGCACCTGGAAGACATCCTGCTGGAAAACCGGCGAGAATCCCTGGAACTCCGCCAGACCCAGTTGCGGGAAGCTTTTTCCCGTCTCGATGCAATGGGCCACCAGCTTCCCGATTACCTCGTGCGCCTGGCGAAACGGCATCCCCGCCCGCACCAGATAATCCGCCAGGTCCGTCGCCAGCAGCATCGGGTCGCCCACGGCTTCCGCGGCCCGTGCGGCGTTCACCTTCATCTCGCCCAGCATCGCGGCATTGACCTCCAGCGCCGCCTTGATCGTATCCACGGAGTCAAAAACCGGCTCCTTATCCTCCTGCATGTCGCGATTGTAGGTGAGCGGCAGCCCCTTGAGCGTGGTCAGCAGAGAGAGCAGATTCCCGTAGAGCCGCCCGGTCTTTCCCCGCGTCAGCTCCGCAACGTCGGGATTCTTCTTTTGCGGCATGAGGCTGGAGCCGGTCGAGAACGCATCGGAAACGATGACGAACCCGAACTCGCTGGACGCCCAGAGGATGATATCCTCGCTGAGCCGGGAAAGGTGCATGCCGGCAATCGCAATCGCCGCAAGCAGTTCGCACGCGAAATCCCGGTCCGCGACGGCATCCATGCTGTTTTGCGTGACGGCGGCAAAACCAAGCTCGCGCGCCACCAGCGCACGGTCCAGCGCAATGGTGGAGCCCGCGATTGCCCCGGAGCCCAGCGGCATCACGTCGATCCGCTTCCGCAAATCCGCCAGCCGCTGCGCATCCCGGTCAAACATTTCCACGTAAGCCAGCAGGTGATGGGCAAAGAGCACCGGCTGCGCCCGCTGCAGGTGCGTGTAACCGGGGATGACAACCTCGCGATTCCGCTCCCCCAGGACGATGAGCGCCTTTTGTAAATCGCGCACCAGCGCAAGAATGGCATCCGCCTCCGCGCGCAGACAGAGGCGCAGGTCCAGCGCCACCTGGTCATTGCGGCTGCGAGCCGTGTGCAGCTTCGCGCCCGCGGGGCCTATCCGGCGGGTCAGCTCCGCCTCGATGTTCATGTGCACATCCTCAAGCGCCGGGTCAGGCTGGAACTTGCCGGCGGTGATGTCCTCGCCAATTTCCCGCAGCCCGTTCTCGATGGCCTGCTGCTCCTCCGGCGTCAGGATGCCCGCGGCCAGCAGCGCCTTGGAATGGGCAATCGACCCCTGGATGTCATAAGGGTGCAACCGCCAATCGAACGAGATGGACTCGCTGTATTGGCCCAAAAGTCTGGCGGTATCTTGCTGGAAGCGGCCTTTCCACATGGGGAGGCGATATATGGGGGCGGCGCGGCATTTTTGCAAACGGCAAAGCGCGGGAGCCTTGCGGAACGCGGGCCGGTCCCGCCCCTTTTTACTGCCCGCTCTGGATGCCCCGGATGCGCCGGCGCAGATCGATCCCGTTGGGCATCCCGGGATTGCCCGGCGCGGGGAATACGCGATTGAACCCCGGGCCAGCCGGAGGCCGCATGCCCGGCAGCCGTATCACGCCGGGACGGGCAGGCATGCGCACCGACGTGGATCCCGCGGAGGCGGCGGCATTCTTGGCCAATTGGGCCTCGTCAAAAGAGAGGGTCGCCTTCTCGCCGCCCTTGCTGACATCGACCGTGGTTTTGCCCATCACATCGGACCAATGGATGGAGTCCACTTTAATGCCGTCCTGGCTTTTTTGCCCAACCTCGACAAAGAGCACATTCTGCTTATCCGGGTCGCGCGACTTGATCGCCACAAAATCGCTTTTGCCCACCTGCACCACGCCATCCACATACAAATTCGCCGCAAAACCCGGCGTCGGCGCCGCGGTGGATGATGCCGGGGCGGTCGCAATGGCAAACGGCGATCTCGCGCTCATATCGCGATACCGCGCCTCCGGAAATGGCGTCGGCAGCGGCAGCGGCTGCGGCTGCGGCTGGGTAGCCCCCCAGGCGCCGAGCGAACTGGCCAGCGCTACCGGAAGCCACAGGTTGCGGAAAAAGGACATCGCCGTAAATTTAACGCAGGTCGCCTCCGATGAAAAGGGCTTATGGCTTGCACCGAATACTTTCCACAGCATCCGCCCGCTCGGAATATTTGAAGTGCGCCGGGCGCAGCCAACCTTCCATTTCACAGGGTGGCGAATAGTACCCTTTACCCTCCATTCCCTCGCGGCGCTGTTTCATCATAGTACACCGCCAGCCAGACCGCATCTTGCGAAACCGCTTCGACCCGATGCCTTGCATGGCGCTCGATTAAAAGCCAATCGCCCGCCTTCAGTGCCACCTCCCTGTCATCCGCGAATTTCAATGTTGCGCTTCCGCAAAGCAGCGCCACCCACTCGGCACTTTCCTGGTCATACCAAAAATCCGGCGGCGAGGGGTGGCCATTGGAGATGATCCGCTCAATCCGGATTCCCGAATCTTCCAGCACCGGGAGAATGTGCTCGCGGTCTTGCGAGGCCGGCAATGCGGCGAATAGATTTTCCAGTTTCATGCCGTCGCCACGTCGCGTCTTCGCATGCGATCCCTAAAAAATCTCCGGGCTGTCCTCACGGCGCATACCAGCGCGCAATCTTGAAATGCCCCAGCATCTTCGTCTGGTCCGAGGGGTCCACGGAGATATTCACCGATTCGCAAACCATGAATTGATCGGGCTTTTGCAATTGATAGAGAAATGCCACCAGGTCCGGCCAGCTCGAGTGCGTATCCATCATCACCGGGACGCTGCGGTACCACTGGCTTTTCTCCAGGCCGCCAAAGACCTCATTCTCCAAAGTCACATTATGCTGCCTGGCCATGACGCGGACGACGTTCAGCAGGTCCACGCCGGCGGCGCTTTCATTGGCCAGCCGCGGCTGCTTTACATCGATTGCCGCATCGCGCGCGGCCCACATGCCCTCCTCCCCCAGCAGGTCCTGCATGTTTGCCCAAGTCGCCCGGCGGTCGGCCAGATCGGCGCGCAGCGCGGCGCTCTTGCGGGAAAAGGCGGCCATCAACAGCAGATTGGCAAACACGAGCACGATCGCCCCCATGGCGATTGCCAGTTTTCTCTCGCGCGGGGACATTTTCATAACTTGCCAAAGATGCGGAAGTGCACGTGCTCGTTGGGCAGGTTCTCCATCGTCGCGGGCTCAAAGTGGTAATCCTTCAGGTTGGGATTGGCCTGGAGGGCATTCTCGTACTGGATGACCATGTTGCCGTTGGGCGCCTCGCCCTCCAGCATGAATTGCGCGGGAGTCTGGCTGAAGATGGTGATATGCAGATCCGAGGCCGGATTGCCGGGCTCCGCCGGCGGAATGCTCTTGTAAGCCTGGAGCAGGATTTCCACGGTAAATTGCGCCGGGTCCATCGCCGGCGCGAGGGCGCTCCAGCGGGCCTTGTGTTGCGCGATGGCATCCACGGCGGGCGCCGCGGCCACCGCCTTGGCATCCACCGCTCCCACCTGCCGTTGCATCCAGATGATGTACCCGGCCGCCAGCAAGAGCAGCAGCAGGTAAATCAGCCCCGCCAGCGCCAGCCAGTCGCGCATCCGCGCCTTGCGCGCCAGTTGCTCCTGCTCCAGGGTCCAGCCTGCGGGCACCAGGTTCACCGGCCCGCGCTCCAGCGGCCCGTCGGTCGCCACTCGATCCACCGGCGTTATCCCAAATTGCGCCCGCAGCCCATCCACCCAGCCGGAAAGCTCCCGCTCGATCGCCACGCGCGAGAAATTCACCGGCGCGCCCTCCAGTTCCGCAGCCAGCAGCAGGCGCGGCAGCTCCGTAAGGAACTCTTCACGGTCCGTAGTCAGGCAGGTTTGCGCCGCGACCAGCTTCCCCTTTTGCGCGATGGCCAGGATGGTCGAGTCGCTTTCGCGAAATATCAGCGCCAGCGTTTCCTCATCCGGGAATCGCGCGGCGAACTGGACGGCGAATACGGACACCTCGTCCGGCAACCCGCGGCTGGCGCGCAGCGGCTCGCACAGGCTGTCCAGTTGCTCATTGCTCACCGCGATGGCCAGCAACTCGCTATCATTCGCCTCCTGGCGGATGATCTCAAACCCGCTGGTCACTTCATCCCCCGTGTCGGGCATCGATTTCTCAAGCTGTAACACCACCATCCCGCCCAGCTCCTCGCGATCCGTCGATGGCAGCCGCATCCGCTCCATGAGCACGGCGTTTACCGGCAGCGACAGGCGCACGGTCGCCCCTTCCGGCACGGCGGCGGCCGCTTCCTCGATGGTGCGCGCCGGACGGGCGGATTCTCCATCCACGATGCCGCCCACGCGCCAGCCTTCGGAGGCGGGCATGATGGTGATCAATCGGGACTTGCTGCGGCTTACAACTCTTTCCAAGACATTATTATAGGTTGCATGCCCATCTTCTTGGCAACCACTTCCACGCGCCGGATGACATTTCCGCACTGGCCGGTGCTCACGATGTGCACTGTCGAAAGGGGATTCTCCACGTAAACGTAGGGCGCGAGCGCCTGCGCCTGCTGCGCATTGATGCCCAGGTAGGACATCGCCTCGTTCACATCCGCAAATAGGTGATCGTCCGCCGTCCCGTCAATCCCGTCCGGCCCGCGCCGGATCTGGAGAAAGCGCGTCACATTCGCGCTGCCCACCCCCGGCAGGCAGAGCAGGATTCGCTGGGAGGCGGATTGCAGATCGATCTGGCCCGGATTGGTATAAATGGTGAAGTCATCCTGCCACCCCGCCTGCGAGACAAGCGGCTGCGAGCCTTTTACCATCGCCAGCTCATCCACCGTCAGGAAGACTCCGCGCCCCGGCGGGTGGTAATCCGCATCCGCCTTCGCCCCGTTGAGGTGGGGGACATTCCCCGGCGTCAGCCAGTCCAGGATGCAATCGGTGAGGTGTTCCTGCTGTTGCAGGTTCAGGCCGCGCCCGGTGAGATAACGCTGGAATAGCGAAATCTTGACCGGATCGGGACTCGTGGCCGGGCTGAATATCCAGTTCAGGTTCAGCTTCCCCCCCTCCCCCAGCATCTGCACCTTGTAGCCGCGCTCCGGAGAGAACTGCTGCTGCAGAAGCGGCGTCTGCTGGCTGACCTGGGGATTGAGCGCCACCATCACCCCGGAATGCGCCAGCGCCTTCGCCTCAAGCCCGTTGTTGCGGTCGCCGGTGATTGCGATGTTCAGGTCGATGAACTTCAACCACGCAAAAACCGCCGCGGAAAGCAACAGCAGCGCCCACAGCGACAGGATCAGGACGCTGCCCCGGCGGGTATGCCGTGAAATCGATTGCGTTTTCATGACGGCAGTTTGGTGGGCGGCAGCTCGATGACCGTATCATACGGCAGCGGCTCATTGAGACGCCAGATGCGGATGCGCACCAGGCTCGGCCGGTTCTGCCCGTCGCTCCATTTCTCCAGCCATGCATTCAACTGCTGGTCGAAATACCGAATCTCGATGGCATCCACATTATGAAGCAGCGGGAGCCAGTTCAGATCCTTGCTGGTGCTGTCCGGCAATTGCCGCAACAGGCCCAGCGTGTAGGTATTTTTTCCATCGTCGGGCCGCAGGATGAGCGTCGCTTTCCATTCCCCTTCGCTTGCCTCGGTAAACAGGCCGTTGCCAGATTGCGTCAGCCACTCGACCTCGTCGCTCGATTTCCCGTTGAACTTGTGCGCCTCTCCCAGGATGGCATTGGGCTCCGCGGCCGGCAGGTTGCAAAACTCCTCGTTCAGCACGGCGGCCAGCGCCTGGATGGAGCCGCGGTGGATGGTGTTCTCCGTCGAGAACCGGATCGCCAGCAACTGCGTCTCCACAAAGCGGTAGATCGCGATGCCCACCAGCGCCAGGATCATGACGGCCAGCATGATCTCGATCAGCGTGAACGCTCCGCGTTTATTTCGACCGCATGACATAGAAGGATATTGCGCGGGATTGCGGCTCGTTCTCACTGGTCCAATCGACTTCCAGGTCCATCTCGTAAAGGCCCAGAATGTCCTGGTTCTTCTCGTTCTTCACGTTCACCAGGTGGCGGCTTTGCTTCATCGTCATGCCGGGAAAACTGTCGCCCAGGTCGTCCGTGCGATCCTTGTCCGAGGGAATCTCTCCGGCCTCGACCTCCGCCATGCGATTCTCCAGCGCCTGCCGGGCCATTTCCGACTCCTGCCGCGCCCCCTCCGCGCCCACGCAATTGCTGACGCAGCGTCCCAGCGCGAGCACGCCCAGGGCAAAGATCATCACGCCGATGAGCACCTCGAACAGGACGAATGCGGCAGCGCGGCGGAGTCTCATGGCGAGGTGAATACCGGCTGCTCCGTCAGCGGATCATAAGTGGCCGTCCAGGGGGCGTCCGCGATGTGGCAGACCACGATTGCCGGCTCGCACGTCCCGGTGGGCCAGAAGGTCCAGATGGCCGGCGGATCCTTCATCAGCGCCGCGGGCAGCGTCAGGTCCGGAGCCATCTTTTTGCCAAAATCGATCCGCTTGGTATCGCCGGGGTCGTCCCCCTTCTCCGGCGCCTGCGGGCGCATGGTCACCCCGGAGTCATCCTCCGTGCTGTCCCACTCCAGCACAAACGGGCGGCGCTCAGTCACCGCGCGGGTCGAGGCTTCCCGGGCAAGATCGTCAAATTGGTTGAAAAGCTTCTTAGCCCGCTGCTCCTCCAGCACGCCGCTAATGCTGGGCACCGCCGCCAGCATGATCATGACCCCGATGAATACGGCGATGCATATCTCAAACAGCGTAAACGCCTCACGGCCACGCAGGCCGCGTTTGTTCCATTGTTCTGCGACCGGAGGCATGGCGCACAAGATACCCTCTGGAAACCGTTTTACAATGGACCCCCGTCACCAGTGATGGTTCAGGGCCGTCGTGCGCCACAGCTCGCCATCGCCCCGCCATCCGGAGTGGCCGATCCACTCCGCATCCAGGACATCATTCGGTTGCAAGGTGAGAATCATCCACCCGCTCGTATTGGGCGATGCGCCAAAACGGCGCAACTCGAGGAGCATTTGATTGGGCGCATGCGTGGAGACGTACACATAACCCTGCGCGCCATAGCGCTTGGAGGGGATATTGGTATAAAGACCATCGCGCTCTCCATACATGGCCCATGCCGTGGAGATGCCTCTGTTGATGCGCAGCAGCACTTCCGGGGCATCCACCGTGCCCCCCAGGTCCAGCCTCACATCCATGCTCATTTCCCCCTCAAAGCCCCCTCGCAGCGTCGTGGCCCGGATGGGCCCGGTGTAAACGCCGGCAGCCCGCGCAAACACCCGCGCATCCATCTGCGCCGGATTCAACTCCTCCAGCACGGCCCGCCGATCCGGGATGCCGGCGCACCCGGCCGCCATGAAAATCACCGCGGCCAGTGCCGCAATGCGTGGAAAAACTCGCATGCCGCTCTCATTAGCGCGGGCTCCCGCCGGCGTCCAACGCAATCCGCGCATCTTATGGGTGAAAAACTTTTTACGCCTCCCCGCGCCCCCGGCAGTTGACCTGATACCATGCCGCGTCTAAATAACCATCCGTGAACCGTTGGCTGGGTCCCCTATTGTTTTTATCGGCGGCATGCACCTGCGCGCTCGCGCAGCGGCCCGGCATGCCCGCTCCCATTCCACGGCCAGGCATGGCTCCCTTGCCGCAGGCGCCCCAGCCGGCTGGCAATCATGTCCAGATCCCCTCGCCCATTGCGCCGTCCATGGCGAACCCGCCTTCCACAGATTCCGATGAGGTTCACCTTCAGTTCCCCAACACGGATATCCAGATCATCCTCAAGACCTATGAGGAACTGACCGGCAAGCGCATCATCACCGATAACACCGTCACCGGCGCCGTCATCAGCATCGATATCACCAAGCCCGTCACGCGCGACGAGGCCATCCGCATCATCGAGACCAGCCTTTATCTGAACGGCTATGCGCTCGTCCCCACGGAGGGCAACATCGTGAAATTGGTCGGCACCGGCAAAAACCCGCGCAGCTTCGGCATCAATATTTACTCGGATATCAGCCAGATTCCCGACGATGTCGGCATCGTCAGCGTCGTGTTTCAACTTCAGTACGCCAGCTCGGAGGATATCAAGAAGGTCATCGACGCTTATGTCCCCAACAGCGTTTACACCAGCAGCGTCCCGCTGCCGGGCGCGATCATCGTCACCGAGAGCACCATCATGCTGCGGAACATCGCGAAGATCATCGCCGCGGCGGATGTCCCGCCGGCGGAGGTGGTGAGCCGCTTTTACCAGCTCGAGCGCGCTAATGCGAAAGATGTGGTGGACAAGCTGAACAAGCTTTTCGAGAAAAGCCAGCAGCAGACCCAGGGCGGGCCTTCCGGCGCTCCGCCGCCCCGCCCCATCCTGGTGAATGGCCGGCCTGGGACCGGAGGCAGCTCGGCGTTTCCGGCTTCAATGACCGGCCTGTCCGAGGACACCATCATCGTCGGGAAGATCAAGATCGATTACGATGACCGCACCAACCGGATCCACGTTGTCACCCGGCCCGTCAATCTCCCGTTCATCCAGAATTTGATCGAGCAATACGACTCGGACATCGCCTTTGGCGAGCCGGAGAAACGAAAGCTCAAATACGTGGATGCCGCCGACATTCTCGGCGTAATCGTAAAGGCGATCACCGAGCCCGGCGAGAAGGCCGAGGGAGATACGGAAAGCAGCACGAGCGGGAACACGACGCAACCGACCAACAACACCACCAACTCCAACAACAATAACGGGGGTAACTCCAGCCTGGGCTCGTCTGGCGGCGGCAGCACCGGCCTCAACATCACCGAGGGCCTGGAGACGCCCGAGCGCGATATTACTCCCAAGGCGGTAATCCTCGGCAGCACCAAGATCATCGCGGACCCGCGTGAGAACACGATCATCGTCCTCGGCAATGAGGAGGTGAAACGAAAGATATTCACCCTGCTCGACCAGCTCGACGTCCGCGCCCCGCAGGTGATGCTCAACACCGTGATCGGCGAGTACACACTCAATAACGATTCCAACGTGGGCGTCGATTACCTGCTCCACTACCCCTCCGGCCCGCTCGCCAATCTCCTCTCCTCCGGCAGCAACAGCACGCTCGGCAGCACGGGCTTCCTCAATGGAAACGCCGGCGCGGCCGTCACCAATTTCACCGGCAGCCCGGTCGGCTCCACGCTGGCCAGCGCGGTTGGCGCCGGCACCGGGTTTACCGCGGCCATCGGCGCGGCCAATTCCCTGGATGTGATCGTCAACGCGCTGGAATCGACCGGCCGCTTCCACGTGACCAACCGCCCCATGGTTTACGCCTCCAATAACAAGAAGGCGATCATCGTCTCCGGCGAGCAAATCCCCGTGCCCACCAGCACGCTCTCGAATCTCACCGGCGTGGCCGGCGAGACCGCGGCCGTGCAATCGAGCATCGATTACATGCAGGTCGCGCTCCAGCTCGAGGTGGTGCCGCTCATCAATTCCGACAAGGAAGTGTCGCTCGACATCCTCCAGAAGCTCGACAGCCCCGGCGCCACCTCCAACGTGGGCGGCAGCAACGTCCCCGCCATCAATACCCGCTACATCCGCACGAATGTCTCCGTGCCCAACAAGGCCACCATCGTCCTCGGCGGCCTGATCACGAAGACTGTCAGCAATAACACTTCCTCCATCCCGATCCTTGGGCGCATCCCCGTGCTCGGCTATCTCTTCGGCAATAAAGCGAAGCAGAACGACCGTTCTGAATTGATCATCCTCATCCGTCCCGTGGTCACCACCAGCCCGGATGAAATGGCGGATGAATCCCACGTGGAGCGCAAGCGCCTCCTCATGGAACCCGATATCGATTCCACAATTGCCGCTCCCACTCCGCACGCTTCGGGAGGCGTCAATTTCCGCTACCAGGACGACAAGACGGTCCAATGACCTCGCCGCTGCGGAAAAACCTGGTCGATGCCATCATCGCCAGTGGATGCAATGATCCCGAGGAGGCCGCGAAACTGGCCGCCACACCCGGCAATGGCGTCACCTGGACGGTGCACGTCCTCAATTCCGGCAAGGTTGACGAGCAGCGTTTCACCAATGAGCTGGGCCGCCTCTTCAATACGCCGGTCGAGTCCATCGACATGGCCAGGGTGGACCGGTCCACACTCGGCAGCCTGCCCAGCCGCTTCGTCTTCAAATATCAAATCCTCCCGCTGGGACAGGGGGAAAAAGGCTCCCGGCTCGCCACCTACGATGTCTTCAACAGCGCCGCCCGCCGCATGGCCGCGCAGCTTTTGCCGGGGAAGAAAATCGAGTGGGTGCTGGTGCCCCGCGCGCAACTCCTGCGCTCCATCAAATCCCTCTACGGCGTGGGCGCGGAAACGTTCGAGGAGATTCTCCAGGCGACCGGGCGCAACCTGGAATCCGGCGACGACCGCTTTGAGGCAATGGACCTGGACGCGGACGATCCCGAGGCCTCGGTCGTCAAGTTCGTCAATCAGATCATCCGCGAGGCGATCTCCGAGCGGGCCACGGATATCCATGTCGAGCCGCTGGAAAACGATCTTCGCATCCGCTACCGGATCGACGGCATCCTGCATGAGGTCGCCGTGCCGCCGCAGCTCCGCCTGTTGCAAAGCGCCATCATCTCCCGCCTCAAGGTGATGGCCCACATGGATATCGCGGAGAAGCGCCTGCCGCAGGATGGACGCATCAATCTCTCCCGCGGCAGCGAGGCGAACATCGACGTGCGCGTCTCGACAATCCCGACGGTCAATGGCGAGAGCATCTCCCTGCGTCTGCTCACGCGCGCGGAGCAGCAGTTCGGCTTCGAGCGGCTGGACCTCAGCTCGCGCCAGACCCAGATCGTCCGCAGCCTTCTCGCCCAGCCCAACGGCATCGTCCTGGTCACCGGCCCCACCGGCTCCGGCAAGTCCACCTCGCTCTACTCCTTCCTCTCCAGCATCAATTCCGTCCAGCGCCGGATCATCACCATCGAGGAGCCGGTCGAGTACCGGCTGGCCGGCGTTTCGCAGATCGATGTGAAACCCGAAATCGGGCTCACCTTTGCGCAGGGTCTCCGCCACATTCTCCGCCAGGACCCGAATGTCATCATGGTGGGTGAGGTTCGTGACTTTGAAACGGCGGAAATCGCCATCCGCGCCGCAATGACCGGCCACCTTGTTTTCTCCACGCTGCACACCAATGACGCCGTGGGCGGCATCACCCGCCTTACGGACATGGGGGTCGAGCCCTTCCTGCTCGCCTCGGTTATCCGCGCCTTTATCGCCCAGCGCCTTGTCCGCACCATCTGTCCCGATTGCAAGCAGCTCACCGGTTATCCTGTCGAGTATCTGAAGGAAATCGGCGCACTCGTCTCGCCCGATTTCAAGTACTACAAAGGCACCGGCTGCGAAAGCTGCCGCCAGACCGGCTACCGCGGCCGCACCGCCATCTACGAGATTTGCGTCCTCACAGAGGGATTGCGCCGTCTGGTCATCTCGAAGGCTCCCGGCACCGAACTCAAGCAGCGCGCCACCCTGGACGGCATGCAGACCTTGCGGCAGGATGGCTGGCGCCGCGTCGGCCTCGGCCAGACCACCGTGGAGGAGGTCGTCCGCGTGACCCAGAGCGACGAAGGCATCGCCGAACTCGAGCCCGAGGATTAGTCCATCTCGGGTCAGTCAGGGTTTTCGTGGACCCAACGGGTCGCCCGATGCTGGAGTTCCGTCCCGTTCCTGATGCCCAGCTTCTCTTTGATCCGGGCGCGGTACGTATTGATCGTCGGCAGGCCCAGCCCCAGGCCGGCGGCGATCTCCATTGCCGTCTGCCCCTGCCCGATCCGCCGGTAAACCTCCAGCTCGCGATCCGTCAGAAGGCCAACATCGCCGCTCGCTTCCTCCCCGGCGGTTACCCGCCCCAGCATGCGCGTGGTCATCTGCCGGCTTAGGTAAATCTCCCCTTTCAATACTTGCTCCACCGCCTCCAGCACTTCCGCCGCGGCGACAATCTTGGTAATGTATCCCCGCGCGCCGGCACGCAGCGCCCGTTCCGCGTAAACCCCTTCATCGTGCATTGAAAGCATGAGCACCGGCAGGTGGATGCCGCGGGCCTTGAGGTCTTTCAGCAGATCGAGGCCGTTCGACTCACGGAGCGTCAAATCGACAATCGCGATGTCCGGGCGCGATGTCTCAGCCAGCTTGCCGGCCTCCCGCGCGTTGTCCGCCTGGCCGCAGACCAACATGCCGCGCTTCGAGATAACAGAGGCAAGCCGCTCGCGGAACATCGGGTGATCTTCCACCAGCAGAACCTTTACGCGCTTCCTGGCCGGTTCAGTTTGCATAAGCGGAAGTATGCAGCGGAACGTGGCAACTGACACGCATCCCGCGCCCGCCAGGCAGGCCGGTGTCCCGCCCGAGGCGGACTCCTCCACGGGCATGGGCCTGCGCAGCATGCGCTACCGCGCCGGGGTGCTGGGCGGCGGCTTCCTGATCGCCGCGACCGTGATCCTGGATGCAAAGGTGGATTCCCTCCTCCCGCACGGAAAGCGATAGTGAGTTCAAGCGCTGTAACATAAAAGCGGGCGGATACGGGAAGCCCCGGCGGCGCTCGCAGGATGAATGATCACGCCGGTGCATTGGCGGCGAATTTTAGCCGCGATTTTTCCAATCTCAATCAAATGGCGAATAGCAAAAACTAAATATGTAGTGTTTTATGCTACATACCTGGGCCATCGGGTTGTCCCGAGTAGAGTTTCCACGGAATTACGCACCACTCTCATTAAGAACAAATTACATGTATTTACCCGTGGCGCTGGTTTGTACTAAGTTGCGCTACTCATCATTTCAGTCCATTTTTTTCGATCGGGCCTGATGTATGTCCGGATAATACCCCCGATAACTTCATTGGCCGCATTACTCCGCGATGTAACATCTTGCATTACAAGACGGTTTCAATCCGGGAACGAGGCTGAAAGCGCTTCCAGTAAGCGCTCCAAGCTTCTCTTTTCAGGCCACTTACGACGTAACGATATCGCATTTCCGCTGGATATCCGGGTTCATTTCTCAACTTCGCTTCTGAACGTTTTTAACCATTCATGTCGCTTTATATGCATTTGAGTTTTCTGTTTCTCTGAGCGCCAAACTATTTTTTTACGCCCACTTACTCCATATAGGGCATTGTATTAGTTACCAGGATGCGGACGGCGGAATAATCATCATGGCACGAGGATTGCTAAACGCCGCGACCGTGCGTTTTCAATCGTCCGAAGATACACCATCCACGCTCGCTCACAGCCAATCGGGATATGCCTCAAGGGTTGAGACTTACCCCCGCGGCTTGAGGGCGATCTCGGGAGGCCCGCGGAGTGGCTTCCCGCAGGAGCGAGCAGTCGGCCGCCGGGGGGTAACCCAGTTCCGGCAGCCGGCCAGAAATCCCTAAACAACCAAGCCCAACCAAATCCAAATGACAAGAAGCACCAGGAAACTGTCTCTCTGCCGCGCGATCGCCGTTATGGCACTGCTGGCATTCGGTTCTGTACGGATGGCCTCCGCGCAGACACCGGCCGCACCATCGCCGGCGCCAGCGGCCACCGCAACACCCGCTCCACAACAACCCGACTCCGAGGCCTACCCGCCGGGAGCCAACGCGGGTACGGCAACGGACCTTACATGGCCCGTTCCGGCGGATTCCACCTCCATCAACCCCGACGGGAAAGGAAAGGTTACCAATGACGAACTGATCCAGAACGCCGCCCACAACAAGGTCTCCATCAACCTGGTCTGGACGCTCGTGACGGGCTTCCTCGTCATGTTCATGCAGGCCGGCTTTGCGCTGGTGGAAACCGGCCTCTGCCGCGCCAAGAGCGCCGCGCACGTCATGGCCACCAACTTCATGATCTACGGCCTCGGCATGCTCGGGTTCTGGATATGCGGCTTTGCCTTCATGTTCGGCAACTACGCCAACGGCCCCGCCGCAATTGGCTGGCAGCCATCGCTGGGACAGGGGCTGCTACTCCTGAACCAGGGCTGGACGGTCACTATCGCGGGCCATCCCTTCGGCCTGATCGGTCTCAAGGGATTCTTCCTGAGTCCCAGTGTCTTTGATACCGCCATCTTTTCGCTCTTCCTTTTTGAGATGGTGTTCATGGATACCACGGCCACCATTCCCACCGGCTGCATGGCGGAACGCTGGGATTTCCGCAACTTCATCATTTACGGCTTCTGGGTGGGCATGATCCCGTACGCCATCTATGGCAACTGGGTCTGGGGCGGCGGCTGGCTGGCCCAGCTGGGCCAGAACTTTGGCCTCGGCCACGGCGCGGTCGATTTCGCCGGTTCCGGCGTGGTCCACATGTGCGGCGGCGTCATCGCGGCCGCGGGCGGCCTCTGCATTGGGCCGCGCATTGGCAAATACGGGCCGGATGGCAAGCCCCGTCCGATTCCCGGCCACGACATCCCCATGGTGATGCTCGGCACGTTCATCCTGGCGTTCGGCTGGTTCGGTTTCAACCCGGGCTCGACGCTCGCCGGCACGGATAACCGCATCGCGATCATCGCGGTCAACACGATGCTCGCCGGCGCGGCGGCCTCCGTCGGCACGCTCTTCACCATGTACCTGGTGACTGGCAAGCCGGATCCCTCGATGCTCTGCAACGGCCTCCTGGCGGGCCTGGTGGCGATCACCGCCCCTTGCGCCTTCGTTAATTCCGCCGGCGCGGTCATCCTGGGCTTCATAGCCGGCGTGATCGTCGTCTTCTCCGTCTTCTTCGTGGAGCGGACATTGAAGATCGACGACTGCGTGGGCGCCATGTCGGTGCACGGCACGTGCGGCGCCTGGGGGGTATTAAGCGTGGGCCTCTTTGCCAATGGCTCCTACGGCCAGGGCTGGGGCGGCGTCCACAAGCTCTTCAAGGATGGCGCATGGACCATCATCAATAACGATGGAGCCGCAGCCACCCTCAAGAAGTACGCGGACATGACCGGCACCGGCGCCACCGGCGGCTGGACGGACGTGGGCGTGACCGGAATCTTCGGCAAGCTCTTCGGCGCTCCCGCCGGGGACTTCTCGCAGCTCGGCGCGCAATGCGTGGACGTCTGCACCTGCGCCATCGCGGTGTTCGCCATGGCGTTCGTCTGGTTCAAGCTCTCGAACCTCATCTTCCCGATCCGCTCGAAGAGGGAAGACGAATTGGCCGGCCTCGATATGCCGGAGATGGGTGTGGAAGCCTACCCGGACTTCCATATCACGGACAAATCATCGCCTCCGGCCGCCTAATCTACGGCATGGTCAGGCCGGTCCCCGGGCGGTTTCGCCTGCTGTCCGGGGCCGGCCTGGTCAATCCCGGAAAAAATTCCAACCGACTTCAAATGATATGAAAGAAATTAAAGCAATCATAAGACCCTTCAAGATCGAGGAGGTAAAGGCCGCCCTTTCCGAACTCGGCATCCAGGGCATGACCACTGTGGACGTAAAGGGCTTTGGCCGTCAGAAGGGCCACACCGAAATCTATCGCGGAAGCGAATACACCGTGGACTTCGTGCCCAAGATCATGGCCATCGTCGTGGTCGAGGATACGCTGGTGGATAAAACGGTGGCTGCCATCGTCAAGTCCGCGAAGACCGACAGCTTCGGCGACGGAAAAATCTTCGTCTCCCCGATCGAGGAAGCGGTGCGCATCCGCACCGGCGAGCAGGGAGAGGCCGCAATTTAGGCGCTGATGGATTTGCCGCTTCCGGCGTCATTATTTTGCCGCCGGAAGCGCGCGTCCAAAACTGAAAACCCTTTTTCCAATAAACACGCATTTATGAACTCCACCGCCATTCTCCTCCTCATCGCTTCGCTCAGCTCTCTCGTACTCGGGATGCTGGCGTGGCGCCGCACCAGCAGCCGTCCCCTTTTCGCCAGCACCCTCTTCGGCACCTTTGGCCTCCTGGCCGCCGCGGCGGATGCTTTGCCGCATCATCACCACATGCAAATGGCTTTCACCATCGCCCTCCTGGTGGCCATGCTCTTTGCGGGACGCGGCGGCGCTTTTCTCTGGCGCAGCCGCAAGGAGCCGGATCTTGGCGCGCCCGCGTTTATGCTCAGCGGCGTGGCCATGCTTGCCGCGTTCGGCGCGATCAACGCATTCCTCAATCTCTAGCGGCCTCCCGCCATTTTCCGGATGCCGTTGCTCCCTTTGGCCGAAACGCTGCCGGACCCAAACCCCGCCATGGTGCTGCCCTTTGTGGCGCTCCTGGCGTGCATCGCACTGGCTCCGTTCATCATCAAGCATCACTGGGAGCGGCATTATCACAAGATATCCATCGGCCTCGGCGCGATCCCGCTGTTCTATTACCTCTTCGGCCTGCACGCCGCAGGCAGCATCCTTCGCGTGGGCCTGGAGTACGTCTCCTTCCTGGCGCTCATCGGCTCGCTCTTCGTGGTGGCGGGCGGCATTCACATTGTCGTAAAGGGCGAGGCGAAGCCCTGGGTCAATTCTGTTTACCTCCTCGCCGGCGCCGTCTGCGCGAACATTATCGGCACGACTGGCGCGTCGATGCTCCTCATCCGGCCCTGGGTCCGCATGAACCGTTATCGATTTACCGGTTTTCACACGGTTTTCTTCATCTTTATTATCTCGAATGTCGGCGGTTGCCTCACCCCGGTGGGCGATCCGCCCCTCTTCCTCGGCTATCTCAAAGGCGTCCCCTTCTGGTGGGTCATGGCCCACTGCTGGCAGGCGTGGGTGGTAGCGGTCATTGGCATGGTTGCGATCTTTTATTGCTTTGACCGCACCAATTACCTCCGCGCCCCTCGCAACGTGCGCGAGGCGGAAACCCACGCGCGCAGTTGGAAGTTTAGCGGCCTGCATAATCTCGCCTTCCTCGCCCTGATCCTCGCCGCCGTCTTCATCAAAAACCCGCCCGGGCTGCGCGAGGCGCTCATGATCGGCGCCGCCGCGGGCTCATGGTACACCACGAGGAAAGAGGATCACGAAGCCAACGGTTTCACCTTCACTCCCATCAAGGAGGTCGCGTGGCTCTTTGCGGGCATCTTCCTCACGATGTTGCCCGTGCTGGATTACCTCCAGCTTCATGCCGGCGCTCTCGGCATCCGCACAGAGATGCAATTCTACTGGTGCACCGGCGCCCTGAGCGGCGTGCTGGATAATGCTCCCACTTACCTCACGTTCCTGGCCAGCGCCTTCGGCATCGCCGGCCTCAATATCAATCTCCCCCACCAGATGGCCAGTTTCATTATGAACCGCTCCCATTATCTGGAGGCGATCTCGCTCGGAGCGGTCTTTTTTGGCGCGATGACCTATATTGGCAACGGCCCCAACCTCATGGTCAAGAGCATCACGGAAAGCGCCGGCGTGAAGACCCCGGACTTTGCGCGCTACGTCTTTCTTTATTCCGTGCCGGTGCTGATTCCGTTCTTCGCAATCATTTCCTGGCTCTTCTTTTCAAAGCACCACCTCTTCTAGCCTTCCATCCGGATTGCCGCCATGAAACGCCGACGCGTATTCCTTGTGGACGACCATCCACTCGTGCGCGAATGGCTTGCGAACGTCATCGCCCGGCAGAGGGACCTCTTTTTCTGCGGCCACGCGGAGGGTCAGCCAGGTTGCACCGGGGCGGTCCTGAAGAAGCGGGCGGATTTGGTCATCGTGGAAGTCTCGCTCAAGGAATACTCCGGGTTTGACCTGATCGCGGAGATCAAGCGCAGTCTCCCGCGGGTTAAAATCGTCGTCCTCACGGATCAGGAAAATGCCGCCTCCGCACGGCGCGCCATTTCCGCGGGCGCAGCCGGTTACATTCTCAAGCGCGAGAGCACGCCGGATATCCTTTCCGCCATCCGTCGCGTACTCGCCGGAGATTCCTATATCAGCCGCGATGCGCTTTCGCGCCATGAACCCGCTGCCGGGCGGGAGGAGCCGAACCTCGCTCCGCTCAGTGGCCGGGAGTTGGAAATCTTCCATCTCCTCGGCGCCGGCAAATCAACACGCCACATTGCCGAGGCACTCGGTATTAGCATCAAGACCGTCCAGGTCCATTGCGGCCATATCCGGGAGAAATGTGGATTCGGCGGCCCATCGGACCTGTTGAGTTCCGCGATCCGCTGGAACGAGCGCCACGTGGCGGACCAGTGACACCCCCGCCCGCTCAGCCGGCGGCCTTGTTTGGGTTCAGATTACTCTCCGTCGCGATGCAAAAAATGTTTCCCTCGCTGTCCTTGAAGATCGCGTAGGAGCCCCACGCCTGCGGTGTGGGAGGTCTCACACACTCCACTCCCCTGCCCACCAGGTCCTCATAGGTCTTCTGCAAATCCGAGGCCTGATACGCCATATTCACGAACGAACCGACCCGGTCTTCCTGCCCCGGCGGGGTGAAAAGCGTGACCTGGGTTTCCGCCCCCGGGATCGCCAGGGTGATCCAGCGCTGTTTTTCGTCAAACGGAACATCGCCAACGACTTCGAACCCCATTTTTTCCGTGTAAAACCGTAACGCACGGTCCTGGTCGGCCACTGGAATGCCGAGAAACTTGATTTTCGCGATCACGCCGCGCAGTAGAGCACGCCGGGAGAGGGAAGACAACAATCCACCGTCACCCCGGGCGCCGGTAAGGAGCGATGCCGAAAATCGTCGAATGAGGCCAGACCGTAATGATGGCAGAGATAAATTACCACATTTGCGACAAAGAGTATCGCAATTGCAAAAAAGACCAGCGCCTCTCTGCGCTCTTCGACACGATTCCGTTCCGCCTCCCCGCCGGCATTGCGGCGCTTCTCAAATACCCGGGCGAATCCTGAATTTCGTGCTGGTTTCATGGCTTCGTGATCCATCGACGTGTAAAGCCTGACCGCTATTCGAAGAAAAAAGTTACGTTTGATTCGCAAAATCGAAAAAACTGCGCTGCATTAATGAACAAACCATTCGCTCCATTGGGCGCGACTTGTGACATGACCATGAAAAAAAAAGCATCCCTAATCGCCGCAATCCTTGCCGCTGCTTGCATTGCGCTGGCCGGTTGCGCATCGTCCGACGATGATTCCTCGCGTCCCCTCCACAATTCGACGACTCTTACTCCACCGGAGAGTCCCGCCAGCCAGTCTTCGCCCACCTCCGGGCAGGCCAATGCGGATCCCCATGCCTTTGTGGAATAATCTTCGCCGCCCGCTCACACTTGCGGCGGCTCTGCTGGGGCTCGCCGCACCCGCCAGCCTGCTGACCGGCTGCAATATGACGCCGGAGGATAAGGCTTTTTACGGTCGCGGCTGGATCAACCCCTCCGAACTGGACGAGGATACGCCGCCGCCACCCGTCTTCCAAAGCGCCGGCGGGCAGGAGCACGTAGTCGGGCCCGAGTGACGAGACCGGAGATTCGTCCAAAAAAAATCCCGAATTGCGGGCGGGCGCCCCGCGATTCATACATCCGCCTTTCCCTGCCCAGTCGATCTTGTCACTGGGTTAGGGTTCCCCCGGTGCCAGGCTTCAGGTCTGCGCCGGGGGCTTTTTTTTGCCCGTGGGCCGGCGAAAAAAAACCGGGGCGGGATCGAAATCCCGCCCCGGCGTGTCCAAGGAAAAATTCCTTGAAAGAATCAGCAGTCGATTAGTAAGGGCTGCTGCCGGTCGAGTAAGGCGACCAGAAGGTGTAAGGAGCGACGTCCGACAGGTTGTTGAACGCATTGGACGGAACGGAGAGCTCGGTATCGACCGTGAAAGACGGCCCATACGTATCGCCGAAGACGTCAGCACCGGTGCTGTAAAGAACCGTGCCCGTCTTGATGTACGCCGAAATGTCCGTGAAGGTGGCGGTAGCGCCACTGGTCTTTGCGTTGTCGATCGCATACTGGTCGAGCCCGCTATCGAGATCGCGCAGATCTTCCAGGACGCGGGTGGCCTGCGAGCGCTTGCGGGCACGCAGGAAGTTGGGAACCGCGATTGCGGCGAGCAGAGCGATGATGGCGACCACGATCATGATTTCCACGAGCGTGAAGCCCCCGCGCTTTGTTTGAAGTTTCTGAATCATATTTATGTACGTTTTTGGTTGTATTGCTGTTGTTAGTTGAGCTCGCGGATGGAACGCGTGGCGATATACTGTTTAGCAATGGCCGTGCCAGCTCTCTTGCGGAAACTCCCTAGACCGATGGGGATATGGGATTCTCTTTCTGCTCTCCCTCGCGGGTGCCCGGCCAGCCATCGACCGGGATACGTAGTGGAAAAAAGAAACAGACAACCGGTCAAAATCGGTTACAGATTTTAGAAAAATGTAACTTCGAGAAATAAAAG
>DATAXI010000032.1:0-21432 GCA_036266845.1 Chthoniobacteraceae bacterium | reverse complement strand
CGCCGGGTTGATTTCATTGATGATGCCATCCCGGCCCGCCACCAAAATGCAATCCGGCGATGCGTCCAACATCGCCCGCAGGCGCATTTCGCTCAGCGGGGAAACTTCCGCGGAGCTCCAGCCGGTGCGATTCGGCGTTTCCGGCGCCTTGGGAAAGGGGCCGGACTTGATGGGCAATTCCGGGACAACCTCGCCATCGGTGGTAATGAAGCGGCGTACAAACATTTGGTCCTATGTTGGGAGCAGCCGGGGTGCGGAGGCCAGAGAGGCGAGTCGGTGATTCCGGGATGGGGATATGCGTAATGCACGTAAGGAATACTACGTATATCCCCTGAGTAGCCACCCCGAGAATCCACGGTAAATGACTTGTGAGAGGTCCCGCCCGGCCTTAGATTGTTTGCTTCGCTCTTTACCAGAATTCTATGCCCGATCAGCCCGCCGAACCTTCCAATCCCGAGGATCCCCAGAAACCCGTAGAAAAGACCTCCTCGGACACTCCCACGGGCAACTATGACGCCTCGAAGATCGACAAACTGGAGGGGCTGGCCGGCGTGCGGCAGCGCCCGGGCATGTACATCGGGCCCACGGACGAGCGGGGGCTGCACCATTGCGTGTTTGAGGTGCTGGACAATTCCATCGACGAGCACCTTGCGGGGTATTGCGACCGCATCGAGGTGACGATCCACGTGGATGGCTCCTGTTCCATCCGGGATAACGGGCGCGGCATCCCCGTCGATATCCATCCCAAGTTCAATATTCCCGCCATCGAGCTGGTGCTGACCAACCTGCACGCCGGCGGCAAGTTCGGCCAGGGCGCGTATAAATATTCCGGCGGCCTTCACGGCGTCGGCGCGAAGTGCGTCAACGCCCTTTCCGACTGGTTCAAGGCGGAAGTCAGCCGCGACGGCAAGGTGTACTCCATGGAGTTTGAGCGCGGCGTCACGACGAAGAAACTGACGGTCATCGGCGAGGTCAAGAACAAGAAAATCACCGGCACGCTCATCACCTTTCTGCCGGACCCGACCATTTTTACGATCACCACGGAGTTTGAGTTTGGAAAACTGGCGGCGCGTTTGCGCGAGCTGGCGTTCCTCAATCCCGGCCTGGAAATCCGCCTTACCGACGAGCGGGCGGACAGCGTGAGAAAAGAGGTCTATCTTTACCGGGCGGGCATCGAGGAATTTGTGCGCCAGCTTGGGGAGAACAAGCAACTGCTGCATCCCAAGGGCATCGTGCTGGGCGGCCGGCGCAAGGTCTCCTTCAAGAGCAAGGATGGCGTCGGGATCGAGGACGATATGATCGTCGATTGCGTCCTCCAGTACAACGACAGCTACAACGACCAGATGCTGTTCTTTACGAATGCGATCCCAAACCCCGATGGCGGCACGCATTCCACCGGCTTCCGCACCGCGCTTACCCGCGCCATCAACCAGTACGCCAAGCAGAATAACCTGGTGAAGGAGAAGGACCCCTCCATCAGCGGCGATGACGTGCGCGAGGGCCTGACGGCCGTCACCAGCATCAAGCACCCGAATCCGAGCTTTGAGTCCCAGACCAAGGTCAAGCTCGTGACGCCCGAGGTGGAAGGCATCGTCTCCTCCATCGTTTACGAGGGGCTGATGAATTACTTTGATCAGAACCCGCCCATCGCCAAGCGCGTCGTCGAAAAAGGCCTGAACGCCGCCCGCGCCCGCGAGGCCGCCCGCAAGGCCCGCGAGACCGTCCGCAAAAGCGGCCTCACCGGCGGCGGCCTGCCGGGCAAGCTGGCCGATTGCTCCGAGCGCGACCCGGAGCTGACGGAACTCTACATCGTCGAGGGCGATTCCGCGGGCGGCTCCGCCAAGCAGGGGCGCGACCGGCGTTTCCAGGCAATCCTGCCCATCCGCGGCAAGCTCATCAACGTGGAGAAAGCCCGCCTGGACAAGGTGCTGCACAACACGGAAATCCAGACGATGATCACCGCCATCGGCACCGGCATTGGCGGTGGCGATATGGAGGGCTCCTTTAACATGGCGCGGCTCCGGTACGGGCGCATCATCATCATGACGGATGCGGATGTCGACGGCTCCCACATCCGGACGCTATTGCTCACCTTCTTTTACCGGCAGATGCCGGAGTTGGTCCGCTCCGGCCGCATCTACATCGCCCAGCCGCCGCTCTACCAGATCAAGCGCAAGAAGCGCGAGGAGTACGTGGACGACGACATGGCGCTCACCAAAATCCTCATCGGCCTGGGCGCGGATGAAGTGAAGCTCAGGAATCTGGCCGATGGCGTGGAACTGACCGCCGCGCAGCTCAAGGACATCCTCGAATTGCTCGAAAAACTGGCAAAGTTCTCCGAGGCCATCCGCCGCCATGGCGGCGACTTTGAGCAGTATCTTAACAAGAGCTCCGCCGAGGGCGCGCTGCCCGGCTACCTGGTCAAGGTGCGCGAGGGCAATGAAGAGTTCGTCCACTATTTCTCCGCCGAGGAAGAGGTGCGGAAGTTCGACGAGGAAAATCCCGATCTCAATCTCTTTGAGAATGAATCCGAGACGCCCGCCGCGCCTGTTGCGAAAAAGGAAGGCCCGCGCCGCCGCGCCCGGCTGGTGGAGATTCATGAGCATGGCGCGATCCAGAAGCTCATCGCCGAGCTTGCGCGCAAGGGGCTGAAGATCGAGCATTACTCCGACAGCGACAAACCGATCTTCGAGCTGATCGAAGGCGAGGGCGACAATGCCCGCGTCAATCCCATCTTCTCCATCCCGCGCATCCTGGAGACCATCAAGGAAATCGGCCGGCGCGGCGTGCAGATCAAGCGATTCAAGGGTCTGGGCGAAATGAACGCCAAGGAGCTTTTTGAGACCACCATGAACCCGCAGCGGCGCAAGTTTCTGCGCGTCGATCTCAACGACAACAACGTCGTCGAGGCCGACCGCATGTTTACCATCCTCATGGGCGACGTGGTCGAGCCGCGCCGCCAATTCATCGAGGACAACGCCCTCAACGTCCGCAATCTGGACGTCTGAGCCCGCGAGCGGAGCCGGGCCATGCGCGTCCTCATCGTCGATGGCCACAGCGTGATCTTCGCGTGGCCGGAGATGCGCAAGCTGCACGAGCGCCGCACCGGCCTTGCGCGCGAGGCGGTCATCAAGGCGCTGACCGCCTACCAGGATGCCTCCGGCATTCACGTCGTCGCCGTGTTCGATGGCAAAGGCGCGCGCGCCAACGAGGCCACCGAGCCCGGCGGCATCCAGATTTTCTATTCCGGCGTGGACCAGACCGCCGATGACATCATCGAGCGCCTCGTCGCCAAATACTCGGAGCGCCACGAGATCACCGTGGTGACCTCCGACCGCCTCGAGCAAATCACCGTCTCCACCTTCGGCGCCACCTTCATGTCCGCCGAGTCTCTGCCGGCCCTCCTGGCCGATGCCCGCGAATCCCTTGACCGCGAAATCCGGAAGCTGAAGAAATAGGAAGCCGCGCGGCGCTTATTGTCCGCAGCACCGCTTGTATTTGCGCCCGCTGCCGCACGGGCAGGGAGCGTTGCGGCCCGGGGCGCCCCGGCGGCTCTCCGCATCCTGGCGGGCGAGGATTGTCATGATCTCCGCGGGCGCGCGCCGTTCCTTCAGCAGTGCGGCCATGGTCCGCATGGCGGGATCGATGTGGGTAAAGAAACGCTTGTAACCGGCGCAGAGGTAATTGAGGCCGGGCTCGCCCTCCGGGGTGCGGAGAAAACGATGCTTGGGGCATTCGCCATTGCAGGCAAAGCGCACCTCGCACCGGCGGCAATAGGCGGGAAGCGTCGCGGACTTATTCTGTCCGAATTGATGCTGCCGCGGCGAGTGGGCCATCTCGCCCAGGCTTTGGTTGAGGATGTTGCCAAGCTTGAACTGCGGATAGACGTAATGGTCGCAGGAGTAAACGTCGCCATTGTGCTCCATCGCGAGGCCCGCGCCGCAATTCTCCGTAAAGAGGCAGAGCCCGGAGCCGAACCCGGCCCAGATGCCCAGCGCGACGTCGAAGAGCTGCACGTAAATCCGGCCCACGTCGCGCCGCACCCATTCGTCAAAGATCGCAACGAGAAATTCCCCGAATTGCGCCGGCTCCACGCTCCAGTCCGTTACGGGAACCGAAGTCTCTCCGGAATCGGGTGGCGTCGCGAGGTCCAGGTGGATGGCCTTTGCCGCCGGGTCCGCCGCCCGCTCCACGAGCGGGATAAACTGGATGAACCCGGAGCCCACTTCCTTGAGGAAGCGATAGACCTCCAGCGGGCTCCGCGAGTTGACCCGATTGACAACCGTGAGCGTATTGAACTCCACGCCGTGCTTCTTCAGCAGAGCGATGCCGCCCATGACCCGGTCAAACGTGGGCCGCTGCTGCTTGTCCACGCGATAGGCGTCGTGCAGGCTTGCAGGCCCGTCGATGCTGACGCCCACCAGGAAGTCGTGCGCGCGCAGCATCTCGCACCATTCGTCATCCAGCAGGGTGCCATTGGTCTGCAGCGCGTTGCCGATTTTTCTGCCGTCCGAGTATCTCTGCTGAAACGCGATCACCTTCCGGAAAAAATCGACGCCCAGGAGCGTCGGCTCGCCCCCCTGCCAGGCAAAGGAAACCTCCGGCCCGGGCTGGCTCTCGATGTACTGGCGGACGTACGTCTCCAGCACGGCGTCCGGCATTTTAAAGTTCTCGTTGGCCGGAAAGAGATTTTCCTTCTCGAGGTAAAAGCAATAGCGGCAATCCAGGTTGCAAAGCGGCCCGATCGGCTTCGTCATAACGTGAAAACCGGCCGGCTTTTCCAAGGTTGCCTGAGGAGGGGGCATGCGAAGGACTTTATTGAAAGTGGGACCGCATGACGCGAACGCATTCGGCGACCGTCAACTCCCGGCGCGCCACCGCCGCATCCGTGATGAGGCGGGTTTTCAATGCACGCTGCCGCCTTTGGCTACCAGCGGCTCGGGAGCTTTATCGGCGGGGATATTGGGCGCGCCGTCGATCCAGGTGGAGCCTTCCGGGCGGGCCCAGCGGACCGCGTTCTTGAGGACCCGCTTTACGTTCGCGTTGTGATAAGTGGGGTACGTCTCGTGGCCGGGGCGAAAATAGACGATCTTCCCATTGCCCCGCTTCCAGGTGCAGCCAGAGCGGAAGACCTCGCCGCCCTTGAACCAGGAGATGAAAATCTGCTCGTCCGGCGTGGGAATGCCGAAGGGCTCGCCATACATTTCCTCCTCGGGAATCTCAAAGTACGGGCCGACGCCCTGCGCGATGGGATGGCCGGGATTGCACACCCAGACACGTTCCAGCTCGCCCGCCTCGCGCCATGTGAGGCTGCAACTGCCGCCCATGAGCGCCTTGAATATCTTCGAGTAATGGGCGGAGTGCAGGACTAAAAGACCCATGCCCTGCCAGACGCGCGCCTGCACGCGGGCGACGATGCGATCCTCCACCTCGCCATGCGCGCAATGGCCCCACCATGCCAGCACATCGGTCCGCGCGAGCACCTCCTCGGTCAGCCCGTGCTCGGGCTCCTGGAGCGTTGCGGTGCGCGCCTCGATGCCGGGATCTTCGTTGAGACCGTCGGCGATGCATGCGTGCATGCCGCGCGGGTAATGGTTGCGCACGATCTCATGTTTCCACTCGTGGACATTCTCGCCCCAGACGGTGACCAGCAGTTTACTCATGGGAAGCTCCCTTGTCGTCCTATCGCGCAAAAAAATCAATCACGCGGCTGCAAGGGTGATCGCCACGCTCAAGCCGTGCGGCGCGCGGTTCCGGCATGCGACACGCCCGGCGCATGATTCCACGCAGGTCTTCACAATCGCAAGGCCGAGGCCCGTGCCGCCGGTTTCGCGGGCGCGCGAGACATCCAGCCGGTAAAAGGGATCGAATATCTGCGCCAGCGATTCATCCGGCACGCCGGGCCCGTGATCGGCCACGGTAAGAATCACGTCGCCGCCCGCGGGCGCGGCCTCGATCTCGACAGGACCGGCCTCGCCCGCGTATTTGAGCGCGTTGCGCAAGAGATTGGCGATGGCGCGGCAGAGCAGGTCGGGCTCCGCCATCACGTGAAGGCCGGGATCGACATGGAGAACGAGCGAAGCATCGGGAACCGCTTCCCGCTGGGCCGCGCGGCGGATGATCTCGCACAGTGGGACGCTTTGCAGCTTGATGCGGCCCGCGGCGAGCGATGCCTTCGAGAAGGAAAGCAGCTCGTTCACCAAGTCTGACATCTGCTGGATCTCCTCGCGCAAATCCACCAGCGTCTCGCCCGCGCCCTGCTGCTCCAGGATGCCGAGCGCCACCTGCGAACGCGCGAGCGGCGTGCAAAGCTCATGGGCGATATCGCCGAGGAACCGCTTCTGTCCATTCACGAAACCGGCCAGCCGCTCCGCCATCTGGTTGATGGACGTCGCGAGCAGGCCCAGCTCATCGCCGCGATCCTGCCGGACCCGGATATCGAAGCGCCCCTCCGCCACGCGCGCGGTCGCGCCGGTCATCTCACGGATGGAACGCGTGATGCCATGCACCAGCGGCAGCCAGAAGAGGACCGAGAAGAGAAAGATGGAGCCCGCGGCCGCGATCCACGGCATGAAGTCGAGCACCAGGCCCCCGAGGCCGATGGAATCCGAAACGGCGATCAACGTGAGCGGCGGATGATGCCCTCCCTCCGGTCCGGGCGCCGGCCCCTCGACCGGCAGCAGCAGCCAGTAGCGGCCGGGATTGAAGGTGTGGACCATCCGGTGATCGCGAGGCGGCCCATGCGAATCGGGATGATCGCCGGGACGCGGCCCCGGGGGTGGGAAGCGTTGATCGGCGCCAGGGGGTGGCTGGCCGCCATCCGCGAGCGGAGGCGGCCCTTGCGGGTCCGGCGGTTGCGGGAGCGGATTTGAGGGATTGGGCGGGTGCGGCGGGCGGAAGAGGCGCTCCTGCACCTCGCGAGGCAGCGGAATTTCCGCTCCGGCGACGGAGCGGCCATCGGGACCGGCAAGCAAGAGTTTCAGCCCGTAAAGATTTCCCGCCCGCGCGAGCACATCGTCCCATTGGGAAGGCGGCTGGGCGTGGATGTCCGCGCTCACCAGCGCCGCGAGGCCGTCCGCGCGGCGACCGGCCCGCCCGCCCAGCAGCGATTCCGGCCCGAGGTGGAATTCAAACTCCACGAATGCATAAACCGCAACGCCCACCAGCAGCAGGTTCGCGAAAAACCAGGAAAGGATTTTCGCCGAAAGTGGAAAACGCGGACGCATCATCCCGGATCGATCAGCATATAGCCCGCCGTGCGCACCGTGCGGATGAAGCGCGGCGCTTTCGGATCGTCGCCCAGCTTCTTGCGCAGCGCGGAGATGTGGACATCGATCGAGCGGTCAAAGACCTCGTAATTGCGGTCGCGAATTTCCTCCAGCAATTGCTCGCGCGACTTGATGCGGCCCCGCGCCCGCGCGAGACAGGCCAGCAGGTCAAACTCCACCGGCGTGAGGTCCAGCGGCTGGTCCTCCAGCGTCGCCACGCGGGCGCCCATGTTCATGCGCAGCGGACCGGCGGTCAGATCCGGCGGAGCGGCGGCCGCGGTTTTCTCTCCGCGCAATGCGCTCCGGCGGATCACCGCGCGGAGCCGCGCCAGCAGCTCGCGCGTGGAAAATGTCTTGGGCAAATAATCATCCGCGCCGATCTCCAGGCCCACGATGCGGTCCGCCTCGTCGCCGCGCGCCGTCAGCATCAGCACCGGCACGTCGCTCGTCTTGCGGATTTGTTTCAGCACTTCAAAGCCATCCATGCCCGGCAACATCAAATCAAGGATGACCGCCTGCCACGGCTCCGCGGCGCGCTCCACGCCTTCCGGGCCGGTGTGGACCGCGATGACGGAATAGCCGAGCGGCTCCAGGTAGGCCGTGATGAGGCGGCACAGCTTGCGATCATCATCGATCAGCAGCAAGCGGGGAGGGTCTGCCTGGCTCATGGAAACACCCTATCAAACAGGAAGTGGAATGCGCCCAAAGTTTTACACTTCCTTAACAATTTTTCCGGTTCGCGCGGATAATTGCTTAACATTGGCGTGCGAGGTTTATCGGCAACAAAGGGCGATATCCCGCCCATCCATCCATTATGAAACGACATATCACCAAAAGCAGATCCATCTTCTGCCTCGCACTGTGCGCATCGGCCTGCGCCGCACTTGCCCAGGGCCCTGGCGGGCCAGGGGGACAGGGCGGCCCCGGCGGCGGCCAAAACCAGGGCGGCGGACCCAATGGAAATTTTCGTCCTCCCCCTCCGCCCATCATCCGGGCCCTGGACGTGAATCGTGACGGAATCATCGATTCCACCGAAATCGACAATGCGGCAAAAGAGCTGCGCACATTGGAAACCGGCACCGCGGATCAGTTGACGATCCCGCAATTGCTCGGCCCGCCACACCATCGCGGCTTCGGCCGCGGACCCAACGGAGGCGGCCGGCCCGGCGGCGGCAATTCACAAGGCCAGAACGCGCAGGGTGGCGGCGGTCCACAGGGCCAGAACGCGCAGGGTGGCGGCGGTCCGCAAGGCCAGAATGGCGGTCCCGGGGGCAATCAGCGCCCTCCGCCTCCCCCCGTGATTCGCGCACTCGATGTGAACCATGACGGGATCATCGATTCCACGGAGATCAACAACGCCCCGCAGGAATTGCGCACGCTGGAGACGGGCACCACGGATCAATTGACCATTCCGCAACTGCTCGGCCCGCCCCGTCATCACCGCCCCGGCGGCCCAGGCGGTCAATGGGGGCAGAACAACGGCGGCAATCAGCAGAATGCCGGTGGACCTCCCGGCGGCGGCCAGGGTGGCCAGAATGCCCAAGGCGGCGGCAATGACGGCAACCCGCCCCCGCCTCCCCCGGACGGTGCGCAGCAGGGGAATCCGCCCCCGCCTCCTCCCGGCGGCAACTCCGATGACGCCGGCGGCCCTCCCCCGCCGCCTCCGCAGCAATAGCATTCCGCAGTGATGCCGCCTCCGGATTTTTTCCGGAGGCGGTTTCGCGTTTACTCGTACCGCAACGCCTCGATGGGATCGAGCGCGGCGGCTTTGCGCGCCGGGTAAAAGCCGAAAAAAATCCCGACCGCGGCGCTAAACATGAAGGAGAGCACCACGGAAGCCGGAGAGATGCGCGTGGGCCAATGGGCCAGGAGCGAAAGCAGCCGGGCGCTGCCGATTCCCAGCGCGATGCCGATGATGCCGCCCATGGAACTGAGGCTCGTCGCCTCGATGAGAAATTGGAGCAGGATGTCTTTTCCATGCGCGCCCACCGCCATGCGGATGCCGATCTCCCGCGTGCGCTCGGTCACGCTTACCAGCATGATGTTCATGATGCCGATGCCGCCCACCAGCAGCGAGACGCTGGCGATTGCGACGATAAGAATCGTGAGGATGCGCGAGGTCGCCGTGGCCGCATCGGTAAATTCCTGCTGATTGTGAATGGTGAAATCATCGTCGTGATCGGCGACGATCTTGTGCCGCTGCCGCAGCAGATCGGTCACGGCGTTCTGCACCTCCACGATCGCGCCCGGCGTTTCCGCCTGGATGTTGATCATGTTGATATTGGAGACGCCCATGATCCGCTTCATCGCGCTCGTATAGGGCAGGACGACCACGTCATCCTGATCCTGGCCCATGACGGAAAGGCCCTTGCTTGCGAGCACGCCGACAATCTCGAACGGCACGCCTTTGACGCGGATGATCTGCCCGAGCGGATCGTCATTGTCAAAGAGCTGGCGCGCGATGGTCTGGCCGATCACGGCCACCTTGTTCTCGCTGCGCACGTCATTGTCGGTAAAGCTGCCGCCTTCCGAGAACTCCCAGTTCCGGATTCCGAAGTAATCGGGCGATTCCCCCTTGATGTTGGTAAACCAGTTCTGGTTTTCCGCGCTGACCTGGTTCTTGGTGCTCACCTCGGGGCTGATCGCGACCGCGTCGGAAACCTCGCGCCGGATCGCCTCGGCATCGGCCACCTTGAGCGTACCGGCATTGCCCCAGCCTGCGCGCACGCCGCCGGAGGTGACGCTGCCGGCGAAGACGAGCACCACGTTCTGCCCGAGCGCGGCGATCTGGTCCTCCACCTGGGAGGTCGCGCCGTTGCCGATGGCCACCATGGCAATCACCGCGCCCACGCCCATAATGATGCCCAGCATGGTCAGCACCGTGCGCATCTTGTTGCGACGGAGCGCGCGCAGGGCCATGAGGAATGTGGCGCGGAGCTTCATTTGGTGAGCTGAACGGCCTGGTGCGCCTCGTCCAGGCGCTGGAGTTCTTCCGCGGCGAAAAGCCGCTCGCGCACCGGCGAGTCATCGACGACCACGCCGTCGCGCATCACGATGTTGCGCTTGGTGAAGTGCGCGATATCGAGCTCATGCGTGACCATCACAATGGTGATGCCCTGATTGTTCAATTTTTGAAAAACACCCATGATCTCGATGCTCGTGTGCGTATCGAGATTGCCTGTCGGCTCGTCCGCGAGCAGCAGCGACGGCTCGTTGCACAGGGCGCGCGCGATTGCCACGCGCTGCTGCTGGCCGCCGGAAAGCTGGTTCGGGAAATGGCCGGAGCGCTGCGCCAGGCCGACGATTTCCAGCGCCGCCAGCGCCTTCCCGCGCAGCTCCCGCGGCGTGCGGCGCTTGTGGGAGTAAAGCATGGGCAGCTCCACATTCTCGAGCGCGGAAGTGCGGGAGAGGAGATTGAAGCCCTGGAAAACGAACCCGATTTTTCGGTTGCGGATATCGGCCAGCTCATCGCGATTGAGCCGGGAAACATCGATGCCATCCAGCAGATACAAGCCGCCGGTCGGCCGGTCGAGGCAGCCGAGGGTGTTCATCATCGTCGATTTGCCGGAGCCGCTCGCTCCCATGATGGCGACAAATTCCCCCGCCTGGATGCTGAGCGAAACGCCGCGCACGGCCCGCACCTCCACCTCGCCGGAGGTGTAGGTGCGCTCGATGCTTCGCAGATCGATGACCGGCGTCATGGCCCTAGAACGGACGGCGCCCCGGGCCGTGGTTTTGCGGTTCCAGGGCGGGATTGTCGGAGAGGATCGCATCCACGACCACGTCGCCATCTTTCAGGCCGTCGAGGACCTCCGTGTAGATGCCGTCGCTGATACCCAGATGCACCTGCACCGGCTCCGGCTTCTTCGCATCCGGCGGCAGCACGTAAATGGTATGCGCGCCATCGTGGCGGATGTGTTGCGCGGGAGTGGCGCTCCGCCGCGGCGGAGGCGTGCCGGGCACATAAGGCACCAGCTTCTTTGCATCCTCCGGCGGGCGGAAGCGGAGCGCCGCGTTGGGAATCTCCAGCACGTTGTTGTGTTGGGCGATCACGACGGAGATGCTTGCCGTCATGCCGGGCTTCAGCTTCAGGTCGGCGTTGTTCACGGATACCACGGTGTCGTAGGTGACCACGTTCTGAACGGTCACGGGAGAATTGCGCACCTGGGCGACAACCCCGTGAAAGGTGCGGTAGGGATAAGCATCCACGGTAAAATTGACGGCCTGGCCGTTATCGACTTCGCCCACATCCCCCTCGGCGATGCTCGCGTCGATCTGCATTTTCCTCAGATCGTTCGCGATGGTGAACAGCACGGGCGCATTCAATGAAGCGGCAACCGTCTCGCCCACGTCAACGCTGCGGGAGATGACGATGCCATCGATGGGCGAGGTGATGGTGCAATGGTCCAGGTTCACTTGCGCGGTTTCGAGCGCGGCCTGGTTGATTTGCAGCGTCGCCAGCGCCTGGTGAAGATTCGCGACCGCGGTATCGAGATCGGCCTGCGGAGCCGCGTGCTCTTTTACCAGCTCCGCCTTGCGCTTGGCGGTCAGTTGCGCCAGCTCCAGCGCGGCTTGCGCGAAGGCCACGTTCGCATCCGCCTGGTGAACGGCGGCCGTATAGGGCGCGGGGTCCAGCACCGCGACGATCTCATTCTCCTTCACCGGCGAATTGTAGTCGGCATAGAGCTTCAGGATGTTGCCGGATATCTGGCTGCCGACCTGCACATTGAGCACCGGGTTCAACTGTCCGGTGGCCGTGACCACCTGGGTGACATCGCCGCGCATGACGACGCCGGTCTGGTACTTGACCGGATCCTCATGGGCCGCCTGCCAATACCACCAGCCGCCACCGGCGGAGAAGACGGCGATTAAAATAACGAGAATGGGTTTCATTTGACCTTCGACATGATGACGCGCTGCTCCTGAAAAACACCCGCCGCCTGCTCCAGGTCCCTCAGCGCCACCTGGAAAGCGTACACCTGCACGGCGAGGGCGTTCTCCGAGGTGTTGAGCGCGGTGAGCGCCACCAGCACATCCACGCTGGCCGCGGTGCCGGCCTGGTACTCGTGCACTTCATCCTGGTAGCTCTCTCGCGCCGCGTCCACTTGCGCGCGCAGGGAGACCAGGCTGTCCCGCAGCGAGCGCGCATTGAGCCACGCCTGGCGGACGTCGCCCTCCACGGTTTTCGCAATCTTGTCGCGGTTAAGCTGGTCCTCATTCACCTGGATGCCGGCGGTGCGCAGGTCGATCTCCCGCTGGCCGCCGGTGAGGATCGGCATGGTGACGGTGACATTGGCATCCCAAACCTGTGTCTGCGGGCCGTAGAAGCCGCGTCCGTTGGTGTAGGTATCGCTCACATTGCCGGCGATGGTGGGCGCATACTCGGCTACCACTTCGCCCCGTTTTGCAACATCCTCGCCGATTGCGATATTCCCCACCTCCAGGTCCTCGCGGTTGCGGCAGGCGATTGCCAGGAGCTTCTCGTAGGGCGGTATGGTGGTGGGATAATCCGGCGGTTTTACCACCTGGAACCCGGTGTCCCCGCCCAGGTTGAGGATGTTCCCAAGCGTATCGCGGTACAGCAGCAGCGTGTTTTTGGCCTGGATGAGGGCGACGCGCGCGGATTCCAGGGTAACCTTCGCGTTCAGGGCATCCGTGGGAGTGACTTCGCCCACATCGAGCCGTTTTTGCGCGATGTCCAATTGCTCCGCCGCGAGGTCCACGGTTTTTTGGTCCACCTCCACCACGCCTCCCTCCGAGATCACCTGGTAATAGGCATTGGCAACGCCGAAGAGCGTCTGCCGGATGGTGTATTGATGCTGGAGCCGCGCGGCCACGCCGGCCAGCTTGCCGTAGCGATAGGCCGGGAAGACGGCAAAATTGACAAACGGCTGCGTGTAACTGGCTTCCAGCGTTCCGGTTTCGCCGGTGGTGATGAGGCCGCCTCCGTGGGCCTGGTTCCGGTCGTACCCGCCGGTGACATACAGTTGCGGGCCGAGCGCCGTAAGGGCGCTCCAGGGCAGCAGGTTGGCCTTGCGAATCTCATCGTAGGCGATCCGGATGTTCTGATCCGTCGCGAGCGCGATGTCATACGCCTCCTCCAGCGTGATGACGCGCGCGCTCCCGGCCGGCGTATCCCCGGCCCGCAACGGAGCGGCGGCCGCCAGGACCGCGCAAATCCAGAGAAAACGCTTCATTACCACCGATGCTTTGGGCGCGCGGGGGGGAAGAGCGGGCCGGTTTTGGCGTCGAGGGGGGAAGCGGGTTGTGCGGGCGAGGGTTCTGGCAACACGGGCGGCTACGGTTCACTGCCTGAAGCGCCGCGTCAAATAGGAGGACGCGTATGCGGGTGCAGGCAAAGCCTATTAAACCCGCTTCCGCGCGATGGTCGCGGTCATTTTTGCTCCGCGGGCGCCAGCTTCTCCAGGAGGCGATCCACCTCCACGTGCTCGTCGATGAGCGCCTGGATCTTAATGATCTTCTCATCGTCGCCCGGGAGCGTTTTAACCGTCATCGAGTGGATGCTGCTGGCCACGGCGTAACTATCGAGCGGCGAGGCAATCACGGGAAGATGGGAAGACTTGATCAACTCGAGCAGGTTCTGATGGGGAAACAGGTCCCCCGAGAGCACCAGACCGGTGATGACCCGCCCATCCTTCTCCGAGAGGGAGGCGGTGGAAAGCGCCGCCAGGATAATGTCCTCCCGGTCGCCCGGGGTGACGACGAGCGTGCCGGCCTCGAAATAATCCATTACGTGGGTGGAAGTCATCGCTCCAATGATGACCTTGCGCACCCGGCGGCGCGACTCGGTGCGCCCATTGATGAAGCTGCCCTTCACGGTGCGGCAAATCTGGCCGAGCGTCGCATTCGCAAGCAGCGGCTCCGCGGGAATGACGCCCAGCAGATCGATGCCCAGCCGCGCCAGGCCGCGCCGGGCAAAGGTTTCCACATATTCCAGTTTCTCCGGCAGCACCTTGTTGAGCACCACGCCCACCATCTCCACCCCCTCCTGATCAAAGAGGGCCTTGTTGAGCGCAATCTCATCGATGGGCCTCCCGATGCCGCCCTGGGTGATCATCAGCACCTTCGCGTGAAGCAGCGATGCGACGCGCGCATTGGACAGATCAAACACGGAGCCCACCCCGGCATGGCCGGTGCCCTCGATGATGACGAAATCTTTCTCCCACGCCGCCCGGTCAAAGGAATTGCGGATGCGCCGGACGAGGAAATCGTGATTGGACTGCTCGATGTAGCGGCGGGTGAAATCGGGCTCGACCGCGATGGGGCTCATCGCCTCCAGAGGGGTCTTCACGCCGAAGGTCTGGTCAATGAGCACGGAATCCTCGTCGATGCGCTTGCCATCCACCTCGATGAAGCGCTGGCCCACCGGCTTGATGAAACCAATGCGCCCAAGCCGCCGGCTGAGCGCGGAGAAGAGGCCCAGCGAGGTGGTGGTCTTGCCGTCGTTCTGCTGCGTGGCGGCAATGAAAAGGCGCGGCGTGGTCTGGTTCATCCGGCGGTGCGCTCGGCTATGACGCCTGGTCGTCGTCGGTTTCCGGGTAGAGCTTGCGATACTCGATGGCCTGGAGGCCGACGATGGCCGCAACGCCCAGAATATCCTCCACGGAAGCGCCGCGGGAGAGGTCCGCGGCGGGACGGGACAGGCCGAGGAGCACCTGGCCGTAGGTGGAAACGCCGCCGAGGTGCTGCACCAGCTTTGCGGCGATGTTGCCGCTGTTGAGATCGGGGAAAACGAGGACATTCGCACTGCCGGCCACGCGGCTGGAGGGCGCCTTGAGGGCCGCCAGGTCCGGGAGCAGCGCGGTATCGGCCTGCAATTCGCCGTCGATTTCCATCTCCAGCTTCTCCTTGTCGGCCTTCTGCTTTGCCAGCGCCGCGGCGGCGGCCATCTTGCTGGCGGCGGGCAGGCGGGAGCTGCCCTTGGTGGAGAAGGAGAGAAACGCGACGCGCGGGCGGATGCCGGTCAGTTGCCGGGAGACTTTCGCCGTCTCGATGCCGATGGAGGCGAGCTGCTCGACGGTCGGCTCCGGCACCACGGCGCAATCGGCAAACATCAGCATCCCATCGCTGCCAAACCGCTCCGGCGTCCCCTCGACCATCATGCAACTGGAGATGGTGGTCACGCCCGGCAGCGGCTTCACGATCTGGATGAGCGGGCGCATGAGCGAGCTGGCGTATTGGCTCGCGCCGCCCACCAGGGCATCCGCCTGCCCATGCTGGATCATCATGGCGGCAAAGTAATTCGGGTTGGTCAGGATTTCCCGCGCGTCTCCCGCGCCGATGTTGCGGTAGCGTTGCAGGCGCTCCAGCCGCGAGGCGAAGATATCCCGGTCATCCGCCTTCGAGGGGTCCAGGATGCCGATTCGCTCCAGGTCGATGCCGTGCTGCTCCGCCTTGCGCTCGATCTCCGCAGGATCGCCCAGCAGGATGGGCGCGCCCAGTTGCATGCGCACGAAGCGGCCCGCGGCCTCCAGCACTCGCGGCTCGGCTCCCTCCGGGAAGACGATTCGCTTGGGATGACGCTTCAGCTTCTCGAAAACGGACTCGATGAATCTCATGGTCAGGCCAATGATTAAATGGGAAATTCCAAATTCGAAGCCCGAAATTCAACCAGTTGCGCACCCCAAAATTCCGCCTTCGAGAATTTTATGAACCCCGATTACCACATGCACACCCCCCTTTGCCATCACGCAACGGGCGCGCCGGTGGAGTATGCCCGGGAGGCGATGCGCAAGGGATTGCCGGAAATCGGATTCGCGGATCACAACCCCATGCCGGAGCAATTCGACGACTGGCGGATGGCGCTTGGCGATTTACCCCGGTACTTCGAGATGATCGAGGAAGCGCGGGAAAAAGTGCCGGGATTCCCGATCCGGCTGGGGCTGGAGTGCGATTACCTGCCCGGGCAGGAAGCGTGGATCCAGAAGCTGGCCGGCATGGCGCAGTGGGATTACCTCATCGGCAGCGTCCATTACCTGACGCCGGACTGGGCGGTGGATAATCCCGCCTATGTGGGCCGCTACAAGCAATGCCCGCCGGAGGAGCTGTGGTCCATGTATTGGACCGCGCTGGAGAAGTGCGTCCGCTCGCGGTTGTTCGATTTCATCGCGCATCCGGACCTGGTGAAGATTTTCGGCTCGCGCCCGGAGGGAGATCTGAACCGCTTTTATGAGCCGGTGGTGAAAGCCCTGGCGGAATGTGGCGGCGCGTTCGAGATTAATACCGCCGGCCTGCGCAAGCCGGTGCATGAATTGTATCCCGCGCTCGATTTCCTGAAGCTGGCGCGCGAGGCCGGGGTGCCGCTGGTCATCAACTCCGACGCGCACGCGCCGGAGCAGGTGGGGATGGACTTCGATGCCGGCCGCGATCTGGCCCGCCGCGCGGGCTACGCCACCACCCTGCGTTTCCAAAAGCGGAAACGCACGGAAGCGCCTCTCTAGCTTATGGCCGATGCGGAATCGATCGCATGCCGGATTGTCCGGCGGCTGCGCGATGCGGGGCACACGGCCTACTATGCCGGCGGCTGCGTGCGCGATATGCTGCGCGGTGTCGCCCCCAAGGATTACGATATCGCCACCAGCGCGCGGCCGGAGGAGGTGCAGCGGCTTTTTCCGCGCAATGTCGCCGTGGGAGCGCACTTCGGCGTGATCTGCGTGCGGGAGGCCGGCCTGCAATTTGAGGTGGCCACGTTTCGTTCCGACGGCGCATACAGCGATGGCCGGCATCCGGAAGGGGTGACATTCTCCTCGCCGCGGGAGGATGCGGAGCGGCGGGACTTTACGGTCAACGGGATGTTCTATGATCCCATTGCGCGCGAGGTGATCGACTTTGTGGGGGGGCGCGCGGACCTGGAGCGGCGGTGCCTGCGGGCGATTGGCGATGCGGAAAGCCGCTTCCGCGAGGACCGGCTGCGGATGTTGCGCGCGGTCCGTTTCGCGACCGTGCTCGGCTTCGAGATCGATGCCGCCACCTGGGATGCATTGCAACGCCATGCCGCTGAAATCCACGATGTGAGCGCGGAGCGCATCCGCGAGGAGCTGGTGCGGATATTCCTTTCGCCCAGGCGCGTCCGCGGGCTGGATCTGCTGGACCAGAGCGGGCTGCTGGCGCAAATCATCCCGGAGATGCTCGCGCTGAAAGGATGCGAGCAACCGCCGCAATTTCACCCGGAGGGCGATGTCTGGGTCCACACGCGCGCCATGCTGGGGCTGCTGCCGGAGCATGTTTCAGTGCCGCTGGTCTTTGCCGTGTTACTGCACGATATCGGCAAGCCGCCGACCTTTTCGCTCGATCCCGCCGAGGGCCGCATCCGCTTCAATGCGCACGACAAGGTGGGCGCCGCGATGGCGCAGCGGATCATGGAGCGGCTCCGTTTCTCTCGCGAGCAGATGGAGGCGGCCATCCAGGCCGTGGACCAGCACATGGTCTTCAAGGATGTGCAAAAAATGCGCGTCGCCCGCCTGAAGCGTTTCATGGCCCGCGACGGGTTTGAGGATGAGATGGAGTTGCACCGGGTGGATTGCCAGAGCAGCCACGCGATGCTGGATAATTACGACTTTCTCCGCCGCAAGCAGGAGGAATTCGCGAATGAGCCCCTGATCCCGCCTCCGCTCGTCACCGGCAACGATCTCATTGCCCTCGGCTGGAAACCCGGTCCCATCTTCAAGGAAGTGCTCGAGGCCGTCCAGACCCGCCAACTGGAGGGCACGCTCACCACCCGCGAGGATGCCCTGGAATGGGTGAAAGCGGAACATCAGACTGGCTGATTCTACCCCGGCCTTGAGCGGAAACCGGGCTAAAAAGTCCGTTTTGGATTCAGCCCGGGCGGTGCTAGGCTGGCAGGCTCCATGTCTTCCATTGAACACAACGATCCCGTAAACGCCCGCATCCTCGCCACCTCCGAGGATAAGATTCAAGGCTTTGTCCAGGAGCCCTTTGCGGAGATCGCAAAGTTGTCCGGGGTGGACCTGGAGACCGTCACCGGGCGCATCCGCCTGATGCTTGCGGCGGGGACCATCCGCCGCGTGAGGCAGACGTTGATCGCCACGAATCTGGCCGATGGCGCGCTGGTGGCGTGGAAGGTGCCGGAGGAGAAATTGACGGAGGCCTTCGACACGATGTTCAAGGAGGACCCGTTCTCAGGACACGTGGTGATTCGCTCGACCGATGGTAATACCCCCGGCTCCGAGTACCGCCTCTGGACCACGGTCAAGGCGCCCGCCGGCTTCTCCATCGAGGAGCATTGCCGGCTGCTTGCGGGCCGGGTGGGCGCGGAGCGTTTCAAGGCGATGCCGGCCAAAGGGATATTTACGCTTGGCGTCGGCCATGTGCGCCGGAAGACCATCGAGCCGGGCGAGAAATCCGGCGAGCCGGCGCAGATGCTCGCGACGGGCGTGGTGAAATTGACCGATCTCGAGTGGCAGGTGCTTCTGGCGCTAAAGCGGGAGTTTACTGTGGATGAAATCGCGCCGTCGCCATGGGTGCGCCGCGCGGAGGAAGCGGGGGTATCGCTGGAGACATTTTTTGAAGTGGCGGAGTCGCTCAACCGCCGGAAAGTCATCGGCCGGTTCTCGACTTTCCTGGAGCACGTGAAGCCCTCGGCGGCCGGCGTGCGCGTGACGCGTTTCAATGGCCTGTTCCATTGGGCCGTGCCCGCCGGCATGGAATTGCGCGCAGGCAGCGAGGTGGGGCGCCATCATATCCTGACCCATTGCTATTGGCGCGAGGCCGGGCCGGAATTCCGCAATGTGAACATCATGGCCGTAGCCCACGGCACAGAGAAAGACCTGCTCCTCGAGCACAAGGCCGCCATCGACCGCCACCTGGAGGCGTGCGATATTCCGGTCAATTATACCAATGTCTTCTGGGGCGGCCGCAGCGAGATCAAGCCGTCGGAAATCTCCCCCATCGTCTATCGCGAATGGCTGGAACGCTTCCAGCCCAGCGCGGCGCGATGATGGAATCAAAAGGAGTCATCCAACGCTCATCGGCAGCGGAGTTCGATCCGCCCGCCGGCGCAGGATAAATCAGCTCTGATTTACAAGATGCGACGGCTCCAGAATTTCCCGGGAACGAGCCAGGGCGTGATCAATATCCGCGCAAACATTCTGACTGCCGAGGCGGTCAACAAATCCCGCCTTTGCCATCATGAACAGGGGCTGGGAATGAGGCCCGCTCAAGATCAGGTGTTTGTGCCGCCGTTCGAGCTGCTCGAAGAGGCTTTCCAAGGCCCGGAGCCCCGTCGCATCCATCGCCAGCACCTTGCGCATGCGGAGGATCAATACCTCCGGCTCCTGATTCAGCCGTTTTAAGGTATTCTCCAGCTTATCCGCCGCTCCAAAGAAGAAGGAGCCGAATATCCGAAAGACGAGCACTCCGGCGGGAATCTGTTTTCCAACGAGCGATTGATGGGTGCCTTCCGTTTCGGTCGTGGAGTCCACCGGCGTAACTTCCGTCGTTTCGGAGACGCGCTTTATAAAGAGCAACGCCGCCATGATCATCCCGAATTCCACGGCCACCGTGAGGTCTATTACGACGGTAAGAATGAAGGTCGCGAGAAAAATGGCCGTATCGCTCCGGGGCCATTGTGCGAGGCGTCTGAAGTTGTGCCATTCCCCCATATTTAACGACACGATGATGAGCACGGCGCTCAAAGTCGCGAGCGGGATGAACTTGGCAAAAGGCGCGGCAATCAGAATCACAACGAGGAGAGTGAGCCCGTGCACGATGCCGGCGACGGGCGTCCTTCCGCCGCATTTGACATTGGTTGCGGTCCGGGCAATCGCCCCGGTCACGGCAATCCCCCCAAAGAGCGGGCTGAGAATATTGGCGATCCCCTGGGCCATGAGTTCCTGGTTGGAATCGTGCTGGTCATCGATCATGCCGTCGGCAACCACGGCGCAGAGCAGGGACTCGATTGCCGCAAGCAGGGCAATGGTGAGGGCGGGTTGAAATAACTCGTGGATTTTTTCCCAGGCGACATTTGGCAGATGGGGCGCCGGAAGTCCTTGAGGAATCCCGCCAAATTTCGAGCCGAGCGTGGCTATCGGCAGATGGAATAGGGCAACCGCGATGGTGGCAAGCACCAGGGCGACAATCGTCCCCGGCACACGCCGCTCCCATCTGCCGGGCCAGAGTTTGATCACTGCCAGCGAGGATGCGGCGGTAAGCAAGGTGCGCCAATCGAGCGTGCCGGCATGCCGGATCAACGTTGATATTCTCTCGAAGAAATCGGACGGGACTTTGGCGATTGCGAGCCCGCAAAAATCCTTGATCTGCGTGCTGAAGATGAGAACCGCGATGCCGGCGGTAAACCCCGCCGTCACGGGATACGGAATGAATTTAATCAGCGATCCCATTCGAACCAGCCCCAATGCGAACAGGATGACGCCGGCCATCATGGTGCAAAGGGCAAGGTTCTCCGCCCCGTACTTCGCGTAGATGCCGTAGAGCACGACGATAAATGCGCCCGTTGGCCCGCCGATGGAGACATTCGTCCCTCCCAGCGCGGAGATCACGACGCCGGCGATCACGGCTGTGAAAATGCCGGCCTGAGGAGGGACACCGCTGGCGATCGCAAACGCCATCGCCAGCGGAAGCGCGACAATCCCGACCGTAAAGCCCGCGATCAGATCGGCCCGGAAATCCCCGGCGGTGTAAGTCTTGAGGGTATCGAGGATGCGCGGATGGAAACGAAGGCCCATCGCTTAATGTTCCCGTTCCATCTGGCGAAGCACCTCGATGGAATCCTCAAAATGGCGGCGGAAGTACTTGCGCATTACATCGAGCACATTGGCAAGCAGCGGATCGCTCAGGGAATAGAAGACCTGGTTTGCGTCCTTCCGCGTAATCACCAGGTGGTGGTGACGAAGCACAGAAAGGTGCTGGGAGAGATTCGCCGGCTCGACACTGACTTGTTTGAGAATCGCTCCCACGGAGGCTTCTCCGTCGCACAATATCTCAATGATGTGAATTCGGGTCGGGTGCGCGAGGGTTTTAAAAATTTCGGCTTTGAATCTTCGGAGCGCATCGAAATGGGCGGGATCGACGTGGGAGGAGCGAAGAGGCATCTGGAAAAATCGTATATTCGAAAAAACGAAAGTACGCAACCGGAACCGTTCCTTTTTTTACTCCGTTCCGGGCT
>DATAXI010000054.1:0-17427 GCA_036266845.1 Chthoniobacteraceae bacterium | reverse complement strand
TACCAGCTTCGCATCGATGAGGACCCAGGGGGCATGACAGATGGCCGCCACCGGCTTGCCATCCGCAAAAAAGCGGCGCACGAATTCAAGCGCCAGCTTGTTGGTGCGGAGCGCATCGGGATTCATTAGGCCGCCGGGGATCAGCAGCGCATCGTAAGCATTCGCATCCGCTTCCGCCAGCGCCACATCGACCCTTACGCTCTCTCCCTTTGTATCGTGTTTCATCCCTTGGATTTGCTTCTCCTGCGACGGCGAAACCACCTCTGTCACAGCGCCCGCTTCCTCAAGGGCTTCTCTCGGTTTCAATAGCTCGGCTTCCTCAAAGCCGTCCGCAGCCAGAATGGCGACTCGTTTATTGGTTAGTGTTTGCATAGAATGTTATTATTAAATGGAAACGGGCGCGCGAGCCGGGATGGGGGCCGCCGCGGCGCCGTATCAGCCAATGACTTACAGGAGGCTCAGCCTTTAGATGGGAAGCTCTTTTGCCGGGGGATAGCCGTGTTGCTCCCGTCCGATATCTCCATCGTACTGCTTGGTTGTCTTGAATTTCTCGAGGTGGCCATCGCCCGCCAATGCGCGGCACTTATCCCGCAGCGCCGCCATCTCATCCGCGCTCATGGGCGTAAAGCCGCGGGCGACCGCGAGGTTTTGCTCCAGCACGTAGAGGGAATCGATGCCGCTAATCGTGGTGGATACCGGCAGGCTCATTGCATAGCGGAGGCCTTCCTCGGGCAGGATGGAGCCGCTGGTCACCATTTCTCCCGATCCGCCCAGGCTCTTCATTCCAAGTACGGCCATGTTGCGCTTATTGGCGACTGGAAGCACCTGCTGCTGAAAACTCCGGAAAGTGGCGTCAAAGCAATTAAGCGGCATTTGAACGGAATCGAACGGAAAATCGTGCGAAAGCATCCTGAGGTGAATCGACGGATCCTTGTGCCCCGTGAAGCCGATGAAGCGGACCTTGCCCTGTTTCTTCGCGTCGAGAAGCGCCTCGGCGACACCGCCCGGCGCGAAGATCAATTCCGGATCGTTGCCATAGATGACCTCGTGGATTTGCCAGAAATCGAGATAGTCCGTTTGCAAGCGGCTGAGCGATTCCTCAAGCATCCGCATGGCGACATCCTTGCCGCGGCCGTGGGTGCAGACCTTGGTCATCACAATCGCCTTGTCCCTGCGGCCCTTTAATGCGTTGCCGAGCCGGATTTCGCTTTCGCCTTCATGATACTCCCAGGAATTGTCAAAAAAATTAACGCCGGCATCCAATGCCCGATGCACGATCTCCGTGGCAATGGCTGCGTCCGGCGGCGTGCCCAGATGAAATCCGCCAATCCCCAGCACGGAAACATCCAGGCCGGTGCCGCCCATCTTCCGGCGCGGGACCGGATTTTCTGCGGCCGCGGGGGATGGAGTATCTTGAGTATTGCTGTTTTGCGCCATGGTCATCGCGCCTCCCATCAATGCCGCGCCGGTGAGCGCCGCCCCTTTCATGAAATCGCGCCGCGGGATTTTTCGCGGACCGGGAATGTCCGATTCCGTCATGATGGGACCTCCGGATAAGGCCGCCCGGTATTGGTGGTTTCGAGAAGCATTTCTTTTACCTCCTTCTGCTCGGGATCAATGGGGTAATGATGCGCCCAGCGGGCCTCGGGGTTATCGAATTGCAGGGAGCCTTTGTAATGTTCGAACCGTCCATCCGCGGCCAGACTCCGGCATTGCTCGCGGATACTGTCCATTTCCTGGGGACTAAGCGGTTGGAAGTTTTGGGCGATTCGCAGGTTCTGATGGAGGACGTCGAGTTTTTCCATGCCGGTGATGGTAGTGGAAACGGGCAGGCTCATGGCGTATCTCAGCGCCTGATCGGGAGTAAGGATGCCTTTCTTCAAAGGCTCGCCCTTGCCGGTGAGCGGTTTCATGCCGATCACCGCGAGGCCGCGTTGATTGAGGCGCGGAAGCACCTGTTGCTCAAAGCTCTGGAATGTTGCATCGAATGGGTTTAGCGGCATCTGCACAGCATCGAACGGGAAACCGGTATCGAGCATCTGGAGATGGATGTGCGGGGCTTTATGACCGGTAAAACCGAGGAAGCGCACCTTCCCCTGCTCTTTTGCCTTGGCCAATGCCTCGGCGGCGCCATTGGGCCGGATGAATAGCTCGGGATCGTTATCAAAGGCGACGCCATGGATTTGCCATAGGTCCAGATGATCCGTGTGGAGGCGGTTCAGGGATTGCTCCAGCATTTCCATCGCCAGCGCGGCATCGCGTCCATGCGTGCAGACCTTGGTCATCAGGAAAACCTTCTCGCGTTTACCCCTGAGGGCCTTCCCCATCCAGCTCTCCGATTTTCCGCGGTTATACTCCCAGCAGTTATCAAAGAAGGTAATTCCGCCGTCGATCGCCTCGTGGACAATCTTGATCGCGGTGTCCTGATCCTTTGCATCGCCCAGGTGATGGCCACCGAGGCCGAGCGCGGAGATCTGCACTCCGGTTTTTCCAAAGCCGCGCATGGGGATGCTCATACCACAAGGCATCGGTCCCTGCCTGCGCGGCGGATGTGCCGGGTAAATCCAATGAGGAAGCGACAGACGAAATCTCTTTTACCATGCCAGAAAAGAAAACTTTGAGACGGGCCCGGCGCGATAAGCGCCAGGGAAAATCCGCATCCACCCAGGCGGGCGAATTTGTCCGCGAAGAGATGGAGCACATTCGCGAAGGGAAACACGGGGCGCGCTCCGCGAAACAGGCGATTGCAATCGGCCTGTCCAAGGCGCGCCGGGCGGGCGTAAAGCTGGCCACACCGAAGAAAGGGAGCAAGACCGTCCGCAAAAAGGCGGAACACGATCTGGAGAAAGGCGCAAGCCATCGCACCCCATCGCGCAAGCGCTCCCAAGCCACCACGCGAGCCCTGAAACGCGAGGGCCAGGCGGCAGCCTCTCCCAAAGCCCTTTCCCGCCAAACCCATGCGACCGCAGCGAAGCGGACGCGCGCCCAGCGCTCAGCCTCCGCAAAGAAAGCGGCGCGGACCCGCGCCCGGTGAACGCTGGATTAGCGGGCTGAGCAATAACCGCAAACGAACCTACCGGGCAGGTGGCTGCTCCCAAATAGAGCCACGGTCTCCCGGGCAGGCGGAATTGCGAAGAGCCGCGCTCATTTGCGAATTCGTCGCGGTAACTAGTCCAGTCGCGAGTGGCAGCCTATTTTTTGCAAGTATCCATTATCGAATCCATGGCGAGCGATGTCGGGTAGCATATCTTCGCTAACGCCGTCCCAAGCCTGATCCGGATCATTTCCTAGGTTAATACCGTCGCCTTCAAGCATTTGCTTGTTTTGCCGATCGTAGTTCAGCCACCATTGGCTGTCCGTGTCCCATCCAAAGAAAAGCGAATTGGTCCAACGAACCTCAAAATATCGGTCTCCCGGGTGTCTTTGAACTGCGTCCGCCATTCGACTCAACGCCCGCGTTTCCGTAATGGGCGCGTCACGTTGATAGCCAAGGTTGACGTTGAAGCATCCGGGAAGATTCGGCGCCCCACTTCCCCGCCAGGAAAAGTAAAGATCAACCGCAACGATGAGGCAGGACAGCAAGATCGCGTAAGTCCAGGGGTTCACGAGTCGTACTGAGGGCATTGTATCACAGGAATGTACGAGGACTACAAAGTTGGCAATAAGTAAGTGGGATTGGAGTATTGAATGGGTAAATGGTGCAGTCCCAAGTAACGGAATTTCAAGACATGGCCGCGCCATTTCTTTGCCTCCGCAGGAATAGTCGAGAACTTGGCCTTTCTCAATCCGCGCAAGACCCGGTTTCGATTATCCTTCCATGGTTATCGTAACCTCACGATTTTCATTCCCGGGTCTCAAATTGAAATTCTCCCATTCCGGTCTCTCCAATATAAATCCTTCCATCCCCTCTTTTTAACCCCGAGAAGATTATGAACCAAACTCCCTCCCAATTTTTCCGGCTCCTTCTCTACCTCACGATCGCGCTCAGCGCCGCTCACCCCGCCCGCGCCCAATCCCCCGCCCCGCCCGGGCCTGATCTCAATCTCGCCGCCATGATCCAGCCCGTGCCGCTGGCCTCGAAATTCACCGATCCCGGCTACTTCGTCTGGTGCGGCTCCATGGTGCAAACTCCGGATGGTAAATGCCATCTGTTTTACTCCCGCTGGCCGCGCAAGCTCGGCTTCGATGCGTGGGTCACCCATTCCGAAATCGCCCATGCCATCGCCGATAACCCCCTGGGCCCCTATCACCCCGACGGCGTCGCCTTGCCCGAGCGCGGAAAGGAATTCTGGGACGGCCTCTGCACCCACAACCCCGCCATCATGCATTTCGGCGACGCCTATTATCTCTATTACATGGGTGATACCGGCGCGAACCGCGCCTTCTATACTCAGCGCAATAACCAGCGGATCGGAGTCGCAATCGCGAAAACCCCGGATGGCCCCTGGCAACGCTTCGACAAGCCGCTGATCGCTCCCACCCCCGGTTTTTACGATGCCCTTTGCTGTGCCAACCCCGCCGTCCTGCAACGCCCCGGCGGAGGCTATCTCATGGTTTACAAAGGCGTCGGAAAAAAGGGAAAACTCCCCTTCGGCGGCCCCGTCGTCCTCATCGTCGCCACCGCGGCCAGCCCCACCGGCCCGTTCGAGAAACATCCCGACCCCGTCTTCACCGCCAAGGGCACCGGCTTCGCCGCCGAAGACCCCTGTATCTGGATCCAGGACGGCCACTACTGGGCGGTGGTCAAAGACATGCGTGGCGTCTTCACCCACGCGGGCCGGTCGCTGGCTCTCTTTTCCTCCGATGACGGGATCCATTGGCGACCCGCCAGGCATCCCCTCGTCTCCACTCTTGTCATTCGCTGGGCCGATGGCGCCAAACAGCCGGTTGACCGCCTCGAACGCCCCCAAATCTTTCTCCAAAATGGCGTCCCCGCCGTGCTCTTCTGCGCCGTTTACCCCTACGGCCACGATGGCACCTTCAACGTAGCCATTCCGCTAAAATCGCCCCCGTAGTCAGCAAAGAAACAGCCGAGTAAGTCAGGGAATCTTCACTCGGGGACAAGAGCGGGGGATAAGAGAAGAATCAGCGAAGATTTCCGAAAGGTGAACTGGTGCGCGATGCAGGGTTCGAACCGGCAGCACCCCTACTGAAAATCAGACACTTGCGCAAGGCAGCACACCGCAGCGCACACCCGGCTTAGGTGCACAAGCCGATGAGAGTCTTTCCGAGGTAGTTGAGGCGTGGAGAGACCTTCCCGATGCGTTGCGGGCGGCGGTGCTCGCCGTCGTGCGTTCGTTTGATCCTGGGACGGTCCCCCTAAGAGACAACCATCAACGAGGGAAGCGGCGTAAACCCGCATCCGTGAAACCGTGATTACGAGGGCGCAATCATGGATGTCACAGATGGTCTGGAGGGGGCGGGTTGCCCCGCGCCAGCGGGGCTCCCGCCCCTTCCTTGTCTCAGAAGTAACAACTCAATCGAGTGCCTCAAAAGCGGTGCCTCGGACGCGGAATCGCCTGGTCCGGCGGTTCCGGTGGCAAAAGGAGCATTCAAGACTGAATTTTGCCTCAAGACGAACGTGGAGTTGGCTGCGAACCTCTACGGCCTGGAACACCTGGGGTTTTTGACCCTGACGTTCGTAAGGCCGGTTTTCTCACCCAAGATCGCACAGAAGCGGCTAAACTCCTTGCTGACAAATGTGATCCGCCCCCGGTATGGCGACCGCTATATTGCCGTATTCGAGCGTCATGAGTCCGGGGCCATTCATTTTCATATCGTGGTGTATGTCGCAAAGGACATTCGGAGCGGCTTCGATTGGAATCTGGCAGACCAGGCGTACGCGGCGCAGAAGGAACGCAATTTCGTCCAGGCAAGCAGACTTTGGGCGGCGGCGGCAAAAGCAGCGAAGAATGGGGATTTTTTGCGCGAGGAATGGAAATTCTGGCGCGAATTGAAGAAGCGTTACCGCTGGCTGGGACGTTGCGAAATGCTCCCAATCCGCTCCACTGCAGAGGCTGTGGCGAAATACACCGGCGGCTACATTGCAAAGCACATGCAGCACCGGCGAAAGGAGGACAAAGGCGTTCAGTTGGTGCGGTACGGGAAGGGCATGCATTGGGCGCGATCCCGGCTGGCCTTCAATTCGCCGCGCTGCTGGCTTTGGCGTGAAAAGCTGAAAATGTTCGCCCTTCAAAACGGCTGCGGTTCCCCGGAAGCCCTCAAGAAGAAGTTCGGCAAGCGCTGGGCATATCGCTACGCGCCGGCAATTCAGGGGATGCGCCTGCTGGTGCGCATCGACGGGCAGGTTGTGGACGCAAGCCAATACGATGGGGCTACGGCACAGGCGCTTTGCAGCAAATATCCGCGTGTCAGCGACCGGCATTACCGCCCGGTGCCGTTGCTGATGCCACCCGAAGTCCAAGCGCTGCACGAGTGGAAAGTTGGCGTCTGGCACCTGGCTCGTTCAGTATTCGGAGACTCGGTAAAGACCATCACGGACATTGACGAAGGGTAGCGAAGAAGTTCCCCCTAGACTTTTTGGCAATACCTTTTTGGGCGATGCCAAAAAGGTGTTCCGAAAATCACCACTTTATTGACGCTTAAACCATCCTTCTTTATGAGCGACTGATCCAACCGCCTCCACTTGTGAAGCGGCGTCTATTTCGCATCTCTCAGCAGCGGCATATACCCAAGCTCGAGGGTAATTGTTCGCTTCGTTTGCCATCTGTTTTGCCACTTCCAATGGTATAGTTTGGGAAACGCTACCCACACCGCGGAAGAAATGGTATGGATCGCGGGCCGGCCCCGTCCCGTCTAATCCCTTAAGCACGATCAGCAAATGTTGCCAGAGCTTCGGCTGCGAATCTACTGATTCCAATATTGTCCGAACGCAAAAACCGGAAATGAATTTATCGCCCCCCGAATAAGACTGCAGAAACTTAGAGTAAAGCTTTCGACTGTCATCGGCTGTGGCTCGGAACGAAATAGCTAAAATAGTCCGCTCATCTATTTTCTTTGGAAGTTCGTCGAATGGAATTTTGTCTTTTCGTGTCCTAACACCGTTTACTATTAGAGGCAGTGAGCGAGCAAGAAATGCCCAATCCTCAAATGTTAGATTTGATATCTCTGCGTCTATCCGTGCTATATACTTGACCAAGGTCTTAATTCCGCCCCAAGACAAAAATGTTAGCAATACTAATATGCGGTCAATCGGGGTTCGAATTGCATCAAATTGCCTTTCCCACCATGATCCAGAGCCTGCTCGCAACCTTGCGTAGCGAACCCGGCCACAAAGGCATGCACTAGAATCAAGGAGCGTTGAACATTCATCGGAAGGCTCATCATTTGAGTTTATACTGGCTGCCAAGTTGGCCATCTGGAAAAGCACGGGCCGTTCTCCCCAGAAGCCCCGCGCAAGCTCTGTCAAGCTTCGCCACGGTGTAGGATCGTTTGCCCACTCAGCCGCGAGACGGTTAATCTCGCGTTCGGCTGCCGATACATACTCCAGGCACTGGCTCAAGATTTCATTAGGAGCATTCGGCGCTTTAATCGTCGTCCCACCTCGCTCTTCAGGCCGAATCATAATTCGAAGCGGTTGCGGTACAGGGTTCCTAAAAGCAGAAATGTATCGGCTTGGTTGAATGGCTTCCGCAAATTGTCCAAGCACTCCGATGTTACTCCGTATAGCCCGGGCCTGATCAGCCAAAATCGCATCCAGCAATGTCTTAGAGAACGATTCAGAGTTTTCGATTAAAATGTTATGCCCAGCATTTAACGTAATATCTAGTTGCTCTGCTGTCGGCGGAATCGGCTCTAATTTGGCCTCTAGCTCTGCCGAGTCGAACCGCGCCAACGCGCCCAAATACAAACCATATCGCAACCACCGGGTTACCCCCGGACCACTTGCCTTCAAGAACTCCTTTTTCCATATCGCGTCTACAATCTCACTTGAAGAGTTTGCGACAATCAGCTGACAGGTCTCGGAGGCGATGTCATTTTTCGGTTTGCCTTCGAGTGTGCGGAAACAACTGGAGACAAGTTCATCGCGACCGGACCCCGGTGGCAAAACCAATTCGTCGTCCATCGGCGACACGTTGCGACGACGGCGACGTGATGGATGCCTCAGGCTGACACCATCCAACACCAAAGACACAGCGCGCTGCATAGACCTCTGATCCTGAGTAAAAACCCAGTCCCTCAGAAGATACGAAGCAAGGCGACGCTGCCGATTAGAAAATCTCGGTTTTTCCGCCTCTGCGAGGTACTCCAGACGATCAATGAGACACGGAAGCTCGCCCTTACTGAAGCATCCCGCATAAAATCGCGTCACGTTCGACCAATAGGGATTCTTTGCAATGGCATCGAATCGGTCCGGTTTGGTACCACGCATTTCTCGACCAGGAGGGCTGTAGGGAGCCGTGTCATACAAGTATTTAGCAACAAAGTATTCACGCAGGGGTTGAACCTCAAATTCCAGGGTTCCTTCGACGCGGGAAACCAGAAAGACGATTCGCTCGACCATGCCAGTAAATAGGTCAGCAACCGAAGAGTCGTCGCGCTGTTCGGAGCTTAGATATGCTCTCAAGAGCTTTTGGAATTTTTCCGTGCTGATGCTGCCACGTTGTTGATTCGTTTCAGCCTCCGAATGGAGAATCCATGCTAAATATCGGTGCAAGTCGATTAGTAAATCCCGGTGTTCTCTGACGATTTCCGATTTTTCTGATTCTCGGTTGAAAAATAGTTCTACGTAGCCGTCATACAGTGCGGTGCGCTTTTCTGGCAGAGATGATCCTCTGGTGTGTATCAGACTAAGCAAAATCGTTAGCTGCATTGGATTCCGAGTTAAATCACGAAGATGGGTTTGTTCGATTTTTTGCTTTAGAATCTTCCGAATCGTGGCGGCTTCTGAGGGTTTTAGCCGCCTTGCGGTAAGCCAGTTATCGGCATATTGCGATATTAATCGTTGAGAGAGGGATAAGAGCTCTAAATGGGGAAACTGCCGCTCGTTGAATCCTAGCGCAGGACCGAATGCAGTGGGGCGGCTGGTGACGACAACTTGTAGGCGTGCAGCCAATGTCCGAAGTCGAGACACTCCTAGCGTCACTTCGTTTATGACCTCTTTGCGCCGAATGAGATCTGCAACCTCATCCAGTCCGTCTAAAACTAAGAGGATTGAGCTTAGTTGTGCGATCGCATGAAGATCGGAAACGGTAAAATCAGCTCCACCTGATTGGTTTCGGATCAACGCAGCAAGGAACGCTTCTAGCGATTTAGCCCAATGCGGCGGAATTTCGCTAAGTTCGTCGGGCGAAAACGGATTCCGTTTGTTTAGCCAAGCTGCGAGATCTCGGAGATCTACTTTAATAGGGATGCATCGATGGTCCGCGCGATGTGGTTTCGGGAGTTTCTCAAGGAGCTCACGCTCATTAAGAAGGTACATCCTGTGAACTTGGCATATATATTGGGCAATAGTGGACTTACCTTGACCCGGAGCCCCTTCCAGCACGACTTGCTCGCAAATCTGACGGAGGCTAGAGTTTAGTAGTAATGTTGCGGCATGTTGAACTTTATCTTCATCGTCCCAGGCGGGATTACCATTGGAGAAATGCTGTAGAAAATGTCTTTGGTGATCCTGAAAGCCTCGTTTGACGCCAATCGGAACATCGACAAAAAGGCTAATGAGATCGTTTTGTAACTCGACTTGCTTAAATCGCACCTCTTTATCGTCTTCGAATTGAGCGCGAACAAACGCGCGAATAGTATTTGTGCGACGCTCTGCGTCAGCGGAAAGATTTTGCTGAACTACCAAGCGGAGCATGTCAACGCCCGTGAGTAATTGAGGGTAGAGCCATTTAAGATCAAATGACTTGTCGAGCCGCTGGTTTAGGTCGTCCCGCCACCAACAATATGATGGTATCGGAAGAAGTGACTGAAAAAGCGCGTTTAGCTGGTCAATTGATCCCGAGTCGAGGTGTGCTGTTCCTCCGATGTTGGTCAAGAGGTAGTATGCTTTTGCCCCCTTCGGTATAAGCTTTCGGATTTTCGGAAGCTCCCCCTCCATAATTTTGACCAACCACTTGTGGATATCCTTTTCCGCTTGGGGTTTTTTTACGTACTTCACCTGAAAAACGGCGAATGCTCGGCCCGTTGATGGATTCGGAAGGTAAACGAGGATGTCTCTGCCCCCGTCCGGTTGTCGGATCGGAAAGGACTGAACATTGGGAAATTCTTCTATCAGTAGTGATTGGCACATCTCTTGAAATCGATCTTCGCCTAGATTTTCGTAGAGGTAGTCCATTGGGATTGTTTTAGAAGTTTAAGGGCCGGAACGGCTTAGAACGTCCTTCTTGCAAGGAGTATAATCTCAGTGGGTGAATTCCAAGCATTTTTGATCGCCCGAAAGATTGAGCCGGAAAAGGAACGTTGACATGGAGCAAACCTTGTTAGAAGTTTGCATCGTGCCAACCGATTTTCCGTTCGTCGAGATTCCCAAGGAACTGGAGGAGTTCATCGGCAAGCGTGATCCGGGGACGCGGATGTACCGCCGAGATGGCTCCCAGGAAGAGAGCGCCGTATGGTTCGACGTGCTCACGGAACTGATCGGCCCTTCTGTGTCACCAGGGGGCGTAGGGATGTATTGTCCGGTGTCGCGGGCGGCGGTTTACAAGCGGATTCAGGAGGGAAAGCTCTCGATCTTCCTGTTTCATGTGACGCATCGAAAGACGACGCTGTTCGGGAAGAACAAGATTCTCAGGGATCGGCCTTACGGATACATCCCGGCGAGCGAGGCAAGAGCATGGCGCGAGGAACTTGAGCAGCGTGCGCTGAGCCGGGGTACGATTACAGAAGAGGATCTGGAGGGAGCAAAACCGGATTGGCACGGAGAGTTCTTGGAGTGGAGGAACCAGCATGAACGCATGGGTTTGCTGGATGTGCTCAAAGCTGATGGAATTACGCCGACCGAATTCGCGTTGGGTTTTGCGAAGGCGCGGTTGATCAGGAAGGATGAATTCAAAAAGCTGCCGGTGCCTCCGCCACGGACCCGCGCCGAGGAAGCTGCTTGGCTTCGAAAGGCAAGAGCGGAAGAAAGAAAGCGCAGAGAGGAATTTAGTAAGGTCATGGCGAGGCTTGGCGAACGCAGAAAAACGGAGGGCAATGCCAAGTGATCGATCCAATGATTGATGTAAAGGAGCTCGCGCAAAAGCTGGGGGCATCCGTGCGGACCGTGTGGCGTTTGGTAGCAGCGAAGGTCATCCCTGAACCGGTTCAAATGGGCCGGTGCACTCGGTGGTTTGAGTCGGATATCGAAGACTATCAACGCAGGCTCAAGGAGAGCCGAGAAAAGAGGAGAAAAAAACAATGAAGTGTTTCGTATTCAAACATCGGCGGCGCATAGACGGGAAAACCGTCGTTAGTGGCTGCTATTATGGTCGGTATCGTCTTGCGGGAGAATTTCGTGATACGACTATCGCGCTGGAAGTGTCTGATAAGCAGGCGGCGGAATCCAAGCTGCGCAAGCTCGTGCAGGAATTGGAACGCGAGGGAGAGGGTCTGATCCCGGCCAAGAAATTGCGCGATGGATTGCAGATGCGGTTCTCCGCGCTGGTCGAGGAATATGTAGCGGAATTGAATCGGCTGGGCCGGAATGAGAAGTATGTCCGGGGCGTGCGCAAGCAACTGGAGACGCTCGCGGCGGAGTGCGGCTGGCAGGTCGTGAAGGATGTCAGCGCGGATTCATTTCAGAAGTGGCGGCAACATCAAACCCTGATTGCCAAGACGCTCAATGAATACCTGATTAGCGTTTCCGCGCTCCTGAATTGGGCGGAACGATTCGAGCGGGTTGCCAGCAATCCTCTTCGGCACGTTACACGGATCGAGTCCAGCGCTGATCCCACGTTCAAGCGGCGGGCTTTAACCGATGAGGAGGCGCGGCGGCTCCTGACTGTCTCTGGTCCAAGGGTAATCGTTTACCTGACGGCCATCAAAACCGGGTTGCGTCGTGGGGAATTGGAAAAGCTGGAGTGGAGGGACGTGCAACTCGATGGCGAGCCCTTTTTGAACGTCCGGGCCGCGACCACGAAAAACGGCAAGGCTGCGCCGATTCCGATTGATGATGAATTGGCCGGTGCGCTTCGCAATCTGCGCGGGGATCGTGTCCAGGCGAGCGGCATGGTCTTTGAATCGCTTCCCCGGATCGCCTGTTTCCGGGCTGATCTCGCAAAGGCTGAGATTCAGCCCGTAAACTCCTCCGGCGAACGGGTTGATTTCCACGCCTTGCGCATGACGTTTCAAATGCGCCTCACGCTGAACGGGGTATCTCCTCGCGTCACAATGGAGGCGATGCGGCACAGCGATATGAAGCTAACGGCGAAGACGTACACGGATGCCGGGATGCTGCCAATCCGTGAGGCGGTCTGTTCGCTGCCCCCTCTCCTATCAGACTGCACACCCCAGCGCACACCCGATTTAGGCACGAACGGTCGTTCTGTGGCACAGGCTGACACGTTGCACGAAACGGTCGATGACGCTGGAACCCGCATGGATACAGGGTTTCGGCACGATTCGGCACAGCTTGGCGCGATGAGTCACGAGACGGGGGATGGTGCGCGATGCAGGGTTCGAACCTGCGACTTCTTGCGTGTGAAGCAAGCGCTCTACCACTGAGCTAATCGCGCTAGTCGCTTTGTTTGAGGGACTTACACCAGCACTCCAATACCCATTTTCGCCTTATCACCCGATTTTGTCCCCCGGAAGACCGGGCATGTGGAAAACCCCAGCTTTGCGGCGCAAAAAACCGCAGCCAGATGAGGAAAAATCCTCCGGCTTCGAAAAGGTCGAAAATGCGCAGTTTTTGTACAGGTACATTCCTAACGGCAAATACTATGCGGTCGTAAAATTTGGGGGCAAGAAAAAGCGTCACAGTCTTGAAGTTCGTGACGAGGCCGCTGCTCGCCGGGCAGTTGGGGACTGCATTCGTGATCTGGAAAAATTGGATGCCTTTTGGAGCATATTAACCTTGGCCTATACGTCACGATGATGAGGGGGCCGCTGTGGTGACACCCGCTAAAAACCGATCATCGCAAGAAGTGATGAAATATGCAGGCCATTTTATAGGTGTAGGTGCTTGATAAACAGGCGATTGGAGGCGAGGGGAGTCGAACCCCTGTCCCTGGCGATGTCTATACGAGCGACTACATGCTTAGCCGGCCGTGAGGTTTTGGGTTTCAGCGCCTGGCCGGCGCGGTACTTCCACCCTAGCGTCCGTCGGGGTTCGAATTCTCACCCGCCCCACGCGGTCGCTCCGTGGGACAGGCCAGCCTGCTGTCGTCGCTCCGGGGCCGTAGCAGGCGTCCGACCGGGAGCGTCACGGTCAATTAAGCCGCGAGAGCCAGTTCTTCGGTATTGGCGTTTATTTTTGTGACCCGAGATTTTAAAGAGGCCAACGGGTCCTCCTCTGCATGCCGCCTGTACTTTCAACACCAGGTCGAAGCCAGTACGCCCCCGTTTGTCAGTCCCGGGAAGAGGACCAATATGAACGAGCCGGCGGCGATTTGCAAGGGCCGGGCCGCGGGCGCGCGGAGAAAAGGAAAAGCGGTTACGCCTCTGCCTGGCCGGCGGTGGGGAGTGGGCCGCCGCCGCGCTGGCCGCGCTTGGGCAGATCGGGGTCGAGGAAGCCGAGCATGTGGGCGTGTTTGATGACGCGGACGCCTTCCTGTTTCTGCAATTCCGCGATGCCCTGGCGAAATTGCTCCATCCGGGTCCAATGGATCTTTGGGCGGAAGTGATGCTCGGCGTGGTAGCCGTTGTAGAAGAAGAGCCAGTTATAGATTTTGCCGTAGGCGCTGACGCCCCAGGCGATGGGCTTGTCGGGGTCCGCGCCGTAATGGCGGTAATAGCCATTCAGGTAGCTAAAGGAGTGGCCGAGGTAAAAGAATGGCAGAAAAAAGCACATGTACCGCCAGTTGATGAAATGGATGGGCCGGACGGGGACGATGACCGCCGTCAGGACGAGGACGGTGATGAATGACGCCAGCTCGATGCGGCCCCAGCGCACCTCCGTCTGGCCGCGTTTGCGCAATTCCCGCTCCACTGCGGCGGGATTATCGCGAAAGAAACCGAGGAAGACGTAGCTCCACGGGCTCTCCGCCTCGCCATCGTGGCCATGGCGGTAAATGGAAAGCCAGTCGATGGTCTCGCCATCCTCGCCGGGCCGGTCGGAGTTGCCCTTGTGGTGCTGCATGTGGACCACGTCGTAATAGGTCTGGGAAAAGCAGCAGGCCACCGATTCCACGATGCCGAATATCCGGTTCAGCAGGTCCGGGCGGAAGAAGGGGTTGTGAATGAAATTGTGCGAAACTCCGTTGATGTTCGCATTGATCATGAGCGAGTAGATGAAGCCGGCGGGCAGCATGATCCAGAGCGAGGTCCGCGGGAAGAGGAAGTACATCGCCAGGAAGTAAGCCAGGTGGAAGAGCCCCGCGAGGGTGGGGACAATGTCCCAGCGGGTGTGGGCGAAGAGTTTCGAGCTCGTGGTGGGGCGCTCGATGTTGACAATATCCGCGCTGGTCATAGGAGCGTGGATTTTACCCCGAATGCGCCGGATCGCAAGTGCCCTCCCTCCGGCGATGGCCCGGGCGGGGGCTACTGCGCGATGAAACGCCCGATGATGGGCCGCAATTTCTCTACCGTCTCCGCGGGCCAGTATTCGCGCGGCGTGACGAGTGCGTGATCCAGCGCCATGTGCTCGGGCCAGCCGGGCGTCTCGGGAATCTGCTCGATGACTCGCGGCAGGATTTCCCGGGCGGCGGCGGCGTTGGATTGCAGGGTCTGGAAGACCATCTTCGCGCTCACCGGCTCGTCATCGATCTTCCAGCAATCGAAATCGGTGATCATGGCCATGGTTGCCAGGGCGATCTCCGCCTCGCGCGCCAGGCGGGCCTCGCCCACATTGGTCATGCCGATCACGTCGAATCCCATCTTCCGGTGCGCCTCGGACTCCGCCCGCGTGGAGAATGCGGGCCCGTCCATGTTCACGTAGGTGCCGCCGTTGTGAATCGTGTAACCCAGCGCCGCGCCCGCGTTTGCGATGATCTGCCGCAGGCCCGCGCTGACGGGATCGGCAAAGCCGACGTGCGCGACGATGCCGCCGCCAAAGAAGGTGTGCTCCGCGCGCCGGCTGGTCCGGTCGAAAAATTGCGACGGCAGCACGATGTGCCGCGGCTCGTACTGCGGCTGGAGGCTGCCGACCGCCGTCACGCACACGATCCACCGCACGCCGAGCGATCGCAGCGCGTAGATGTTTGCCCGGTGGTTCAGCTCATGCGGCATGATGCGGTGCCCCCGCCCATGCCGCGGCAGGAAATAAACCTGCCGGCCGGCCAGCTTCCCGGAGACAATGGAATCGCTGGGCGCGCCGAACGGCGTGGTGACGTTTAGCTCGCTGGTTTCCGTGAGGCCGTCGATTTGATAGAGGCCGCTGCCGCCGATGATGCCGATGGATGGGTTCATCCTATACCTCCAGCGGTTTCTTGAGTTGCGCCACAAACTCCCGCAGCGCCGGCGAGCGTGACCGCTCCCGCTTTAGCAGGATACCGAGCGGGCGCCACATTTGCGGATTGGCGATTTCCACCGCGGTGAGCGTATGGTTTTCCACCTCCTGCCGCACCGTGCGTGCGGGGACGATGGAGATGCCGTTCTCGATCTCCACGGCGCGCTTCACGGTTTCCACGCTGTCAAACTCGATGGCGTGATGCACGTGCACGCCGTGGTCGCGCAGCGCCCTGTCGATGACCTTGCGCGTGGGCTGGTCTGGCTCGAAGGCGATGAAGCGCTCCCCCTCCAGGTCAGCCAGGCTGACTGCCGGCTTCTGCGCGAGCGGGTGGCTGGGGTGGCAGATGAGGACCATCCGGTCATTGAGAAATGGGAGGATGAGCAGCCCCTTTTTTTTAGCCGGGTAACAGACCAGCCCCAGCTCCACCTCGCCATCCTGCACCGCGTTGTAAAGCTCCCAGGAGCGCCGGTACTCCACATGCACCTCCACCCCGGGATGCGCCGCGCGGAAGGCTTTGATATAGGGCGGCAATTCATGGAGGCCGATGGAATAAATGACGCCGATGCGGACCTGCCCCTCGACGATATTGGAAAGCGATTTGATGCGGTCGTCCAGGTGCTCGTAAACGTCCACGATCTCGCGGCTCGCGCCGAGGAACGCTTCCCCCTCCGCCGTGAGCGCAAAGGCGCGGCGGCCCCGCTCGATGAGGCTTACCTGGAACCGCACCTCCAGCGCGCGGATTTGCTGGGAAACGGCGCTCTGGGTGATGCCGTTGGAAACGGCCGCGCGGGAGAAGCTGCCGGACTCGGCGAGATCGCGAAAAATCTTGAAGGTTTCGATCTGCATTAGGGATTTCGAATTTTCAAGATCGCGATTAACATGGTGGTTATGGCTCTTTTATAAGGCGTACTAATAATGAAATCAATCCCGTATGAACATTGAGGAACGGCTTGCGGAAGTCCGGCGCCGCATTGCCGGGGCGGAGCGAAAATCCGGGCGCAACCCCGGCGAGGTGGAGCTGGTCGCGGTTTCAAAAACCCATCCGCCGGAGGCGCTTCAAGAGGCGCTCGCGGCCGGCCAGGCCTTGTTTGGCGAAAATCGCGTCCAGGAGGCGCGCGCGAAGATGCCGCTGGTTTCCTCCCGCGCGAGGTGGCACTTTATCGGCCACCTGCAAAAAAACAAGATCCGCCAGGCACTGCCCGCGTTTGAGCTGCTGCACGGCATCGATTCCCTGGCGCTGGCCCGCGATGTGCAACGCATCGCGGATGAGGACGGCCAGCGCCCCCGCGTTTTGCTGGAGGTCAACGTCGCCGGCGAGGGCAGCAAATTCGGCTTCAAACCCGCCGCCCTTCCCGCCGAACTGGAAACGCTGATTGCCGAATGCCCGCGCCTGGACGTGCAGGGCCTGATGGCCATCCCGCCATTCTCGCCCAAGGCCGAAGACTCCCGCAGATACTTCGCCACCCTGCGCCAGCTCCGCGACCAGTTGCAGGAAAACCTCGTCATCGGCCTGCCCGAGCTCTCCATGGGCATGAGCGGCGATTACGAAATCGCAATCGAGGAAGGCGCCACGCTGGTAAGAGTGGGCACCGCGATCTTCGGCGAGCGCAAGGGAAAAACCTGGAAACCGGAAGGGCCGGCGGAGATGGATCAGATATGATCGCAAGGCTTCTCCAGTTACTCCCCCGCCTGGTCTTGTATGCCCTTTTATGTTTGTCCTGCCGGGGGTTCGCGATCGATTTTGAAACAGTTACGTCCGGCAGTAACAAATTTACTGTCTGCCGCGTGAACCTTAAACAGGATCATCTGGACCTCTTCCTGGACGATGACGCCGGACGTCCTCTGAAATCATTCGCCGCCCCGAATGCATGGCT
>DATAXI010000053.1:0-17085 GCA_036266845.1 Chthoniobacteraceae bacterium | reverse complement strand
CAGCAATATCTATCCGGGCATCGCGCGCGATCGTGGCACCCACGGCATCGCGGATCCCGGCGACCCCGCCAAACTCGTAGTTACCACCAGCCACCCGGCTCCCTACACCCGCCGGGTCGCGGTGTACGTTCCCAAACAATACATCCCCGGCGAAGTGGCGCCGTTCATCGTCGGCGCGGATGGGCCGGACAGGGAGTTGTTCACCGTTCTCGATAACCTGATCGCCGAGCACCGGGCGCCGGTGATGATCGCGATCTCGATCGGCAACGGTGGCGGTGACGCTCAAGGCAGCGAGCGAGGATTGGAATACGACACGATGTCCGGCAGATACGCGGAGTTCGTCGAGACCGAGGTGCTGCCCATCGTCGAGAAACGCTGCGGGGTCCGCCTGACCCGGGACCCTGAAGGGAGGGCTACCATGGGCGGCAGCTCGGGCGGCTCCTGCGCGATGATCATGGCGTGGTACCATCCCGACCTGTACCACCGTGTGCTGACCTATTCAGGAACCTACGTGAACCAGCAGTGGCCCTTTGATCCGGAGACTCCCCATGGCGCGTGGGAATTCCATGAACATCTCATCGCGAGTACCCCGGTAAAGCCGCTCAGGATCTGGATGGAAGTCGGAGATCGAGACCTCTTGAACCCGAATGTCATGCGCGATGGCATGCACGACTGGGTGCTGGCCAACGAGAGAATGGCGGCGGCGCTGGCAGCCCGGAATTATCCATTCCAATTCATATTCGCCCGCAATGCAGGGCACGTGGACGGCGCTGTAAAACGACAGACTCTGCCAGAGGCGCTGGAGTGGTTGTGGAAAGGCTATAATGCCTCCACGAAGTGAGCCTCGCAGCGGCAAGCACGATGCGGTCTGATCCGAAGAGATGGAGTTCATTGGAATTTATCCGCCGGGGTATGCCCTTGGTAATACGGGATGGGATATTTCGCGTGGAGTTTGATGCCGTGAATTATAGGTGGACCCACTATACCGGCTCTCCCCGGGTGGCCGGGCTGGTTTACTCCGCGGCTGCGGGCGTATTCATGGATGCGCCCAGCTCCGCGATGAGGCGGCGCACATCGTTGATATTGACCGGCTTGATGAGATGCGCGGAAAAGCCGGCGTCTTTTGCCTTCAGGATGTCCTCCTCCATTCCAAATCCGCTCAATGCGATGGCGGCGACTTTCCGCTGGCGCTGCATGGTGCGCATTAGATCGAGCCCGCTGCCGTCCGGCAGTCCCAGATCGCTGATGACCGCATCAAAGCGGTGAGCGGCGAATTCCGCAATGGCATCGTGCACGGTGGCGGTGAGGGTGACATCGTGCCCATCCCGCGCGAGCAGGCGCGCCAGGACGGAGCGCGTGGCTTCGTGATCTTCCACCACCAGCAGCCGCAGTTTTTTGGGCACTAAGGATTCCTTGGCGTGATCGCCGCACGGCGGGCTCTCCGCATCCACGGAGGCCAATTTCACGGTAAATACGGCGCCCTTGTCCTTTCCCTCACTGGCTGCGCTGATCTCGCCGCTGTGGGCTTCGATGATCGCCCGGCTGATGGCCAGTCCCAGCCCCAGCCCTCCGTAGCGATGCTGGCCGGCGACGTCTCCCTGGTTGAACGCGTCAAAGATTTGCGGCAGCGATTCCGCGCTGATTCCCACGCCGTTATCCTCCACCGTGACGATGATCGATCCCTTCCCGTCATTGCCTGTGCGCAGAGTCACGCTGCCGCCCGCGGGGGTAAACTTGAGGGCATTCCTGATGAGGTTCCAAAAGACCTGCTGAATCCGGATGGGATCCACCGCGGCGTGATGCCGCTCCGCATCCAGGGCAAAATGAATTTCAACTCCCTTGCCCGCGTTGTCGCTCCGGACGATTTCCGCCGCAGCCAGGAGGAACTGATGAATATCCTCCGCAACGGGGGCGATGGTGAGCTTGCCCCGGATGACGCGGGTAATATCCAGGAGATCGTCGATGAGCCGGGCCTCGAGTTCCACATTGCGGCGGATCATCGCCAGCCGCTGCCGGATTTCCGGAGCCAGAGTCGCGTCGTCCTCCAATTCCGACGCCGTCATCAGGACCGGTGTCAGCGGGGTCCGCAACTCATGGCTGAGCGCGGCGAGAAAGTAATCCTTGGCCCGGTTCGCGGCCTGCGCCTCCTCCGCCACCACCTTTAACGCATCGCGTTGTTTGGCCAGTTCAAAGAAGACATCCACCTTGCTCCGCAGGATGTGGGGCTCGATGGGCTTGAAGATAAAATCGACAGCGCCTGCTTCATATCCGCGAAAGCGGCGGCCCTGGTCCATCGCTCCCGCTGTCAAAAAAATGATTGGCACCCGGCGCGTCCGCTCCGTTCCCCGCATCAGGGCCGCGAGCTCGAATCCGTCCATTTCCGGCAACTGCACATCCAGCAGCGCAAGCGCGACGTCGTTAGTCAGGAGGATTTCCAGCGCCTCCCGTCCGGACCGCGCCTTGAGGAGCTCCAGACCATCGCGCCGCAGCAATCCCTCCAGAGCCAGAAGATTCGCTTCGAGATCGTCAACCAGGAGAAATTTGACCGGGTGCGTCATCATTGCAATGTCACTGGCAGATCGTTTTTGAGGGCCTTCTTCAGGCCTTGCAAATCCAATTCCGCGGCGGTGGGGCACGCATCGAGCGCGGCGGCGGGCATCGCGTCGGACTGGGCGTCGGAAGGGGATTGAACATAAGCCAGGCCGCCGGCAGCACAAATCCTGGCAAGCCCGCGAGCGCCATCGGCATTGGCGCCGGTGAGGATGAAGCCCACGGCGGAGGCGCCGCAAGCGTCTGCCGCTGTTTCAAAGAGGAGATCGATGGAAGGGCGCGAGAAATTGACCGGCTCTTCGCTGGAAAGGGATAAGCGAAAATTGGGTTCCACAAGCAAATGGTAATTGGCCGGCGCCAGATAGACCACCCCGGGCAGGATATCCTCCTTGTCCTCCGCCTCCTTCACCCGCAGCGCGCATTGGGAGGAGAGGAGGGACTGCAGCATCCCATCGCCGCGGGGGGGGCGGTGTACGACCACCAGGATGGGAATGGGATAGTCCTCCGGCAGCGGCGGGAGCAACGTTAGCAACGCTTCCACCCCGCCGGCGGAAGCGCCGATCACGACAAGCCTCGGTTTGGTAATCGCAGGGGTCCGGTTCATCCTCGTTTTTGGTAGATCCGTTTACCGTGCGAGATCTCGGCGAAATTTTGCTTGTGACAGGATAAATGGAGCCCCTCCTTCGCCCCCAGGGCCAGGAAACCCCGCCTCACCAGAGCATCCTTGAATAGGCCTACGGCCCGATTTTGAAGCTCTTTGTCAAAGTAGATCAAAACGTTGCGGCAGCAGACAAGATGCACCTCGGCAAAGACCGAGTCGGACACCAGGCTATGGTCGGAGAAAACCGTCTGGCGCCGCAGGGTCTTATCAAATACCGCGTTGCCATAGGCGGCGGTGAAATAATCCGAAAGCGACGCCTTGCCCCCCGCATCCTGGTAGTTCTTCGAGAACTGGGCCAGGCGCTCGATGCTATAGATGCCCGCCTCAGCCTTGTGCAGCGCGCCGGAGTGGATATCGGTCGCGTAGAAGATGGTGCGCGATTCCAGCCCCTCTTCCCGAAACAGGATCGCCATCGAGTAAAGCTCCTCCCCGGAGCTGCATCCCGCAATCCACACCTTGAGCGATGGATAGGTCTTCAGGTGCGGAAGCACTTCCTCGCGCAGGGCGCGGAAAAATGGCGGGTCGCGGAACATCTCGCTCACCTGCACGGTCAGGTAATCGAGCAATTGCGGAAAGATCGCCGGCTCCATGAGCAGCCGGTCGCGGAGGTTCAGGAAAGTCCCGGAATCGAACCGCTCGGCGGCCTGCTTGAGTCGGCGCTTGAGCGACGCGATGGAATAACCCCTGAAATCGTAATGATAGCGCGCAAGGATCGCCTCGAGCAGGAGGCTCATTTCCACTTCCTCCCTCATCTCGGCGGGCATCCTCATCGGGGCATCCAGACCCGCACGAGCGAGAGCAGTTTTTCGACATTCAGCGGTTTGGAAAGGTAATCGTTGGCGCCGGCCTCCAAGCATTCCTGCTGATCGTTGGGCATCGCCTTGGCGGTGAGCGCGATAATGGGCAGGCGTTTCCAATGGGCATCCTGCCGTATCCTGCGAATGGCCGTAAGCCCGTCCATCTCCGGCATCATGATATCCATCAGTACCAGATCGATTCGCGTATTTGCATTGCGCGCCTGCTCCAGGGCATCGAGCACTTCCTTCCCGTTTCGTGCGATCTCGATATTCAGCCCGTAAGGCTCCAGCAGGCTGGTCAGCGCGAACACGTTCCGCACATCATCCTCGGCCAGGAGAACGCGCTTGCCATCCAGCGCCGCCTCGCGGCTGCGGGCTTTCGCGATCATCTCCTGGTGCTCACGCGGCAAATCGGCCACCACCTGGTGCAGAAACAGCGCGACCTCGTCCAGAAGGCGTTCCGGCGACTTCGCTCCCTTGATGATGATGGCCTGCGAGTGCCGCCGGAGCCGCTGCTCCTCATCGGTGGTCAGCTCGCGTCCCGTGTAGATGATGACGGGCGGAAAGGCATAGCGGTCGCTGCTGCTCAATTGGTCGAGCAGCACAAAACCGCTGGCATCCGGCAGGCTGAGATCCAGCACCATGCAATCGAAAGTGCTTTTCTCGAGGTGCTCCAGGCAATCCGCCGCGCTTTTCGCTCCAATGACCTCCACCTCGCGCGATGCCAGCAGCCCGCAAAGCGCGTCCCGCTGCACCGCATTGTCCTCCACCACCAGCACCCGCTTGAGCCTTTGGGACATCCGCCCTTCCAGCTCCTGCAGCGCGGCAATCAGCCGCTCCTTGGCGACCGGTTTCAGCAGATAGCCGAGAGCGCCAAGCTCCAGGGCCTTCTCCGCGTAATCACTGGCGGAGATGACGTGGACCGGGATGTGCCGGGTCGCGGGTTCATTTTTCAAGCGCTCCAGAACCGCCAGGCCGGAGGCGTCCGGGAGATTCACATCCAGCAGGATCCCGCTCGGCATGTATTGGCGGGCAAGGCTCAACGCCTCCTGCGCCGTGGCGGTAACCAGGCACTTGAATTTCTGCTCCCGGCCCAGGCTGGCCAGGACTTCCGCAAAGTTGGGGTCATCCTCAACCACGAGGATCACCTTGCGCGCCCCGTCAATATTGTCGCGATCATCCGCAACCGCTTGCGGGGCTTCCCGCTGCGGGCCGCGGGGGCGGGGTTCGGGAGCGGGAAGCGCCGCCATTGGGGCCGGTGCGCGGGGGACGACGCCTTGCAAGGTTTCCGGCAGCAGCAGTGTGAAGACGCTGCCCGCGCCAGCCCGGCTTTGCAGGGTGATCTCCCCACCCAGCAGGCGGGCAAGCTCCCGGGAGATCGAGAGCCCCAGGCCCGTGCCGCCGTAGCGCCGGTTGGTGGTGCCGTCCGCCTGGCAGAATGGCTCAAAGACAATGCGCTGCTGCGATTCGTCGATCCCGATTCCCGTATCGCGCACGGCAAACGCAATCCGCCCGATTCCCGCCTCGCTGATCTCCAGCTCCACCGTTCCCTGCTCGGTAAATTTCAGCGCATTGGAGAGCAGGTTTCGCAAGATCTGCTCCAGGCGCTGCGGGTCCGTCTCGATGCTCGCGGGCGCGTTCTCCAGCGCATGAATCCGCAATGCCAGGCTCCGGGTGGCGGCCACCGGATCAAACTGCTGGGTGAGAGAAGTCATCAATCGCGCCAGGAAAACCTTCTGCGGGCGCACGTCCATCCGCCCGGCCTCGATTTTCGAAAGGTCCAGGACATCATTGATGAGCGCGAGCAGATCATTCCCGGCGCTTTTAATGGTGGTCGCGTAACGGATTTGCTCGGCGGTAAGATTGCCGCCTCGGTTTTCCGCGAGCAGTTGAGCCAGGATGAGCGAGGAGTTGAGCGGGGTGCGCAGCTCATGGGACATGTTTGCCAGGAAGTCCGATTTGTACCGGCTTGCCTGGTCGAGCGCCGCCGCCTGGCGCTCCAGCGTCGTCTTCGTCTCGGCCAGATCGTTCCGCTGGTTCTGAAGAAGCTCCGTCCGTTCCGTCAGTTGCAGGTTCACCTGTTCCATCTCCACCTGCTGCTGCTCCAGCCGGGCCTGCGATTCCTGCAACGCCCGGGCTTGCTCCTCAAGCTCCTCATTGGATACGCGGAGCTCCTCGCCCTGCGTCTGCAATTCCTCCGATTGCCTCTGCGTCTCCTCCAGCAACTCGACGATCCGCTGGCGCGACAGCGCGGATGCGATGGCGATGCCAACGGCCTCCGCGCACTCATCCAGCAGTTCCACGGCAGCCGCCGTGACCGGCTCAAAGAAGCCGAACTCGATGACGGCGGTCACGGCGTTATCCGCCATGGCCGGCGAGATGAGCAAATGGCGCGGTCTATCCTGACCAAGGCTTGAGCCGATCGCCAGATAGCCCTCCGGCACATCCTTGACCAAGAGCGCGCGTCCAAGCTTCGCCGCCTGGCCCAGGAGGCCGTCTCCGGAGGCGATCCGCGCCGGCAGCCGGGCATCGGACGGCACCGCAAAAGCGCCGGCACGGCGGAAGGATTCTCCATCCGCCACAAAAAAGGTCCCCACTTTTGCATCCAGATATTGGCAAAGGCATTGCAGCGCCTGGCCTGCCACCTCGTCCACCGTCTGGTCGCCAATCAGGCGTTCCGTAAGCTTTGTCTGGCCGGTGCGCAGCCAGTCTCGCTTCAATCGGGCGCGGGCCGCCAGTTGGAGCAGCCAGCCGGCTATCACGGTGAGAACAATTCCAACCGCCGCGCTGGTAACACCGCTGCGCACGGCTGATTCGAACGCCACTTGCGCCTCGTCGAATCTGACGGCGACGATTTTGCGCTGGTCTTGCTCCAATTCGGCAAACTGGGAGCGAATCTGGTCCATCGTGGACATGCCCCGATCCGTCGCCACCTCGGCGCGCGCAGCTTCAAAGCCCTGGGTCCGCCTCAGGGCAATCGTTCTTGCCAGCTCGTCCAGCTTGGATTTGACCAAAACCTGGATGGTGTCCATTCGCGCCCTTTCCTCGTCATCGGATGCCACCCGCTGCTCGATATCCGGCAGGCGCTTTTCAATCTGCGGCAGCGCGTCGTCGTAGGGCGCCAGATATTTCTCGTCGCCGGTGATGACGTAACCCCGCTGGCCGGTCTCCGCATCCTTGAGAAGGGAGAGCACGTCCTCCATTTCGCTGACCAGGCCCCTGGACTCATCCACCTTGTGGGCGGCATCGCGGACTGTGCGGGTATTCAGGAAAGCAGCCCATGCGGTGATGATGAAGAACGCCACCAGCACCAGCACCGATGCGAGAAGCGATAGGCTGGACCAGGTGCGGGACTGGACGGTTTTTGGCAGTGCGTTAACAGGCATGTGAGTGACGGGTCGCGAACGGAGGGTGGTGCGGATTCAGGGCAGGGGAGAACATCGAGGGGAGCTCCCGGGCGGAGGTCCACTCAAAAAATTGGCACTCAAGAAAACATGCGGGATGAACAATGGTGCGAACTTATACGCGTTACCCGGCAGAATTACGCCCCTCCGGACGACAGATTCTTTGAATCGAACGAGAAAATGGAGATTCACGAGTCTGGCAACGGGAGAACAGCGAGATCCGCCGGGAGAACTGAAACAAATCTTCAACGAGCAAGGAATGCGATATTTGAAACCCGGCTTTGAGGCATTTCCACCTCATTTGCAGCGGATTGTGATTTTTCCTGATTTGCCCGGGGGAACGTCGCGGCTTCCGTTGCCTGGGCCATTCAAGAGGCTGGCGATTGCGCAAGGGGCATGGTAGAGAAGCGGGGTGCGACGTTTTTCGATTCGAATCCTGATGCTGGGCGCGTTGGCCGCGGTTTTCGGGCCGCTGGCCGGGTGTGGATGGGGGCACCGGCACAAGCCTGTCACCTATGATCGGGCGATCTCCAACGAGGACCGGGACCCCACCTACCACTATGACCCGGAACGGGCGGATGTGGAGGTGCGCGAAGACCAATGAGACGCTCAACCATGGGGCGGAGGGGCTGACCCGGTGCGGATATCGCGCAAGGCGGAATACGCACTGAGGGCGCTGGTGGCGCTGGCGCGGCATGGCAGGCCGATGCAGATCGGAGAGCTTTCCCGGGTGGAAAATATCCCGGTCAAGTTTCTCGAACAAATCCTGCTGGCATTGCGCAATGACGGTTACCTGACCAGCAAACGGGGCGTGGGCGGCGGCTATGGATTGCGAAAGTCCGCGGAGCAAATCCTGGTGGGAGACGTGGTGCGTGCGCTGGACGGCCCCCTGGCGCCGCTGCCGTGCGCCGCGACCGCCGGAGACGATGTCCCTTGCTCCTGCCCCAACCCCAGGACATGCCCCCTGCGGGCGTTCATGACCCGGGTCCATGCCGAAATGAATGCGCTGCTGGATGCGCGCAGCATCGAGGATATGGCAAAAATGGAGTCGGGACACGCCCTGGCTTTTGATATCTAGCGGGCGCACGGGTTCCATCGGAGGCCTTCCCTCGGCATCGATCTTCAAATCATCGCCAATGACGGCAACACGATTTGCCGAATCCTAATCCGGATCGGACTCCCGGCTGCTCATCACCGGGCGAATGACCAGGAGATTGGTTGGGATCACGTTCTCCAGCCATTCCATGCGGGCGGGAAAATTCGCGTGGCCGTCCGCGGCGGTCCCGGGCACGGCCAGCAGATCCGCGCCGATGGACTGCACGTAATCCGCCGCAGCGAAGCCGGTGGTGCCCTCGATGCAGCGGGTGACGATTTCCATATCCTCCGGGATGCCGGTTTCCATGACGAATTGATCCAGGCGGGCCTCCTCCGCCGCAAGGGCTCCGCGATCCTCGCCTTTGATGAATTCATTCGGCTCCGCAAGGACCTGGGCGAACACGGTGAAAACGCGCAAGACATGCACCGTCTCCGCCCGCGAGCGGGTGGCGAGCGCAAACGCGACGCGCAAGGCATGGCGGGATGCATCGCTGAAATCGACGATCACGGCCAGCTTCCGGAATGGCGGGGCCTCGCGGGAGGGATTGGCAAAAAGAAGCAGCGAGCAGGGCGCCTCGCGCACCAGGACGCGGGAAACCTTGCCCAGAAAGTAGCGTCCCTCGCTGTCGCGCTCCATGGCGCCGGCCAGCAGCAGGCCCACCTCATGCTCGCGGGCGGCTTGCAGGATGGCGGCGGAGGGCAGATCGGCCTGGCGCCAATGGATGGGAGCGGACACGTCCAACTCGGCGAACGCCTGGTCGAAACGCTCCCGGTTTTCCGGCGTTTCGCCGCCCGCATGGATGATCTCAAAGGGACGTTCCAGCAGCGTGGCCACAGATTTCGCCTCCGCCAGCATTGGCAGGAAACGTGGAGAAAAAGTGGAGGCGACGGCCAGTTTGCCGAAGAGAGCCATGCGAGATAGCTAATAGCATCTGTCAATAGGGCAACGTCCCGCCCCCGGCTCAGGCTCGTCCCGTACCCCAGCGGCGATGCAGAAAGCGCTCCCACGGAGAGAAGAGGATTTTGTCCGCCAGCAGGCCAATAATGATGATCACGACCATGATGCCGATGACCTGGTCCATGGCGTCAAGCGAGCGCCCGTTATTCAGCAACTGGCCCAGGCCAAAGCCGGTAAGGATGGTTACGTAAATCTCCGCCGCCAGGAGTGAGCGCCAGGCAAAGGCCCAGCCCTGCTTCATGCCGCTCACCACGAATGGCAGGGAAGCCGGCAGCATGACGAAGATCAACGTGTGCAGCGGGCCGGAGCCCATGGTGCGCGCGGCACGGGAGAAGATGGGGGGGACATTGCGCACGCCATTGTCCGTGGCGATCACCATGGACCAGAGCGATCCCATGATGACGACGAACAGCATCGCGGATTCCGTTTGCCCAAACCAGAGCAGCGCCAATGGCACCCAGCAGACGCTGGGCAGCGTCTGGAGGCCCAGCGCCAGCACTCCCAGCGTATCCGAGCAGACCTTGAACCGGGCATTGAGCAGGCCCAGCGGAATGCCGAGCACAATACTGATGCCGTAACCAATGAGGAGCCGGCGCATCGTGACCATCGCAGCCTGGAGCAGCGTGCCATCCTTGAGCGCGCCCGCCAAATATTCCCAGACCGCGGAGGGATCCGGGATGATGAGGGAATTCAGCGTGCCGCGCTGGACCAGCCAATGCCAAATGTAAATCAGCAACGCAAAAAAGGCGAGGGAAGTCACCACGCGCCGGATATTGGTGAGCAGCCGCCCTTTCATTCCGCCGCCTCCCCGCTGCCATAGCCCTTGAGGGCGCGCGTGATCTCCGTGGAGTACTCCGCCAGTTCCACGGAGTTGATATCGCGCGGCCGGGGCAGATCGATCTTGAACTTGTCGCGAATCCTCCCCGGATGAGGCGAAAAAAGGATGACGCGATTGCCCAGGCAGGCCGCTTCGCGGACATTGTGAGTGACAAAAATAATGGTCTTTTTGCGCGCCTCCCAGATGCGCTGGATATCGCCGTAGAGCTGCTCGCGCGTCAGCGCGTCCAGCGCGGCAAAGGGCTCGTCCATGAGCAGCACGCGCGGGTTGGGCGCCAGGGCCCGGGCCAGCGCGACGCGCTGCTTCATCCCGCCCGAGAGCTCGTGGATATTCGAGTGGGCAAACCGCTCGAGGCCCACCAGTTTCAGGTAAAATTGCGCCACCTCCCGGCGCTCGGCATTCGAGAGATTCGGTTTCAGCCGCAGGCCGAACATCACATTCCCCGTCACATCCAGCCATGGGAAAAGCGCGTGCTCCTGAAACATCACCATGCGATCCCGGCCCGGCTCCGTCACCGGCTTGCCATCGGCCAGCACCCGGCCGCTGTCCGGCTGCTCCAGGCCGGCGATGATGTTGAGCAAAGTCGATTTTCCACAGCCGCTCGGGCCCACCAGGCAGAGAAATTCCCCTTCGCCGATGCTTAGCGAGACCTCTTCCAGAGCCCGCACGATGCCGCGCCCGGTGCGGAAGTCCTTTGAAACACGTTCGACCGCCAGCTTTGCGGGCTGGGTCGGTTGCAACTCTTCTGCCAGTAAGACCATTTTTGGGGGAGAAACAGGGTTAAGGAAAACGCGCCGCGAATGCCCGCTTACGGGTGCACCAAAATTTGCGAGAGGTCCGGCGTCTGCCGCAGGAAGCCGGCTGCCTTTGCGCTGTCCACAAATGATTGCAGTGAGGCGAGCGTCACATCGTTCGTCAGCACGATGCGATTCCACGCGTGCGCGATGAGATCGGCGGGGATTTTTCCGTGGGTCTCGGCGGCCAGCTCCTCCACCACCAGCTTCTGCGCATCGCCGGGATGTTGCTGGATCCATGCCGTCAACTCCTTGTGCGCCGCCACAAACTTTTCGACGATGTCCTTGTGTTCCCCGAGAAATTTGACACCGGTGGCCAGCACGGTGACGGGCGAGGCGGTGTCATCGACGAGCACTTTGCCGCCGGCTTCCATCTCCAGCCGCGATACCCACGGCTCAACGGTCCATGCGGCATCGATTTTCTTGAGCTTGAAGAGGGTGAGCTGGTCCGGATTTTCCGTCGGGATGACCTGCGCATCGCCGCCCAATTGTGTGATATGCAGGCCGCCCGCCGTCAGCCATGCGCGGCAGGCGACATCCTGCGTATTGCCCAGTTGCGGCGTGGCGATGCGCTTGCCGCGGAAATCGGCCGGCGTTTTGAGATTCTCATCCGGCTGCACCACCAGGGCGCTGCCGCCGCGCGCCGCGCCGGAGACGATGCGAATCTCCCGCCCGCCGGAGCGGCAATAGATATTGAGCGCCGGGCTGGGGCCGACGTAGGTCAAATCAACCGTGCCATCGAGGAGGCCTTCCATGGCGCTCGGGCCGGCGTTGTAGGAGTACCACTCGATCTTCACCCCCGGCCCGAGCCGCTGCTCGAACCAGCCCTTGCCCTGCCGGCTCAGCGCCTGCGCCACCAGTGCCTGCACGTGCGTCACATTCGGGAAATGGCCCACGCGCAACGTGAGCGGCTCCGCCCGCGCGGAGAGCGCCAGGCCGCATGCCAGCAGCATGAGGATGAGCTTTTTCATTATTTCTTCTGCTTTTTCGCGCGGGATTTGCGAGGCGAGGCGGGCATGGGCATTGGCACCGGCACATGGATCACGCCCAGGAAGGGGAGCGGAACGCGGTCCCGCTTCATCTTGCGCAAGGTCAGCTCCACGGTGTCGGCCAGCGTGTATTTATCCAGGATGTTGGCGATGGAATTGCGGACATCCATCATCAGCATGTGCAGGCCGCAATGGTCCTCATCCGGGCAGGTGCATGGCTCGTATGCGGTCTGGCTGACACACGCGATGGGCGCCAGCGGTCCGTCGATAAGCCGGATCACGCCGCCAAAGCTGATCCTGTCCGCCGCCATCTTGAGGTGATAACCGCCGTATTTCCCGCGCTTGCTATCCACGTAGCCGGCTTCCTTGAGCTGGGTGAGGATTTGCTCCAGAAATTTTACCGGCAGCCGCTCCTGGGTGGCCAGCTCGTTGATCTGGACCAGCTCGCGGCCCAGTTCCTTCGCGATTCCGATATCGATCAGGGCGCGCAGAGCGTATTCGCCGCGTTTGGAAATTTTCATGGTTTTTTAAACCCTATGGTTTTAGTCAAGGTAAAGGAAGCGATGCCCGGGGCAAGCCAAAGTTCTTCCCTTGTTCTCCCCTTAAATATCGGCCGCGTAAGAGATGAATTCGCGGTACCCGGCCAGGATCGACTTGAGCGCCAGGACAAACGCCTGGCGCTGAAGATCCATCGGGGCGTGCTGCGGCGTCTCGATCACCATCTCGAATGGCTGCGGCAGCGTTTCAGGCGGGGCGCTCAGGATGCCGCCATAGCCGGAGTGGATGATGCCTTCGACCGCGTGAAACCCGTCGATAAGGTTGCGCTTGTTGCGCGGGAGCGCCGCCTCCGCGGCGGCCAGCGCCGGCTCCATGAGATGCTTGGTGAGCGTATGGCCGCGGACAAAGCCGTACATTCCGTCGCTGGTATCGTCCGAGTGGAGGGAGATGATGCCGTGAAATTGCTGCCGGCGCAGCTCCGCCTCCAGAAGCTGGATTTCCGGCTCCCGGCAGTCGCACCAGAAGTGCCGGTTCAAATCCAGGCCGCACCGGGCGTGGCGCGTATTTTCGATGTAACCCGAGGGATTGCATAGCGGGTATATCCAGAGTTCAAATTCCTTGCCCGCCATCGGGTCCGCATCCAGTTCCCGCACAAAATCGATCAGTCCCAGGATGCCCGCCGGCTCATCGCCGTGAATGCCGGCGAAGAGAGCCACTTTGATGCGCGATTTCACGATATGGGTGCGTTGAAAAACGAAACGCGGCAACCAGAACCGGTCCTCCCCGGAGCGCCAGAAGCCGAGTGATTCCGCGCGCAGGGTATCCGAGGCGCCAACCTGGATGAAGAGCGGGAGCAACAACTCCTTGATATTGCGCGGCGGGATCACGGGCAGGCCCGGGATTGCAACCGTCATACCGGAGATTGGCAACTCGCAATTCCTTTAGAACTTCACGTTCAACTCCACCTGAAGCACATTGACCGTCTTGGCATTGGCAAGCTGCGCGCCGCTGGTGGCCTCGCCGCCGGTCAGGCCATGGCGGAGCGTCCACGCTCCATAATAGGAAAAGGCGCCCACGAATGAATCGGTAAAGTTATACGCGAGGCCGAGCTTGATGCCCTGAACGTTGAGATAGCTGAGGGCGAACTCCGAATCGTTGAGATTCGGATCAATGGAATCCATGCCGACCTGGCGGAAGCTTGCGTTGAAGGACAGATCGCCGGCCCGCTCGTTATTGCCGAGCTGGAAACCGGCCAGCCAGGCGATGTCGTCCTGGGTAGTGTGCGAGGAGAGGAAATATTCGTTGGTCGCGCGGGAACTGCCCTCCGTATTATAGGCAAAGTCCCAGTACACCTTGGTATCCAGCCCGCCGATCTTGAAGGAGACATCGCCCGGCGCGGTGAGGATCGCGAGGTCCGCGGTTTCCGCGGCGGGACTTTCGCCAACGGGGCTGGTGACGGTGGTGGCGCCGCCACCGAGCGTCTTGGTGGTGACAAAAGTCTTGTTCGCCAGGGTGGGATTCTCTTTCAGGCTGTTGCCCTTGGCTCCGTAGGGGATGGTCACCTGCGTTTGGTTGTTCGTGGTTTCCGTGGCCACGCTGCGGGAGGCGCCGGTGGCCGGGTCCGTGGTGGTGACGGTGGTCGTCGTATTGACCGGGGTCAGCGTGATGGAGGGCTTGCCGGTGGAATCATACTTCACCGTCTCAGTCTGCGTATCGGTCGTGGTCGTCTGCGTCTGGACGCCATTCGGGGCCGTGAAGGTATCGTTGGGTTTTGTAAAGGGTACGGAGTTCTGAAGGCCGGTGAGCGAGGCGGAGGTATAAGTCATGAAGCCCGGGGCAAAGGTAATGCTGGTGTCCCTGTTGAAGTGATAAGAGGCCTGCAACTGCTCGACGAATTGCCACGCGGTATCGCTGCCCACGGTAAAGTTCGAGTTCCCTTCGAAGATACCCTGCATGGAGATCAGCTTTAGGGAGAACCGGCTTTCATCCGGGATCAGCGCCTTGGTCAGGTCCAGGGTTTCCACGATGCCCGCCGGGGTGATGTCCGGGTCCCAGACAAGGTCCGTGGTATAGAACGGGTTGGCCTGTTTGCCGATGACTGCGCTGAACCAATCGTTGGGCTGCCATCCGGCAAACGCCTTGTCCACGTAGATGGAGTAATTGTCGTAACCTTCGGTGAGGTTCGCGTTATTGGAATCGGACGGTTGCCCGGTGGCAAGGGTTACTCCGGCGAAGAACTGGTCGCCCAGTTGCACATCCGCGCCCATGCGAAGCCGGAAACGGAACCGCTCGCGGTCGCTGGTGACAAGGCTCGGGCTCGTGACGAGCGGGTGATAGGTATCGACCTGCTCGCGGAAACGGAGATCGCCGAAGAGTTTCAATTGCGTGACGCCGGTGGAGAGCTTGATCCGGTTTTCCTCTTCCTGGATGGCCGCAGCCGCGGCGGTGCCGCTCACATTGATGGTGGAATCGGCCTGCTCCCGCTGCAGCTTGTTCACTCGCTCCTGGAGTTGTTGAACCTGTTTTTCCAGGTTTTGAAAATCGGTGGCGGTCTGGGCGAGGACCGGGACGGCGGAAAAAATCAGGGCCAGGGTAAGAGATCGAAACATGGTGGATGAATGGGTTGAGGGCGTAATTCATACCTAAGTGATAGACTTTAACAAGCGAAAAATTGCGAGTTTCTCGACCAAATAGGTCGGGAATGGATGGATTACTTCGAGACCGCCCGCCCGCTCGGCACGATGAGCACCGGGCAGGGCGCCGCCTTCAGCACCGCGTCCGCGACGCCGCCCACCAGCAATTGATAGATGGCTCCGTGTCCATGGGAGCCCATGACGATCACCTCCGCCCCATGCTCGCGAGCCAGCTTCAGCACCTCCTCCGGCGCGGAGCCGCGCACCTCCAGCGCCAGCACATCCTTCGCGCCGCAGCGGCGCTTGAGGCTCTCCAGACGCTCAGGATCGGCAGGCGTGGGCGGCGGCATCTCCACCGGCACGCTGAGTGGGCCGGGATCGTACCCCACAACCTGCGGCGCAGGCTCCACGATGTGGACCAGGATGATCCGGCCATCGAACGCCCGCGCCAGCGCGCATGCGGCTTCGATCACCTTTTCCGTCGCATCCGAATAATCGACCGGCACGAGAATCGTCTTCATAAGCCCGCGGTAAGAACTTCGACCACGCGCCCCATCTCGTCCAGAGTGTTGTCACAATGGGGCGAGAGCCGGATATATTCGCGCGCGGCCCGGTCATAGCGCAGGGTGGCCACGATGCCGGCCTGCTCCAGAGCCTTGAAGAGATCCGCCGTTGCCCGCGCGGGATGATGGAAAGTGGTGATGCCGGAGGCCGCCGGGCCTTCGGTGGGACCCAGGAACTCGAAGCCCGCCGCCCGCAGCGGCTCCACCGCGGCCCGCTTGAGATGCAGCAACCGCTCGTAAATCCGCTCGATGCCCACGGACGCCAGTAAGTCCAGCGCGGCGCGCATTCCATAGATGCCGCAGGTATTCAGCACGCCTGGCTCGTACCGCTGCGCCGTGCTGAGGAACTCGATCCCGGGCTGGGCGATGAAATTCGGCGACCGCACATTCCATGCGCCAAGCAGCGTCGGCCGCAGCAGCTCGAAATGCTCCTTTCGCACGAAGACGATGCCAATGGCCATGGGCCCGAGTATCCACTTGTGCGCGTCGGCGGAGAGAAAATCGACATGCTCCACGCCAAGCGGCGTCGCACCGATGCTCTGGATGGCATCCAGCGAGAAAAGCACGCCGCGCCCGCGCAGGAGACGCCCGATGGCATCCACATCGATGCGATAGCCCGAGAGAAAATTGCATGAGGCGAGCGCGACCAGCCGGGTCCGCTCCGTCAGCGAGGCTTCCACCAGCCCGGGCGTGATCTCCCCCGGCCGCTCCGGGCTCAGGTATTTCACCTTCACCCCCCGGCGCGCCAATTCCATCCAGGGATAGACGTTTGCGGGATAGTCGTCCGCATAGCAGAGGAGTTCATCCCCTTCGTTCCACGGCAGCCCGTTGGCAAAGAGGCTCAGGCCCAGGGAAGTCGGCCCCAGCAGCGCGATCTCCTCCTTTTGCGCTCCAATGAAATCCGCTGAAACCTTCCGCGCCTCACCGATCTTGAGCAACACCTCGGCAAATTCCTGGTTCTGCTCGCAGCAGCGCCGCGTGTATTCGATCATCGCCTCTCCCACCACGCGCGGAAGCACCGTCACCGCGGCATGGGACATGAAGATTTCCTTGCGGCATACCGGGAAGGCTTCGCGCCGCGCCGCTTCATCCAGCACCAGAGAGGCGATTGGGTCTGTCATGGCAATGTTTTCGGATTCTCAGGGGCAGTCTTGTCCAGGCGCGTGCTCACGGTAAATTCCTGATAGACCATCTTCTGGTGCGTCGCGGGATCGGTAAAACTTGCCGAGCCGAGGCTGAAATCCGGCGGTGGAATGTACGGCTCACTGGGCAGCGGATGCCAGCCGGAGACGCAGTAAAACACCA
>DATAXI010000263.1:0-15994 GCA_036266845.1 Chthoniobacteraceae bacterium | reverse complement strand
GGGCATATCGCCGATGTTGCCGCCGCCGATCTGGAGATTCAGATTCGCGTCGAGGTGGTAATAACCACCCCAGCCGGCCCGGCAATCGGCAGTCCAGATGCCGAGCAAATCCGGCGGAGTCGCCGTCCCGCTGGCGGAGAGAAAATAGTACCGGCCGGCATCGAAGATTCGCTCCCAGAGCGCCGGCACGGGATTTGGCGAGGCCATTTGCTCGCTCAGCAGTTCCTCATTGGTCTTCGCCCGCTCCTGCGCCGTCGCCCCCAGATCGAGCCGCACCCGGTCGTAAATGGACTGGTGGATCGCCAGGTGGCGCCGCAGCAGCGCCGTGTAATCAGCCGGCAGCGCATCGAGCGCCGGGCCCATGCGGCCCCACTGCGCCTCGCAATGGTCCCGGTACTTTGCCGTGCGCGTCAGGAGCAGCAGCGCGCGCGCGCCATCCACGTGCAATACATCGTTTGTGACGGTGCATGTGCCGCCGGTGACGATGACGCGGGTGGTCCCTTCGTAGCCCGCATCGAGGCGGGGATTGTACCTTGCAAGGATGGCAAGCTGGGCCGGCGCGGCGGAGGTTTTGATCACCATCGACTTCGGCAGGCCCATCGGATCGCTCACGCCCAGGCGCACCGCGCACGAGAGGGCGCCGGACGTTGGCGCGGTCAATAGCTGCACCGCAACGTCATCCGCCCTGGAAACGAACGCCTTGCGGCTCCAGTCGCCCCGCGTATCGCCCCATTGCACGGTGATTTCACCGGTCCGGAAATCGCAGGTGCGGGAATAATCGCGAACCTCGCCGGACGGCGGGATGGAGATAAACATTCCGAACCCCGGATGCCGCGAGCCATCGCCCCCGCCGCGATATTGCGGCGCCGTGGCCGCGAGATTGTCGGCATCGGCGAAATCGCCCGAGGCGCACTCATCCCGGATGGTCCGGAGATCGGCGCCGCTCACCGTGGCGAAGCTCCGGGTCGAGCCGTTGGAGAGATTGAAACCCCGATCATTGAATATGACGGTTTCCTCAAGCGGATTCCCGAAGACCATGATGCCCATTCTGCCATTGCCGGAGAGGAAGGCGTTCTCCCAGTTCGGGTAATCCGTCCAGGCGTGGGAAAGGCCCATGCGCTGCTCATACTGCGAGGCGTGCGTGAGCGGGCATGGAGCGGCGGTGAAGAGAGCGAGGCAGGCGAAGACGAGGGATCGCAGGGGATTGGCGCGGAGATCAACCATAACGGGGAAAGAAGGGTTCGATTGTACAAAAACGTTTTCGCATCAATGGTTTCGATAAATTCTTCAGGGATTCGATCCCGTCACCATTCCTGAACGCGCACGTTTCATTGGACAATCCGGCGAGTCGGGCGATGGTTCGGCGTTGTCCTCTTCGGGAGGGACAGAAATTTTCCGATTGACCACGAATGTTGACCCGTGCCAAATTTGGTCCCGTCGAGAAAGGCTTTTTCAGGCTTAAATATACAGTGTAGTCCCCCATAAATCCCCCAGGCACCCCATCACCTCCCATGAAACGGTCTGCGCCCATGAAAAAACGTTTTATCCTTCCCCTCGTTGCTTTGCTCTTCGTTCCTGTCCACCTCCTCCACGCCAATACCCAGGAGTATGTTGTTTTAGGCTCTACCGACTTAACCAGCGCCAACTCCTATGCGCCCGTTGCCGCTCCCGCGCCGGGGGAGGACATTATATTCCTCAACGGAGTTAACTATTCGCCAACGGCGTTTACCATCAATGCGGCGAGTATCGCCATTGGCACGCTCGACGATACGGTTGGCAACGAGGCGCTGACCATCAGCAATACCACCTCCACCACCAGCACCTTGACCCTCGACGGCGGCGTGAACGGGGCCGCCGGCGCGTCGCCCGGGGATTTGCTCTATGTGGCGTCCGGGGGCGGGCTCACCATCAATAGCGGCACCGCGACGCCGCTCAATATGGTGCTCGGCGCCAGCGGCAGTTTCGACGTGGCTGGCGCCGCGACGATCAATTCCAATATTTCCGGCAGTTACGATGTCGTGGAGAGCGGCGGGGGCGCCCTGACGCTCGGCGGTTCCAATAGCTTTAACAGCATGACCGTGAGCGCCGGGACGCTGGAGTTAACCAATGACAACGCCGCCGGCACGGGGACGATCACGCTGGGTAATGCAAGCGGCCCGGTTACCAACGTAGCTTTGGGCATCGCTTACAACGGCAGCAGCGGCCCGGGCATTGGCACGGTACCAAACCCGGTTAATATTGTTGGCACCGGCACCAATACCATTGAAAATCTCGGCTTCTATCCAACATTGGGTGGATTGGTAACATTGAACGGAGGCAATTCCGTCAATATCGTGGACCCGAACTATAACGGCTCGTTAACCTTGAGCGGCGGCGTGACCGGTACGGGCAATATCATCTTCCTGGGCAATACCAACGGCGGAAATGGCATCACCGAAAGCGGCAGCATCGGCGCCGTCGGCACTATCTCAAATCTTGGAACCAGCACGGTCGGGGTGATTATCTCAGGCAATATCGGATCGAATATTTCCGGCATCACGGAGAACTCCCCCAGCGGCTCCGCTCTCACGCTATCCGGCAGCAATACTTTTACGGGCCCCCTGACTATTGACGCCGGCGCCGTAAACATTGGTAACACCTATGCGCTTGGCGCCGCCACCGGTATCATTTTGGGCGTGAGCGGCAGCACCGCGAATGCCACCATCAATACCACCGGGGGCACCCCGGTGTACACAGGGCCCGTTAACGTGTTTGGCAGTGGGACGAATACGATTTCCGTCACCGGCTTCAATCCCACTTACAGCGGGACTGTTACGCTCAACAGTGCCAATCTGAACCTCGTGCCGAACAATACCGGCGGCAGCACGATCACCGTGAGCGCGCTCATTACCGGCACGGGCAACCTGGTCATTCAGGACAATACCCCTACCGGCACCGCCGGCTCCGACACCTTGGTGAGCGGCACGGTGAATATGGTCGGTTCCATTACCAACAGCGGCACTGGCGGCGATGCGAATGCCAATACCACCATTAGCGGCCCCATTGGCGCCAATGTGACGGGAATCGTGGAAAACAGCGCCACCTCCCAACTTACGCTCAGCGGTTCGAATTCATTTACCGGCGGCCTCACGATCAAGAACGGCATTGTGAATGTTAGCGGCGATGCCATCTCGGCCAGCAGTTCCATCGATATTGGCACCATCACGTTAGGTGATACGGCCAATACCGGGGCTTCGGCGACTCTGGATTGGAACAACAACACCAGCTTTAACCAGAGCAGCCCGATCAATGTCGTTGGCACCGGCAACCGCGTGATTGAGGTTACTTCGTGGAATCCGACAATCTCGGGCGCCATCACGCTCAACAGCGGGATTACCCTCAATTTCATCGATAGCAATACCGGGGGCAGCAGTATGACAGTCACTGGCGGGATAACGGGCAGTGGCAATATTGTCCTGCAGCAAAACACAGTCGGCAATACACACGGCATCGCTATCACCTTGAGCACCGGGGCCATCAATAACGCGGGTACGATTACCAATTCGGGCACCGGTACTGTTGGCGGCACCGGCGCCACAAATAATACGATCAGCGCTCAGATTGGGTCCAACGTGACCGGGATTTACGAGAGCGGCACTTACTCGGCGTTGATCTTGTCGGGCTCAAACACCTATTACGGCGACACGACAGTTACCACTGGCACCCTGGAGGATAATGGCGTGTACGCCTTGCAGAACAGCGTACTCAACCTGAACGCAACCTCCGGCACCGCCACATTTGCCCAGGCAAGCATCCTCGGCGGCCTCGCGGGCAGCGGCACCCTTGGCTCCAACCAGAATCTCAGCATCGGCAACAGCAATGTCTCCAATGGCAGTATTACCAATCCGAACACGCTGAACCCGACATACTCCGGCAACCTGAACGGGTCAATGGGTCTCACCAAGATCGGCGCCAATACCCAAACGCTTTCCGGTAACCTCAGTTACACCGGAGCGACGATTGTATCTCTGGGCACGCTGGTCATGACCGGCACCTCCAGCACCGGTTCTTTGACGATTGGCAATAACACGACGGACAATGGCACGCTGCTGATTTCCGGTTCTTCCGCCTTTACCTCCGTCACGGTCGGTAACAACGGCCTGGGCACGCTCAATGTTGCGACCACCGGCACCCTCTCCGCCTCGGCGGCGTTCGTCCTCGCCTACGCCGCCACTTCCACCGGCACCGCCAATATCAATGGTGTATTCAACGAGAACGATACTTCAATATCCGGGATTACACTCGCGCAGACTGCTGGCGATTACGGCGTGATGAATGTCTCGGGAACGCTGAACGATACCGGTGGTATCTCCATAACTTACAAGGGCACCGGCGTCTTGAATCTGAATGCGGGCGGCTCGATTACCGTCGCCTCCAACCCGGGCTTGACGATTGCAACCAATCAGAGCACCGCGGTCGGCACGGCAAACCTCTCCGGAAACCTGACCACGACAAGCGGCGACCTCGTGGTATCCAACGGGGGAACCGGCGTGCTGAACATGCTCAGCGGCACCACGTCGATCGCCAACGGACATTACCTCTATGTCAACGAAGCCAATAGTACGAATGGGTCGAGTGGCACCGTGAACATGAGCGGCGGCACCCTTGAGGCCAACGGCATCATCTTCGGTAACAGCAGCGCCTCCTCCGGCACCAATAACGCCATCTTCAATCTCACGGGAGGAACCGTGGACTTTACTTCAAACGGCGGTTTCCACACGGGATCGTATAGTGTCACCTCGGGCCCCACAGCCAGCAATACTCAGCTCAACCTCGGTGGTGGCACCCTGCTCGGCAGTACGGGATGGAATCTTCCGATGAACGCGACGCTGACCGGCAATGGTGGAAATGTTACCTTCCAGGCTTCCAATCTCGCGGGTACCAGTCCTGAAAATATCAGCGTTACCGGCACGCTCTCCGGCTCTGGCGGCCTTGCCAAGACCGGCGCCGGCAGCCTGACGCTGGGCGCCACCAACAGTTACACCGGCTCCACGGTCATCGTGGCGGGCAGCCTTTCCGCAACGGTGGCGGCTGCCATCACCTCCAGCACCAATATCGATGTGCAGAGCGCGGGCACGCTGGATATTTCCGGAGCGAATGTCGGCGCCTACAACCTGTCAGGCACTCAGACGGTGATGGGCAACGGCACAATCAATGCCGGAAAGACCCTGGTCAATGTGTATGGGACCATTCAGCCGCACGATGGCGTTACGAACATCGGGACGTTGACGGTCAATAACAGCGGCTCAGGCAGCGCGCTGACACTGGAAAATAATTCGAACTTTGTCCTCAACCTCGGCGCGACCACGAGCGATGCCCTGGTGGCCAACGGCGTGGTCAATCTCGGCGCCAACTCGGGGGATACGATCAACCTGACGATCAACCTCACCGCGCAACCTGTGGACGGCACGTTGTACGCGATCCTGACCGGGGGCAGCGGCGATCTCACCAATAACGGCCTCTTCAGCTACAACGGGACCCCCTTGGTCGGGAATACGCCTTTCCTGGTGAGCAACAATGGCTACGGCGAATATTTCGAGGTCGATTACGGAAGCACGAGCGACGAACTCTACGCGTATGCTGTGCCGGAGCCGGGAACCTGGGCCTCGCTGGCGATCGGCCTCGGGATGCTTCTGGGCGCGCAACGGCTCCGCCGCCGCAGCCGGGCGTAAACGTTCCCGGCCGGTCCGGGCCGCCCGCAGTCTTTAGGGGTTTCAATCGATAGGGCAATTTTCCACCCAGCGGCGATGTGTGATCGCCGTTGCCATGGGAGCGAGAGCTTCCATCCCGGCGCCATCCGGCATCTTGCCCGCGGCCTGACGGCGTATTCTTGCTCTTTGTGATTCCATTCCCTCCATCGCTTCGGCAGGGGATGCCGGGACTGTGCGAGTTGGCAGATCGCGCTCCCGGCAGAGGATCAGTTACCCGGTCGAGGACCGGCTGGAGAGACAGTCAGATGCAATGAAGATACGGAGAGTCGGAAGATATCGGTTCACTTCCGGCCCGGGGTTTCCCCATGCGGAGCCTCATTTTCCTTTGCCCAGGAAATGACGAATCCGCATCATCCCAATGTTGTAATCGTGAAATCCGCCGTAGAAGAAGAGCGTATCGCTCTTGGGATCGTAGATAAACGCGGTGCCGAAGTTCGGTCCCTCGTACCAGACATTCTCCCGGGATACCGGCGCATCCGGGAGCGTGCCCAGCCGCTGGATTTTCCACGGCCTGCGCCCGTCCGCGATTGCGGAAACGTTGCTGGGCTCCGGCGCGCCGGTGTACCCCTCGTGGGTGCAGGAGCAGGAGGCGATGAGAATGTTGCCATCGGGCAGGGGATAAGCGGAGCCAATCGCATTCCCTTTTTCACCCCAGAAAAGCTCGCTCGGCGGGATAACCGGATCGGGATTCGCCAGGACCCAGCTTGTCAGGTTATTGGAGAGCAGCACCACGGTATGCGGCGTCGGCATCCGGCCCCAATCTTCCGTGTAGGCGATGAATCGGAAGTTTGCGCCCCCGAGGGAAATGGGGGCGAGTTGCGGATAACGTTTGGTATCGATGATCTCCTGGATGCGGCAGTTGCCATAGATGGAACCGAGCTTCAGGGGACTTTGGGTCCAGTGGCGGAACTGGTCGGCGCCGTCGCACGTCCACCACGGCGCATTGTCACCGCCGGGCGTGACATACCATTTCCCGTCGCCAAAGGGATCGACGACCACATTCATATCCCCGGTGCATTTGATGGCCTGGTCCGTCACGCGATCCCAGTGGACGCCATCCGCGGAGGAGGCGATGCCGTGGTAGGTATCCGCGCCAAACTTCCGCCACATCATGTAAAATCGCCCATCCGGGCCGCGCCATACGGCGGGATTGCAGACATCCGGGGTGAGGACCGGCTCCTTTTTCCATTCCCAATGGAACTCCCACGAGTCGAGCTTCGGATCGAACTTCACGTTGCCAAAGGCCGACGGGCCGCCGGAGTTCACAAGCAGCGGACGGCGCGCGGCAGGCAGATCGATCACGGTGCGAAAGCTCGTAACCGTGGCGCCCTTTGAATCGTAGAGAAATACGAGGAGCGCATTGGAGTAAGGCGACCAGTCCAGTTTCATGCGGTATTTCTGGCCGGCGGTCACGGTCCATGGACCGGGGAGATCAGTCTGTGGCAGGCGATCGGTGGGCAGCTTCGGGTGGCGGCGGATGAGAAGGGCGGGGCCGTCGCCCAGCTTGCGCCACGCTTCCAGGCAGCCCCCCTGCGGGTCCAGCGTCACGTAAATGGACCGGCGCCCATCGGTCGAAGTGAAGCCGAGGCCGGGACGGGAATCGGAGCCGCTGGCGATGACATCCGCTGAGAGCGAGGCTTCCGCCATCGTGCGCCACTCGCCGCCGGTGTCCGTTTTGTTGATGTAAACATTCGGCGTATAGGCAAAGGCGTTGGCGCCTCCGTCGGCCAGGATACCCGATGAGCCATCCAATGCGGCTGCGCCCGACTTGAAACCTGCGGCGGTCCAGTGCGCGAGGCCGTCGCGAAAATCATCGGTAAAACCATTCTCCGGCATGCCCCAGGCGTGCGTGGCTTGCGGCTCGCCGTCGTCAGCCCGGTCCAGCCGCCCGCTCAGGTCAGGCGGCGTTATCCCTGTGGTGACGATGGTTTTCAGGAAAACAATGGACTCAAGATTTACCAGCGCAACGCGCGGAGCCCCGCGGAACACGAGGTAAACATCGCGCACGCCGGCCTGGGTGTTATCGACCGTGCATGAAACATTCTCCCAATTCTGCCAGCCCCCGGTATTTGGCACCGGCAGTTTGCCGATCAGCGGTCCGCCGGCCGAGTCGAGGTGGATTTCGATTGTGGATGCCCGGGAAGAAGCGAGCCGGGCCTGAAATCCAGCCACTCCGCTATCGAAGTCATATCCCTTGAAGAAAACGAAATCGCCATCGTGAATCGAGCCAAAATCCTCCCCGCCTTCCGTGCATGTCTCGGCCTTGATGCCGGGAGAATGTCCGTCCGCCATGGTCACCGGGACCGGACTCAGCGGGTTTTTCGCGGCGTGAACGGCGGGCGAAAGGGCGAGGAATGAACCGGCAAGCAGGGAAACGAGCTGGTGGCGGGAAAGGGTCAGGACCATGTCTGTATAACCACCGGAATTGGCGTCAGGCTTTGAAAAAGAAGACGAATTCCGACAAATTGGTGAAAAAGGATAAGGGAATTTAACTACGAAACGGACCAAAACTGGCCTATTTGATTGCGCCTGTCCAGCTTTTAGGAAATGATGTTGTCCATCCCGATGGATTCTTTTCCGTTTTTCCCCGTCTCCCTCGTGCGACTCGTGCGCGCAATATTGCTGGTTCTATGCCTTTGTGGCTTCGCGAAAGCGGATGCCACGGAAGTATCGATGGTTCCCGCGGGTAAACTCGCCCAGTCGCGAATTTCCACTTATGGCTCGCAAACGGTTTGGGAATGCGACCGGAAGAACGGAGGGCTGAGCTTCCAGGCCCCGGCTACCGCGTTATTGCAATTGCGCGGCGCTCTTTATGCCGAGGTAACCTACTTCGACGCCGGCTACGGCAAGATCGATGTCCGCGCAAAATGGGGCTCCATTTCCACCGCGCCGGACCGCTATCTTGGATTGTCCCGGATGGATACGAATAAATTGGCAGTCGCGCGGATGCGCATCCTGCTCAAGGCGGGCGGCGTGCCGGTAATTCAAATCAATCCCCCCGTGGGACAGCCGCTTTGGATCGCATCAGTGACGCTCTCTGATTTGCCATTTGCCGATCCGCATTTCGCCTATGTGATCAGCAATCCATGGGACGGCCCGTACACCGGCCCAACCGTGAAAGCGCCGGATAATACCACGCTCAAAGGGAAGGTAATGGTCGGATACCAGGGGTGGTTTCGCACGCCCAATGATCCCGCGGGGCGCGGCTGGGTCCACTGGGGAGATATCGAGCACGGGCATTTCACCACGGATATGTGGCCGGACATCTCTCAATATCCCGCCAATGTCCTGGAAAAGGCCGCAAGTGTGCGGACCCTGAGCGGGAAGCAGGGTTATCTTTTCTCCTCCGCATGGCCGGAGGTGGAAGATGTTCACTTTCGCTGGATGCGCGAGCATGACATCGCGGGCGCTTTCATGCAGCGCTTTGTCTCGGATAACTTCCACTCGATCAACGGGGGACCGGAATGGGTGCTGGCGAACGTCCGCGCCGCGGCGGATCGCCAGGGGCGCATCTGGGCGATTGAATACGACGTGAGCGGGTATCCGGATGCGCGTCTGCTGGAGACATTGAAGAAAGATTGGAGCTGGCTGGTGGATGACTTCGGCCTCTTGAAGGATCCCAATTACGCGCGCGTGGGGGGCAAGCCGGTAATCTTCATCTGGGGCATGCCGTTTCCCGACCGGAAGATATCGGTCGGCACCGCAAATGCCGTGGTCGATTTCTTCAAGAACGATCCGAAGTACGGCGGCAATTATGTGATTGGCGGAATTCCCGGCAATTGGCGCGGGATGGATCCTGCATGGCAGGATCACATCAAGCGATACGACGCGGCGCTGCCGTGGATGTCGCAGAGTTACGCCGCGGATGTCGCCGATTTTAAGAAGATGGGAGTGACTTACTACCCGCACGTAAAACCAGGCTTCTCCTGGGCAAATCTCAAGCATATCCCGACCGGCGATCCATCCGCCTATACTCCGCGGCAAGGCGGGCTCTATTATTGGGGCCTGCTTACCAAGGCGGCGCAGGCCGGCGTGGACCGGCTCTTTGTGGGGATGTTTGACGAGTACGACGAGGGAACCGCAATCATGCCGATGAGCGACGATCCGCCGCCTACGCCATCCGAACCCGGCGTGGGCGCCACCTTTTACAACGGCGCACGCGCGGCGGAGAACGGGCAGTTCGTAAGGCTGCCATCGGCCACGGTTCCATTGAACGGGACCCCGCCGGCCCGCGGTATTTCACCGAATGAGTTTTACGCGAAACTGGGGGGCGTCATTTCGTTGCCTGGAGCGGGGACCTATCATTTTGCGATCCAGGGGGCGCAGGGAGATGACGCGATGCTGGTGTCCGGCACGACAAAGCTGATCGATGCAAAGAACCTGCAGGGCGTTGCGATGGCGAAAGTGCCGGTGACGGTTTCCGCCGCATCCACAATTCCTTACCGCCTCGAATATCGCCACCATACCGCCGGGGGAACGCTGCAACTGCTGTGGCAATCGCCGGGGAGCGAACTCCAGCCCGTGCCGCAATCGGTGCTGAAGGATGCCTGGGGCCGTTTTATCACCAATGAAGGCCGCCCTTCAGACTGGTATCTTACGCTGACTGCGCTGGGTGAGGAGATGATTACGGGCAGGCTGAGCCCGAATACTCCAATGCCTCAGCCGCGCTAAGTACGGGGTACAGGAATTGGCACGGATACCGGAGTGGCGGCCATTGCTCCGGGCGGTGGAATCCATCCGCACCCCGGCCGTGATTCTATCGCAGGAACTAATGCGATAGCCGGGCGATCATGTTACGCAATAGCCGGCCCGCGATTGGATCGCGGTCGCGGGCGGAAACCATGATCTCGCTCGCGAGAACCATGCCTTTGCCGGAATGGATTTCCACCAGCGGCGCTCCGGCGATCTTAAAGTAGCCCCCCGGGCCCTTGGGGATATCGGGATGAAGCGCGCACTCCAGCGCGAGTGTGGATACTCCCGGCTGTGTGCGATCCACCTGGTAGGTGCCGCTGCTGGCGTAGGGGAGTTTACGATCTCCCATCTCAAACCATGCGGTGTCCAGCGGATCAATCCCATCAAAGACCGGCGACTCTGGAATCTCCATGGTCACGATTTCCCCAATCGCGTGGCGGTAACTTTTGACCTGCTCCGGATAGAGTTTCACAAGGTCGGCGCCCGGATTAAGCAGCAATGCGCGCCCGCCCGCGTCCACATACCGCTGCAATTTTGCCGCGCCATCCGGCTCTCTCATCAGGGCCGCGGTATCGCCGACAATCAGTGGGCGCGAGGGATCGAAGGTATCCACGGAAGTCAGCGAGGAAAAGCCGGCGGAGCCGTGGGGATCGAAGAGTTGTACGCCGTCGGTATCGGCGGCCGCCCATCGAGGAGTGGCAAGAACGATGGCGTACTCATTTTTCGAAAACACATGGTTCCCGGCGGCGAGTTGCAATTCGAGCGTGGCGTCAATCTTCGGTTTCGGCAGCGTTGCCGGCATTGGAATCGCAAGATCCAGCCAATGGTTTGAGTAATAAGGCACCTCTGGCGTAGGGACAGTGCCGGAAGCGAGGACAGCCCCTCCCGAGCGGATGGCCCAGGTGAGCGTTCCCGGGGGCACGGGCGTTGCGTCCTGGCTGTCATTGATCAGGCAGACCCGGCGCGTGACGGTTTGCCCGGCGTAAAAATGGCGTCCGTACAGTTCCGCGCTCACGAGCACCGGCTGGAGCGCCGTCCGCAAGGCATAGTAAGTCAATTTTGGCCGGACAGCGTCCGCTTTCCAGACATCCGTAAACCAGGTCAGGTAAGCAAAATGGAGGATGCCGTTCACCTCATCGCGGTTGGTGCGGCGCAGCACCTCTGCAAGTTCCTTGGTCATGAAGGCCTGCCGCGTCATGTAAATGGACGGATCGTTTCCTTCGAATGAGTAATCTCCGGCGATGGCCTGCGGCACGTAGCGCTGGAACTCATAGGACCGGCTCGGCCAATCGTCGTTGCGCGGGTAACCGGTGGACATCTCCTGGCTGATGAGCGGGCGCCCCGGAGTCGCGAACTTTTTGCCAAACTCTCCATCCATGAGCGTCATGAAGGAGGGCTCGTAAGTGCCGTAATATTTATGGGAATCGTCGATATCGCCATCGTCAAAGTGATTGGTCTCGCGAATTGTCTTGGAAAGCTTGTCCGCCTCACGCCGCGTGTACGAGGAATCGGGCACAATGGGCCGTGTCGGATCGATCCGCCGCATCGTCCGGATCATATCGTTGAGGATCGCCCATTTTTGGGTGAGAACCTCGGGACCCAGCTTCTCGGTAAATTCGAATTTCATCTCGTTGTTCACCGTCCAGAAGAGAATCGAGGGATGGTTGCGATACTCCTGGATGAGCGAGGCGAACTCTTCCTTCCAATCCTGAATAAGCGGCGCTGGCGGCGGCGGTCCCTGGAGCATCAGCCACGGCCACGTACCCTCGTAGGATACGCCCATGCCGAGTTCATCCGCCGCGTCCAGCCACGCCTCGGTAAAGGGAATGGCGTGGGAGCGGGTAACATTCACGTTGCCCGCCAGCGCGAGGCGAATGAAGGAATGCGCCAGGGCGGAATCGTTCGGACGCAGCGTACAGGGAAAATGATCCGCGCCGCGCAACCAGTACGGCTTGCCATTGAGCAGCAGCTTGCCGTCGCGCACCTCGAACGTGCGAAATCCGAACCGCGTCGTCTGGCTATCCACCAGCGCCCGGCCGCTCGTGAGAGTAATGGTCCAGTTATAGAGATTCGGTTCATTGGGAGCCCAGAGTTTTGGGTTTACCCTGGGCGTGGAGAGTTCCACGGTCGTAGTCCCGCTCGCGCCGATGCCGGCTGGCGCGGGGGCTTGACCCTGGCAAAGCGTCTCGCCGGTTTTGCAGTCCTGGATGGTATAACTCACCGCGACGGTTTGCGGCTGGCCGGTATGGTTGGCGATTTCCACATCCGCGCCCGCCGAGTCGAGGCTCGGGTGGATGAAAACGTCCCGCACGTAAACTGGATTGGTGACGACCAGTTTTACCGGCTGCCAGATACCGCCGGAAAAATAATCGGTCATTCCATGCGGGAGGGATCGCAGCATCTGATTGGTCACCGCGACCGTAACCGCCGTGCCTACGACTGCGTTTGGATTCTGGACACTGCTCTGCGGGACTCCAATATCGTGCACCGCGATCAAATTATCCCCGGAATGGAACGCCGCCGTAACATCGGCATCGATGCGCCCAAACATCCCGGTGTGGGAGCACACCGGTTTCCCGTTTACCCAGACCTCCGCGATCTTTGAGATCGCATCAAAGACCAGGTGGAACTCGCGGCCCTGCAAGTTTGCCGGCAAAACGAGGTGTTCGCGGTACCAGCCGCCCTTTGTCTTCTTCCAGTCAAATGTTTGCGCGTCAACACGCCGGTTTTCTTCAATAACCAGCTTATCCGATGGCCCGTGGCTCGCCGCGAGGCCGGTGAGACCCGGCATCCCGGATTCTCCATGCAGCCAGCCGAGAGTCGGCGTCCAGAAACTGGGAACCGGAATCACATTCCAGCCCGCGTCATCGGATGCGGGCGCGGCAGGCTGGGCACTGGGCGCCACATCCTGGTCCGGCTGAAAGAGCCACTGGCCGTCCAGTGAATATTGGCCCCGGACGTCCGGCAACTGAGCAATCGTTACCGGACGGTAGGCGGCGCGCTGCTCCTGGCGCACCAGGGCCTTATCCACTGCCGGCGGTTGCCACACGGCGGTCCCGGTCGCTTCCAGCTTTGCCTGCTCATCGGCGGTGAGGGGATGCACTTCCAGATTGGCGAAATCCGTCGGCAGCCAGCCGCCGCCAAGTCCAATCCCGCCTCGGGTCCAAGGCGCATCCGCATCCAGAACATTGATGCGCGGTGTCGTTTCATCATTGAGGTAAACAAAGAATCGCCGGCCCGCGACCGCAACCCGCAGCTTGTACCATTGTTCCGGCTGCGGCACGAAATCGAGCGGCGCAAATCCCAGGAATTTGGAAGTGCCGTCCGGCGCATAGCGGGCCAGCGCAATCTCGGGCTCCGAGCCGCCACGGAGCGAGAACGCGTAGCGTGACAGCCGATCCCTCACCCGGATCGCCGCCCAAATCTGCACATTGTCCGAGCCGGCAGGCGCCCGCGCCTTGAAGGACATTTCGCAGTCTTCATAGGGCGTGAGGTTGGCGAGAAGTCCATTTCCGCTGATCTGCGTGGCGCCGGAGACCTGGGTGACGAGGATGCGTCCAAGGGGCTGCCATTGACCCTGGCCGGTGGAAGCGCCCGCGTGGGAAAAAGCGCTTAGAAGTAGCAATAGAAGAAAAGACCGAAAAAGACGAGGGGGCATGGAAATACCAACTATGGTATGGTGAATGGGGATGCAAAGGTTTTCATTTCTTGAACCCCGCATTTCCCTTCCCGAATCTGATTAAACGCTTTATGTTGAAAGCTGCGCAAACCGGTATTCATCCGAATGTCAGACAGTACATCCATTTTCTCTGTAGCCAAACGCGCGAATTGCTCGATCGCCACGGTATCGAACGTCATCAACGGCAAGGGCAGGGTCGGCGCCAATACGCGAAAGACAGTCCTGAAGGCGGTCCGGGAACTCGGCTACCAGCCGAACTCCATGGGCCGCAGCCTGCGGATGCGCCGCACCGAAACCCTGGGGCTCCTGTTTTATCCCTCATGCGCCCAGATTTTCCGGAATCCCTTTTATGCGGAAGTCATGGAGGGCCTCGAGGAAACGCTGCTGAATACCGGCTACCATCTGCTGCTGGCCGGGTATGAGGCTTCCGTGCGTTCCTCGGAGGTGCCGGACTTTGTGCAGCGGGGCAAGGTGGACGGGATGATCCTGATGGGCGCTTTTCCCGGAAAGATCATCCATTCGTTTTGCGAACTGAGCACGCCGCTGGTTTTGCTGGATTCCAATGCGGAATGGCCTGTGGACAGCGTGGTTTCCGATGGGTTCTCCGCGGAGGTAAAGATCGTTTCCCACCTGGTGGAAAACGGGCACAAGGAGATCGTGATGCTCGCCTATAACATGGAGGATTACAATATCGACCTCCGCATCAAAGGCTTCCTGGCCGGCTTGGAGAAAAACGGACTGCGCGCGAATGCCTCCTCCGTAATTCATCACGCGCTCGCGCACGAGGAAATCTACACTTGCCTCAAAGCCAGGCTTAACTCGCCCAATCCGCCTACGGCCATCGTCACGGTGAACGATACGCTGGCAATCGTGACCGAGGAATGGCTCAAGAAGGATGGCTTTCGCGTTCCCGATCAAATCAGCATCGTCGGCTATGACGATGATCCCTTCAGCGCGAACGCGAACCCGCCGCTCTCGACTGTGCGGGTCAATAAAAAGAAGCTGGGCGAAGCGGGCGCGGACCTCGTGCTCAAACGCATCGAGACTCCGGACCGTCCGATTGCGAAGCTGGCGCTGCCGACGGAACTGGTGATTCGGAAATCGGTTCGGAATCTGGCGGCTCGTTAACGGGCGCGAGAATTGGGAGCCGGAAAAAATTGCCGGTGGGAAGGAGAATTAATGTTCCGGTCCTAAAATGGTACATTTGGCATTTTCCGGAGTTTAAGCCGCTGACTGACATGCGTTTTACTTCCCTTATCCTCCTCGTATCCCTCTCGGCGGCGACGCTTCATGCGGACCCTCCGGAGAAGGTAATCCTTTCCTCCGGCTGGCAATTGCAGGATGGATCGCGAGTCCCTCAAAAAGGCGCTGAAATCTCCTCGGCCTCGTTCTCGCCCAAATCGTGGTATTCCGCCACCGTCCCCGGCACCGTCCTCACGACTTTGGTGGATAACCATGTCTATCCCGAGCCATTGTATGGCGAAAATAATCGTCCAGACGTCATTCCCGATTCTCTTTGCCGCACCGATTGGTGGTATCGATCGAGCTTTCAGGCGCCGGCGGACTATGCCGGAAAAATGATATGGCTCAATTTCGACGGAATTAACTATGCCGCCGATGTCTGGATCAATGGCGTCGCGGTGGGAACCATCAATGGCGCGTTCGTCCGCGGCAGGTTCAATCTCACCGGGGTGGTCACGCCGGGAAAACCCGCCGCCGTGGCGGTTCATATTTATCCGCAGCCTCACCCGGGCGTTTCCCATGAGCATACGCTCGGCGCCGGCAATGGCATCATCGGCGGCATCAGCCGCATCGATGGGCCCACCTTTGCCTGCACGATTGGCTGGGATTGGCTGCCCGCCATTCGGGATCG
>DATAXI010000248.1:0-5939 GCA_036266845.1 Chthoniobacteraceae bacterium | reverse complement strand
GGAAAGTTCAGCCCATTTAAAGGTTCGAGCATCATCAAACCGCCATCTAAGCAGGATTGCCGATTTCGGTAAACTGCAGTATTCGGTCCTTCGACCATGCCGGAGCTTTCCGAAAAAGGGCTGCGTTTGTTTCGCCTGCTCGTTTCACAAATTGAAGCGAGCCGAATTTCCGCGCATGATCCGAAAACGTTCCTCGGCTACGGTCAAACCCTCGATCTCCTCAATCTCCCACCCGGCGCAACGCGGGGGCCTACCGATGGCAAGACTCTGCAACTGAACGGGCTGAACGATCTTGCTCGCTGGATTCGGGAACACCCAAAACGGTTGCCGCGTCTTACCGGGCTGATCGTTTCAAAAACCAAATACGACGAGGAAGATGGTGGATACCGCATGCCAGACGTTCCAGGCAAAGGGTACTTCCGAGAATATAAAAAGGATATCGAAGATTGGACGTGGTGGCTCAAAGAGTCTGAAAAGTCGCTGGCTTTCGACTGGTCTCCTTACCTGCCCACGGATGAAATGTTCGATCTCGAAGACATCAAGCATGTCGGTTTTGTGTCTGAAGGTGCCGAACGAGAAGCAACCGGAAAGGTTCGGCAGCGGTCTCAAAAGCTTCGCGAGTTCGCCCGTGAGCATTTCCGCAATCAGTCGCGCGATCAAAAATTGCATTGCGCCGTATGCGACTGGACCACTCCCGCTTTCCTGCTTGATCGAGAAATCATTGAAATCCATCACGAGCAGGCGATCCGGCTCGCTCCAAAAGAGGGCCGGAAGCTTACATTGAAGGAAGCCCTATCGATGCTTTTCCCTCTCTGCCCGACATGCCATCGCATGCTGGACGCAAAACCCGGAGATGGAAGTTTCACCGTACCCCAGCTACGTGCTGAATTCGAAGAGACTTAATGTCGCGGACGCCAAGAGATCACTTTGTCCCCAAGGCTTACCTCCGAGGATTTACGAGGGAATATCTGACGGATGAACGCGGGGGCGAATTGTTCGTCTACAGATCCGGAAACCGGATCGCCAAGCGCCTTGGCATCAACGATTACGTCGCCTGCGAACCGGAATTTTACGATAATCATCCCATTGACAAACATTGGTCCCAAACAATTGAACAACGTTGGCCAAAGGTAAGGAGTGCGCTCAAGGAAAAGGACCTGTCCTCTGAAATCCTGGACGATCTGTTCTGGTTCGTCGCGGCTCAATTTATTCGAACCCATCGCGTAATGGACCAGATCGCCCGCCATCTGTCATTGAAGGCCGCTAAACGCAAGCGCGTGATGTTGGATGGAAGAGAAGTCGATGGGCTCTTCGTCGGAATGGCCGATACAGGCGAAGTGATGGAATACGTCGCGGAAGCGTGGCCACAGGGCCGACTAATTCTTGAACAGGATTATTCCTGGACAGTTCATCACAACGACAGAGCCTTTCTCTTTTTAACCTCCGATGATCCGTGCCAGTGGGTTCTCAGCACCGAGGCCGTAATTATGCCGCTCGCTTTAGACATGGCCCTTGTAGGTGAAATAATTCAACCGGGCGAACGGCGGGATTTTCGCCACACTCACGCCCGGCTTGAAGCGATCCGGAGGATAAATCGCGTAACAGTCCAGGGGTGTAAGTCTTTTGTCTATTCTCACGAGGAGACTCCCGAGATTGGACGCTTTATCGAACGCAACCACGTTGAACGGGACGTTACCCTGGGGGGGCGCGGATTCGATAATATCGGAAAATCGATGACCGATGAAGAAATCGAACGGATCATGCGGCACTTTACAGCGCTTCGCGAGCGAGAGCGGAACGCGCAGAAGGTTTAGTTCTCTCGCTTTTTACTGTCGCGACGAACCATGTTGTAGACCCGATCCAAATCGGCCTTCGTGAGTTTCGTCAGCGACGTAAACGGCCTCTTCATATTTAATCGGTCGGAAAGTTCGGGGTAGTAGTCTTCGTTGGTTCGGCCCATGGCTTTCATACCGGCTTTGATCGCCTTTGTCCGCGCAGCTCTCCACTTGTCTGCTGCCGCGGTCCTATAGCCTTCCAATTGGAGGTTGCGTTGCAGCCTATACCAATCTTCAGCCTCGGCCATTTTTGCCGATGGAAATTCTGCACGCGTCTCGATATCGAAATGATTGGTGAAATGAGCACCCCACTCACCATATGCTTCATCGCGACTTTTTCCGACCGTTCCCTCGGCGAGTTCCTTGATCCATTTTGCGAGTTTTCGTTCTTCCTCCCGCGTCACGCTATCGGCGCGGCGTTCGATCACTTTCTTAGGGGGACGAGCGTTGTGGTAATGATTTTCCACACTATTGCCATCCCCGGCTATTTGCGTGTTTCCATTTCCACTGCTGGTTTGCCGAACCGACGCTTTGCGTGAGCGTCGCGAGGTTTGTGCCCACTGAGAGCGATGCAGGTTCAAAGCAAGTGTCAGATGGTCGCGAAATGTGTCTCGGAACTGATTTCTTGAGCGAAAAGTCCAGCACGAAGACTTTTCTCGCAACTCTTGGCGAAAGTCCCACAGCCGCTGCAATTGTGCCGGATCGGCGTTAGCCGGCACTGGTTCGATGTCCGAAAAATAAACCAGAACGTATCGCCCGCGTTCGATTCCGCGGCCTATTTCTTCAACCGTACCGGACATAGCGTTGCTTGTCGGCGTGCCTATCCGAGACCAAAAGATCGCGACAATAATTTCGGCGTTATCGATAATTTGCTCATTGATCGCCCCTTGGCCGCTTTTCGTCGCATTGGGAAATGTATCGGTTTTCCAATGGCGGCACCGGATCGTACATCCGGCGGTCTCCGAATGTAGTCGGTTCCACTCCTCGATTATGGACATTGCAATCTCGACCTCTTTAGCCACGTCTCCGGGTCCACAGAGTGTCAGCTTTACAATCCGAGTTTTAGCAGCGGCTGCCATAAAGCCATCGATTAACGCTTAGCGGCTTTGAATATCAAGATTGAGTTGATAACGCATGCTCTCAAGGACGCCGGCTCGAATGAGGGCACAACCCGCAGTCTATTTCCCAGCGTCTTCATCAATTTCGGCCAAATGATAGCTCGTGCTGCGACCTCCCGCTTCATCCTGAATGAGGATGCCGCGTTCCAATAATTCCTTGATGTCACGCAACGCCGTATCTGCGGAGCATTTTGCGAGCTTCGCGTATTTCGAGGAGGACAGTTTGCCCTCAAACCCATCGAGCAAACGGTTGATGACCTTGCGCTGGCGCTCGTTTACGGGCAACCGGTGGATCCATTCCCACAGCCGGGCCTTGCGTAGCGTCCCGGCCAGGCTTTCCTGGGCCTTGTCGATAGCTCTGCCCAGGCAGTCGAGGAACCATTCCAGCCACGGCGTGATATCGAGGCCCCCGCGCTGGCCCCGCTCCAAAATGTCGTAGTAATCCTTCCGTTCGGTTTCGATTTGCGCCGACATGCTGTAGAAGCGATCAGCCGTTCTGTCGGCGCGCGCAAGTGCCATATCCGCGATGGCGCGAGCGATTCTTCCGTTGCCATCCTCGAACGGATGGATGGTTACAAACCAAAAATGGGCGATACCTGCCTTGAGCACCGGGTCGATATCGGTTGCGCCCTCGAACCATTCCAGAAAACGAGCCATTTCTGCATCGAGACGCCCGGCTTCCGGCGCTTCGAAATGCACCTTCTCGTGGCCCACTGGCCCGGAGACGACCTGCATTGCGCCGGCCTCGGCCGGTCGCCAAGCGCCGACTGTGATACGGTGCATTCCGCTGCGGCCTGTTGGGAAAAGCGAAGAATGCCAACCGAACAGACGTTCCACCGTGAGTGGCTCGGCAAAGCGCCGTGTCCCATCGAGCATCATTTCCACGACGCCCTCGACATTACGGCTGGCAACGGCGGCACCGGCGTATTCGATCCCGAGCCGCCGCGCGATGGATGAGCGGACTTCTTCCGCGTTAAGCTTTTCCCCCTCGATGGCGCTGGAACCCACCACGTCGCTGGTCAATGTGGTGAGGCTCGCTTCGCTGCGAAGGGTGAAACCGAGTCCTTCCATTTGCCCCAGTAACCGGCCTTGCCGATGGCGGGTATCCGCCAATACGGGCATCAGTCGGGCGTCGTCCCATTTCAGATGAGGCCAGCCAGGGCGTTGATGAATGTAAGTCATTTCGGCATTCTCCGCATTTTTGCGGCGATTATGGCAGGTTTTCACCGCAACTGCAACATTCTCCGCAAATCGTGCGGTGAATAAGGTCTCATTCGCTGCAAATCGAGAATTGTAAATGCCGAGCGGAAAGCCCTGGTGGCGGCTAACCTTCCAACCCACCTCAACCTACAAACCATCAACTACTTAATCCCGCTTCTGTCCCCATTCTTTGATGTAGACCCGGGAAGATCAGTGGCGACCCTAACGGGATTCGAACCCGTGTTACCGCCGTGAAAGGGCGGTGTCCTAGGCCACTGGACGATAGGGTCTTTTCCGGGCCTCCGGAGCCGGGCAATATCCCGGCTGGCGACTTTGGGCGCAAGCCCTAAATGCGGGGGGAAAATTGGCGTGGCAAACGGAGAGGAAAGGCGCGATTGCCACGGGGCCGCGGGGGGGCTTCGGGTGGTGGCGGCGGGTTTTGTTTTGGGTCTCTTTGGGCGGGTGTGGGGCTCGCAAGATTGGCGTGGGAATGGGCAATGGGCGGTTAGTGGGAGATGGGAGGAGCGGCGATTCTGGCGGGGTTCATGACGCCTTATCCTGATCTCGCCACCCTCGATGTTGCCGAAGCGAAAAGCCATTTTACGGGGAGGTCGCGATTTCTCGCGGCGTGCCGGTGCCTGGAGGTGGACCGGACGCCGGTGTGGCTGATGCGGCAGGCGGGCCGGTGCCTGCCGGAGTACCGGGCGCTGAAGGAGAGGTTTTCGTTTGTGGAGATGGTTAGGACGCCGGAGCTGGCGGCGGAGGTGACGCTGCAGCCGGTGGAGCGATTCGGATTTGATGCGGCGATTCTTTTTAGCGATATCCTGGTGGTGGCGGAGGCGCTGGGGCAGGCGTACCGGTTCCGTGACGGGGGCGGGATTGAGATGGAGTTTCCGCTGCGCAATGAGGGAGATATTGCGAGGCTGGAGGCGCGCGGGGTGGGGGAGCGGCTGGAGTATGCGGCGCGGGCGCTGGCGCTGATCAAGCGGGCGGATGGCGGGCGGCGGGCGGTGCTGGGCTTTGCGGGATCGCCGTGGACGCTGGCCAATTACATGCTGGAGGGGGGCTCGGCGCGTGAGTTTACGAAAGCGAAGGCGCTCTTTTATACGGAGCCGAGGATGTTCGCACGGCTGATGGAGAAGCTGACGGCGGCGGTGATTGAGTACCTGCGCCTGCAGATTGATGCGGGGGCGGATGCGGTGCAAATTTTTGACACGTCCGGCGGGCTGCTGGCGGCGAGCGCGTTTGAGGAGGCATCGGCGCGATGGATACGGGAGATCATCGCGGCGCTGGATGGGCGCGCGCCGGTGATTGTGTTCTCGAAAGGGACGCACGCGTCGTGGGATGGGCTGGTGAGGACGGGTGCGGATGTGATCGGGGTGGATTGGACGATGCGGCTGGCGCATGTGCGCAAGCGGCTGCCAGCGGATGTGGCGCTGCAAGGGAATCTGGACCCGTGCCTGCTGTGCTCTTCGCCACACATCGTGGCGGCGGAGACGACGCGCATCCTGCGCGAGATGGCGGGGAAGCGGGGTCATATTTTTAATCTGGGCCATGGCGTCCCGCCGCAGGCGAAGCTGGAATGCATCGCCGCGCTGGTGGAGACGGTGCGCGATTTCCGATGAACCATTTTCCTCTGGACCTGGTGCGGAAGTACGACGCGGCGGCTCCGCGCTATACCTCTTACCCGCCGGCGACGCGGTTTGCGGAGATGCCGCTGGAGCATGTGCTGGAGCGGGTGCGGGAGAATAACAGGACGATGGGGGATATCTCGCTCTACTTTCAC
>DATAXI010000211.1:0-2903 GCA_036266845.1 Chthoniobacteraceae bacterium | reverse complement strand
GGCGGGGCGGCGGCTGGCACTGCTGCGACTGCCGGGCTTTCGGGTTCAATCGATTCGGCGCAATTGCGTGGAGGCGGCGGGGCGGCTGGCGCTGCTGCGAGTGCATGAAGCTGTGCTGGAGGACGGGTCCGTTCTGCGGCGAGTTTTGCGTCCCTACTCGTCGTGCTCTTCGTGCCGTTCTTTGTCAGATTTCCGGCCTGGATTTTGATTGCGGCTCCGCCGGGCCCGGCCTTTGCGCTTTTTGGGCGGTGCTTTTCGGGCTCCCCGTTTTCATTGCAACGGGGCCGGAGCCCATCTAATCAATAATCGTCTATGGCCGAAGAGCGTAAATCCCTTGAGCAGCGCAATCAGATGTCCGATATCGAGCGGCTGCGGCACTCCGCCGCGCACGTGCTGGCCACGGCCATCCTGAGCCTCTGGCCGGAGGCCCAATTCGCCGCGGGGCCGCCTGTGGAAAACGGATTTTACTACGACGTGGACCTGCCGCACCGGATCTCGCCGGAGGATTTCGAGAAGATCGAGGCCGAGATGAAAAAGGAGGTCAAGGAGAACCACGTCTTCGAGCGCATCGTCCTCTCGCGCGACGAGGCGCTCAAGATGGCGGAAAGCGGGGCGCTCGGGGCACTGGGCCCGCGCGAAGCGGCGTCCAGGTTCAAGCTCGATATCATCCAGGGCATCCCCGAGGGCGAGGAAATCTCGATTTACCGCAACGGCGATTTCACCGATCTCTGCGCCGGCCCCCACGTGATGCGCACCGGCAACATCGGCGCGTTCAAGCTCACCAGCGTCGCCAGCGCTTATTACAAGGGCGACGAGAAAAACCCGCAACTCCAGCGCATCTACGGCACGGCGTTCAAGAACAAGACCGAGATGGAGGCCTACTTCACCATGGTGGAGGAGGCGAAAAAGCGCGATCACCGCAAGCTGGGCAAGGAGATGGAGCTTTTCACCTTTGACGACGATGTCGGCCCCGGGCTGCCGCTCTGGCTGCCGCGCGGCACCGTGCTCATCGAGGAACTGGAGAAGCTGGCGAAGGAAACCGAATTCGCCGGCGGATACGACCGGGTGCGCACTCCGCATCTCGCGCGCGAAAGCCTTTACATCACCAGCGGCCATCTTCCCTACTACGCGGAATCGATGTTCCCACCGATGGAACTGGAATCGGAATCGGCGGATGCCGGGTTCACGCGCTATTACCTCAAGGCGATGAACTGCCCGCATCACCACAAGCTTTACGCCGCGGTGCCGCGCAGTTATCGCGACCTGCCGCTGCGGCTGGCGGAGTACGGGACCTGCTACCGCTATGAGCAATCGGGCGAGCTGTTTGGCCTGATGCGGGTGCGCAGCATGCAGATGAACGACGCGCACATCTATTGCACCGAAGAGCAGTTCGAGGCGGAGTTCAACGCGGTCAACCAGATGTATCTCAAGTATTTCTCGATCTTCGGAATTGACAAATATCTGATGCGTTTCTCGACGCACGATCCTTCCCGGCTCGGCCAGAAATTCGTCGATGAGCCGGAGCTTTGGAAAAAGACCGAGGAGATGGTGCGCGGGGTGTTGCAGCGCAGCGGCATCAACTTTGTGGAGGTGCCGAACGAGGCGGCGTTTTACGGGCCAAAGATCGACGTGCAGGTCTGGAGCGCCATCGGGCGCGAGTTTACCATCGCCACCAATCAGGTCGATTTTGCCGTGCCGCGCCGTTTCGGGCTGGTGTACAAAACGCGCGAGAACACGGAGGGCACGCCGCTCTGCATCCACCGCGCGCCGCTGGGCACGCACGAGCGGTTTATCGGTTTCCTGATCGAGCATTACGCGGGCAATTTCCCCTTCTGGCTCGCGCCGCTGCAGGTACGCATTCTGCCGATTGGCGATGAGGCTCCGCTGCTCGAATACGCGCATTCCATCATGGCCGAGCTGCGGGCTGCGGGCATCCGCGTGGCAATCGACGCCGGCAGCGACAAGATCAACGGCAAGGTATTGCGCGCCGAGGAGCAGAAGGTGCACACGATGCTCGTCATCGGGCGGCGCGATCTGGAAGCGGACGCGGTCAGCGTGCGAATCCATGGCAAGGGGAATCTCGGTGCGAAACCGCGTGCGGAAGTGATCGCGGGACTGCTGGCCGCCATGCGGGATCGCAGCGCATGACTGCTTCCGAAATCGAAACCGATCTGGAGGCGTTTGGCCATGCGCCGGCGCCGGAAGGGGCCACTGTTTTCTACGGCTCATCCTCCATCCGCATGTGGGACGATCTTGCGGGCGCTTTCCCGGGGATCCCGGTGATCAATCGCGGCTTCGGAGGCTCGACGCTGGCGGAATGCGTCTGGCTGCTGCCCCGGCTCATCGAGCCGCTGCGGCCGGCGAGGCTGATCCTTTACGCCGCGGACAATGACCTGGAGCAGGGCGCATCGCCCGAGCATGTGGTTTATCTCTTCCGGCAATTCATCGCCTGGGTGCGCAACCATTTTCCCACGATGCCCGTTGCTTTTCTCTCCGTGAAGCCGAGTCCGGCGCGATTCTGGAACATCGGGAATATCCGGCGCGCCAATGAATTGATCGAGGGGGCATCGGGCGAGCTGCCTGACGTCTCATTCATCAATCTTTTTCCGCTGATGCTCAGCCCTTCGGGCGGTCCCCGCCCGGAACTTTTTACCGAGGATGGGCTGCATATGAACCCCTCCGGCTATGACCTCTGGACGAAACAAATCCGGGGATGGCTGGATGGCCTCCCACCGGGATGAAACGGGAGTATCACAAGTGGCGCAGCCCGATTCTGGATCGGGATATGGAGATGCTGGTCTTTGGCCACGGGGGGCAGCGGCTGCTGGTTTTTCCCACACGCAAACAACGATTCTTCGAGTACGAGGACCATGGGATGATCCACTCGCTGCGGCATCGCATCG
>DATAXI010000194.1:0-5287 GCA_036266845.1 Chthoniobacteraceae bacterium | reverse complement strand
GACCGGCCTGGGCGGTATGATGCAACTGCTCTCGCCGTCCGAGCAGAAGGCGTGGGTGCAGGTGTACGAGAAGATTTTTGCCTCTATCACGCAGCATGGGCACAAGTGTGACGCGAACAAAAAAACCCAACCATGATTAATCGATTCCTGTTACCCGCGGCGCTGTCCCTGACCGCAATGGCCGCCGTAACGTGGGCGCAGCCGCCGGCCGCCGCATCGGCCACTCCCGAGCCTGACTCGGCCAGACCCTCTACCAGTCTGCCGCCCGCAGTGCGCGATATCACCCTGAATGACGCGGTGCAAATGTCGCTGATCCAGAATCCCGGAATCCTGACGGCGGAACAGGAGATCAAACGGACCAAGGGCGTGGTGATTGAAGTACGCGCGCAGGCGCTGCCGCAGATCACCGTGGGCAACACCTTCGGCCAGGAGTCGAAGGCGCTCATCCTGGATGGCGCGCCCACCACCAGCAGCAACGCCACCGGCGGGGCATCCACCTCCGGCAGCTCCTCCTCGGGCTCCGCGGTCGGCTCCAGCTCCAATGCCGCGGAGGATTCCACGCTTACCAACCCGATGACCCAAAGCTGGGATGTCACCGTCACAGCCAGCCAGCTTATCTATTCCGGCGGCCAGGTTGCCGCGGCCATCCACATCGCGAAGGAGACCGAAGACGCGACGATCTACAGCCTGCGGGATGTCGTGGACACCACAGTCGCCAATGTGCGCTCGCAGTTTTACGCCGTGCTGCTGGACCGGGCCATCATCAAGGTGCAGGAGGAAAACATCACCCTGCTTGAGAGCCAGTTGAAGGATCAACAGAACCGTTTCGAGGCCGGCACCGTGCCGCGCTTCAATGTGCTGCAGGCGGAAGTCGCCCTCGCCAATTCGCGGCCCCAGCTCATCCAGGCGCGCAATGATTACCAGGTGGCCGATCTCAACCTCGCGCGCACCCTCGGGATCAATACGCCGGACGGCGGCGCGGTGCTCCCCATTTACCCGGTGGGCGTGCTGACCACCGCGGAAAAGCCGGAGCCGATGGCCCAGGCGCTCGAGCTTGCCCGCGAACGCCGCCCCTTCCTCAAGGAGCAGCGGGAGCAAATCCTCATCCAGCTCAATAACATCAAGGTGGCCCTCGCCGGCTATCAGCCGCGGCTCTCCGTGGATGGCGGCTATGAGCTGCGCAACAGCGTTTACTCGAAATCGCTCGATGACACCGTGAACGGATGGTTCTTCGGCGTGAATGGCACGTGGAACGTGTGGGACTCCGGAGCCACCTACGGCCAGGTCAAGCAGGCCAAGGCGCAACTCGAGGAAGCCAAGGCGAATTACGATGACGCCGCCCGGCAGGTGGACGTGGAGGTACAGCAGGCGTGGGATCAGGTCCGCGAGAGCCAGGATACCATTGTGAGCCAGCAGAAGACCATCGAGGAGGCCCAGGAGGCGCTGCGCCTGGCCGATGAGGAGCTGGCCGCCGGCACCGGCACGCAATTGAATGTGCTCAGCGCCCAGGTGGCGCTCCTCCAGAGCCGCACCACCATGGTGCAGGCCCAGTACAATTACAATATCGCGATGGCCCAGTTTGACCGCGTAACGGCGGCCAATACGGATTGGCAGGAGCTGTTCCACGATCCCATGGTGGACCGCCAGCGGCGCCAGGAGGGGCTGCCCGTCCGGTAAGATATGGACGCGCCGGTGGAGCGCTTCCCGGCGCTCGAGCGCATTGCCGGGCTGCGGCACGCCTTCCTTTGCAGGGTGCCGGGGATCGATGTGCGGGCGGACCGCGAGGTGGCGTTATCGCGGCTGGCGTCGATCCATAAGGAGATGCGGCGGGCGTTGGGCTTCGGCCACGGACCCCTCGGCACTGCCAGGCAGGTCCATGGCAGCCGCGTCGCCGTCCTGCGGGAGCCGGTCACGCAGGAGGCGCCGGAGACGGACGGGCTGGTGACCCATGTGCCCGGACTGTGCCTCGGGGTTTATGTGGCGGACTGTTGCGCCATTTACCTCGCGGACCCCGTTCGGCGCGTCATCGGGCTGCTGCACTCCGGTAAAAAAGGCACCGAGCTGGAGATTGCCTCCCGCGCGGTGGAAACGATGGTCCGGGAATACGGGAGCAATCCCGCCGATCTGGTGGCCCAGCTCAGCCCATGCATTCGTCCGCCGCAGTATGAGGTGGATTTTGCGGCGGAAATCCGGCGCCAGCTTTGCGCGGCGGGCGTGGGTACCGTGGCCGATTGCGGCTCCAACACCGCCACGGACCTGGAGCGCTATTACTCCTACCGCATGGAGAAGGGCCGCACGGGCCGCCTCCTGGCCCTGCTGATGCTCGAGCAAAATCAGGCCGCCACGGCGTAGGCTGGCATCAATGGTCTTCAGGCAGTTGTTACTGTTATCCTAAGCGTAAATGGTCAACAGGGCGGCTGACGAAGGCGGCGAGCCTGCTGCCGTGTGGACACGAGACACTGGACATTCATCTCGTGCTGGTTGACGAAGAGGACACTTTCTTGCCTGATGCGCTCTCTGCATATCGTCGAAGCAGCTCCACCATCTTATCGTCCAGCGGCGGTCTCCAATTAGTCGGATCAATCCAATCCTTCCTGAGTTTCGCACCGTTCTTCAGCAGAAGTTCCGTCATTGAGTAATTTCTATCCCCTATTGCCGCTTCGAGAGGACTTTGAATATCTGAATATGTCGCCTCTATATCGGAGTGATGTTCAATGGAAAAACGAACCATGTCCTCATGGCCATTATCGACCGCTGCAAGAAAATTTGGTTCAGGTGCTCCGCCATAGTCATCGTCAGGACTTCGATCAAGATCAGCTCCCAAAAAATACCAGAATTTAACGGCAGATAGATTTTCTGACGAAGCCGCATCAAATAGCATGGCCTGTCTTTCCATCCAAATCCATGTACCACTTGCTACAAAGAGTAGAACGCCGGATGCCACCAGCAAATATCTTCTCGATGCGGTGGCCACAGACATTGAATCCGATAATCCGGGAACTGTCTATGCCTATTCCTTTCCTATGATCGTCAATAGCACCGATAAGTTTCCGATTAAAGTGGGATTGTCCACAACCGGCGATGCCGAAGCCAGGGTCAAGCAGCAGTGCAGGCAAACCTGCTGTTTTGAACACCCAACCATCCTCAAAAAGTGGGAGGTCCAGCGGGTTGCCGCCGTCGAGGACGCCATTCATGCGACACTGAAGAAGAAAGGGGTCAGTCATCATATATTGACAAGGGGCCTCGGTGGCGCTTTCTTCCGGCGGATGATCTGGCTCACGTTGGCCGCACTTTTCATCTTTAGCCGCCCGGCGATCCATGCCTGGCTCACGGTCGTCGCTTCCCATATCTCCATGGCGATCTCCGCCTTCCTCGGATCGGCTCCCGGTAACGATTCCAAGGCCGCATTTTCGATCCCGTGCCGGCGCAACCCTGCCTCCAGCAGCGCCTGCGCCCTGCGCTGCCCATGATCCTTGTGCGCGGGGGCGCTGCGGTAATTGCGATTGGCGCCGGCCTTCGGGTGACTGCCCAGCATCGCGAGCAGTTTCTCCTCAAACATCTGGCTGCCCCAATACCAACCGCGCCGCAAATGGCTGGCCCGGGCATCCTCCCGCGGCGGGGGCGCCACCCCGCATTCCCTGCGCGGTTCAGTGCGCACCCGCGTTTCCAGGTGCTCCACATAACGCCTCCGGCCCGCGGCGGTATCCGGGAAGTTCATGGAAGAGAGGCCTTGCGCCGCCGCCACCCATGGCGCCCGGCGTCCGGGAGGCAATGCATAGGCGGAGGCGAGACTGCTCCATTCGTAATCCAGAAGACCCTTTCCCGCGGTTACCTTTACCAGGCCGGCCCGCACCGGATTGAGATGGATGTAATCAACCAGACTGCCGTAATAAAACTCCGAACCCTCCTCGATGGGCACCGCCTTGTAACGGTCGCCAAAAATCCGGCCCCAGAGCTGGTGGCGGGTATTGAATCGCCGGGTATAGGTGTTCTGGAACCATTTCATCCCGTCGACAAGGTTCGGCTCCGGCGTCTCGGCCAGGAGATGGTAATGGTTGCCCATCAACACCCAGGCATGGATCTGCCAACCGGTGCGTTTGCAGGCTTCGCTTAAAGTGCCCAGGAAAAAGCGCCGGTCATCGTCGTCGCAAAAGATCGGCTGCCGCCGGTTCCCCCGCGCCATCACATGGTAGAAAGCGCCGGGCCATTGCAATCGCACGCATCGTGGCATGGGCGGAGAATGGAAAAGCGCACCGCCGTTGTCAAGATATGATGACTGACCCCATCCCTCCCATCCCCCTCCCTCCTATCCGATGGGATCCGTCGCGGCGTCGCTCATGCCGACGAGCGCATTTCGTACACTTCGTACAGTTCCTTCGGATAATCATGCTGCTTTAGCCAAAACGCGGTCCTATTTCGTGCCTCCGCCCACCTTGCAGTACGGTACGTCGAATCACACATCAGCCAACGCTTTTTGCCGAATTCAAGGGAAAGATTCAAAAAATAAATCCATGCTGCGATAACGCCATCCACCCCCCAGGTGATCGAGTTATCCGATATCACTCCGAACCCCCAGGCGGGAAAACTTTCAAGTGGCTGCCCAGCCAGGTTGATCATGGTGAATGGATTGCGCATGCTTCCAATTATTTCGGAATCGCATTTCTCAAGAGTCTGCCTTGCTTCCTCAACCAGCCTCAAAAACTCCGGAGGACCGGCAAATGTCCATTTTCCGATTTTCAGGCGTCGAAATCGGTGCACACGGCAAATCACTGTCACAATGCTACCGACTAATGGATACGCGAGAAGCGAACATATGTATTTCAATGTCTGCATTATTTCATCACTTTTATACTAATGACTCATTCAAGACTAGCCTAGGGCGGCGGCCCTCCTTCTTCATTTATAAATTCTACTACCTGGCCTATCGCAGTATCTACCTGATTTAATTCATTCTCTAGATTCTGTAACTCCCCAGGAAGAACGGGGGTCAGTCATCATTTATGGAAGAACGGGGGTCAGCCATCATTTATTGACAAGGGGCCTCGGTGGCGCTTTCTTCCGGCGGATGATCCGGCTCACGTTGGCCGCACTTTTCATCTTTAGCCGCCCATCAACACCCAGGCATGGATCTGTCATCCGGTGCGTTTGCAGGCTTCGCTTAAAGTGCCCAGGAAAAAGCGCCGGTCGTCATCGTCGCAAAAGATCGGCTGCCGCCGGTTCCCCCGCGCCATCACATGGTAGAAAGCGCCGGGCCATTGCAATCGCACGCATCGTGGCATGGGCGGAG
>DATAXI010000183.1:0-2832 GCA_036266845.1 Chthoniobacteraceae bacterium | reverse complement strand
CAACCACGCGCGACGTCATCGAGTCCACGGCCTTCCTGAATCCCGACGGCACCGCATCCGTCATCGCGATGAATCGCACGACGGAGCCGCAATCTTACACGATCGACGCGCCGTCCGGCTCCGCACTGGCGGAAGTGCCGGCGCATTCCATCTCCACCTTCACGCTGGACGCGAAGGAACTGGCGTAAGTTACTCTTTTGCCGGAGAAGGCCGGGGCGGCGGGAAATTCATCCGCGCCGGCGCACCCGCTTCGCCTTCCCACGTGCAGGTATCAGTCACGGGGCCTTTTGAAGACTGCGCGGTCGCCGTAACGGTATTGGTCCCGCCGACAATCGCCACGCCGTCCCAGTTAAAGATGTGATCGGCGCTCGTCCTGGTTCCCAGGGATTTGCCATTGATCGCCAGTCTTACGCTGGGAAGATTCGAGTAAATCCGGATGGAAGTCGGGCCCAGCGGCCGAGGCGTAAATGCGCTGCTGTTAATGTGGACCATCGGCTCGTTGGACCAATTGGCCTTGTACCAATAGAACGCGTCTTTCTTCGTCTTGCGATCATAACTGACCAGGCCCTTGTCATTGATGCCGGGGGCAGCGCCCTCGTTCCGCCCATCGGAGGCAAAGTCGAACATGTTCCAGACGAACTCGCACCAGAGCCAGGGACGTTTCTCCATCGCCATCCACGCGGCCTCCTCGACGTGGCTTTGCCATTCCTCCGGGTGCCAGTCGCCGCCCGGTTTCGGCTGCTTGGGATTGATCTCGTGCTGGTTGATATTGGCGCCGGCTCCGAACTCGGACATGCCAATGGGATGTCCCGGTAATTCCTTGCGCAGCTTATCCAGCTCCTCCCCATATTTCTCAGGCGTGGTGTAGTACCAGCCGGGATAACGATTGAAACCAATGACATCGGTCACCCGGTTCAGATCATTATCCGGATCAATAGCGGCAGCCAGCGCGGTGATCCGGCTGGGATCGATCTGATGAACGTAATCGTTCAGCTTTTGAATGAGCGACCAGTCCGGCGGCGGGTTCACCCAATGGTTTCCATCGTGCAATTCATTGGAGAGACTCCAGAAGATAATCGATGGATGATTGTAGTTCTGTTTGATCAGTTCGTTGAGTTGCTGTTTCGCATTGATATCGAACTCTCCCGTGCCCAGCGCATTGACCAGCGGCAATTCCGCCCAGACAACAAGGCCTCCCTTGTCACACAAACTATAGAAAAATTCCGCGTGCTGATAATGGGCGAGCCGAATCCCGGTACACCCCATCTCCATGATGAGATTGAAATCCTCCTGATGCTCAGCCCGGCCAATCGCCCACCCTTTATCCTTGCGATCCTGATGCCGGTTCACGCCATGCAGGGCGTAGTGCTTGCCATTGAGGAACAAGCCATGATCGACATCCACCTTCGCGTACCGCAGGCCAAGCGGCTGCTCCTCACGATCGGCCAGCGTGTTTCCATCCATCACATCCACCCGCACCTTGTAGAGGTAAGGGTCCGGCCGGCCCGCCCACAGATGCGGATTCTTGATCGTAATATCGGACGTTGCCATTGCCGTGCCGCTGGCCGCGATCTCCTGCGATCCCGTAGCCGTCAGAACCGGTGCGCCCGCGGCATTCGTCACCGTATATCTCAAAGCAACGGTCCTGGCCGAGGCGGTATCATTCCGCAGCACGGTTTCAATATTCACGGACGCCGATTTCGCGCTGATGTCATGCTCCTTCAGGTAAATGCCGGGCGATGCGTCATCCAGGGGAGAAATGGAGAGCTTGTTCAGCGTAAGCAGATGGACGTCCCGATAGATTCCGCCGAACAACGTAAAATCGCCGCTCAGTGGCGCCACATTGGGATCCTTCGCATTACTAACCCGGACCGCAACGACGTTATCCCCGCCCATGTGGACCAGGGGAGTGATATCAAAACAAAACGCGCCGAATGCCCCCTTGTGCGTGCCGGCTTGCTTGCCATTGACATACACATCCGCAACGGAAGAGGCTCCGTCGAACTTCAGGAACAGACTCTTTCCCGCATCGGCGGCATCGATCTGAAAATGACGCCGGTACCAGCCCGGGCCGCGGTAATAATTACTCCCGCCATCTTCGCCATCCAGGTTATTCCAGGTATGCGGAATCGTAATTGGCTGCCATTTGGAATCGTCAAATTGCGCCTGACTCCCGCCGGCGACATCCTGCTTGATGAATTTCCACCCATCGTCCAGCAGGACAGAATCGCGGGGGGTAGCGCCGAATGCCGGGAACGCCGCGAGCGCGACCGCAACGAGGGGGATCAATCGAAGTCTCATGCGCACCGTTCTACACCAGCGGCGCGCGCAACATCAACTGCCCGCTCAACGCCGGCTCCGGATTTTGCGATATCCCGCCAGTACGCCAATGCCGCCAAGGAACATCGCCCACGTCCCCGGCTCAGGAATCGCCGCCGGCGTGAAAAGCAGATCCAGGCCGTATCCGGTCGGATCCTCGATGACCGAGAAACTTCCGCCATCGGTCGGGCTCAGAAAATTGGTGGAATTGACCACAAAGTCCGAAGAAGAGAACGTCCCGGTCAAGTTAAAGAATGTGGCAATATAGGCCCATGTGTGGCTTTGCGTTGGATCGAAACTGGCCAACGCACCCGCTGAACTCCCGTTGAGCGTTTGCAGGGTAAGGACAAATGGCGTGGTCGAGAGCGTCGTGCTGGAGAGACTTAGCGTGGTCAGCGAGAGCGTATCCCAATTACTTCCGGCAAAACCATCCGGGCTGCCGTTGTAACTGCCGTCGGTATTGAGTTTCAACGTAAAGTTGCCGCCGCCGAGGAACTGGGTGGTCCCCTGAGC
>DATAXI010000277.1:0-2462 GCA_036266845.1 Chthoniobacteraceae bacterium | reverse complement strand
TGGAATATCAACGGCATCGCGCACAACTTTCTGCATAACCCGTTCTTCAAGTGGAAGCCTGCGAACAAGGCGTTCAGTTGGATCCTCTCGGTCACCATGGGATTCTCCCAGACGTTTTACGAGCTGGTGCACAACCGGCATCACCAGGGGAACAGCGACCGGCCGGACGAGACCGGGAGGACCGTGGACTGGCTTTCGATTTACCGCCATGGTGACGAAGGCGAGGCGGAGAACGCGTGGAGCTATACGTTCCTGAGCTTCTTCCGGGATGACCCGAAGGTGATCTTCAACGAGATCAAAAAACGGAACCGGTTCAACGCCTACTTCGGATGCTTTGAGATCGCCTCGTGGGTGATCCTCATTGTCACGGCGTTCATCCTGAACTGGAAGTTCATGCTGTTTTATCTGCCCTTCTACTACTTTGGGCATTGCCTCTCTTACCTGAACGGTTACTTCCTCCATTACGGGGGAAATCCGGATGTGCCGCTGGCGTGGGGGGTGAGCAGTTATCACAAGCTCTACAACTGGCTCTGGTTCTACAACGGCTATCACGCGGAGCATCACTTCAAGCCGCGCCAGCATTGGACGAAGATGGTGGACCTGCACCGGCAAATCCGCGAGCAGCAGCGGAAGGCGGGTGTCCGGATCATCAAGCCGCCGCATGCGCTGGGATTTCTGGACCCCGATCTGCCCGAAAAGAGCCGCCCCCTCACCCCGCCCAGCGAGGCTGCGGCAGGGGTTTAGCGCATTTGCTTTTGAATTGGTCGCAGGATTCCGCCGCGCCGTTGGCGCTTGGCGCGTTCACTGTACGGTACCTGGGCCTGCGCTCGTGCCTCGCTCCAGCCCAGGCTGGCCTACAACGGGCCTTTGGCCCTTAACGATGCTTCGAATTAGAGCAAAAGTACTTTAGCGGTCATGATTCGCAGGCATTCCCGAATGGCGCGGTGATGGAGGGAAGCTGAATCCCGCTGGCGGCTACGATTCACGGGCATTCCCGAAATTGCTCGATGATAGAGAAAGCTGGGTCCCGCTGCGGCTACAATTCCCCGGCGTTCTCGAATTGGGCGAGGATGGGGTTGTGGCGGACCGGGTGCATGAATTGCATGGCCACCTTGAAGAAAGGGTTGAGCCAGCCGCGGACGTGCCTCGCGTAAAGGTCCTGCGGGGCCAGCTTGAGCTTGAGGTGGAGCTTGGGATCGTAATTGAGCGGGCCGGTATGATAGGTGCGCAGGCCGTTGCGGATGGACCACTCGACAATGTCGCGCCAGGTCACGAAGTACATGTGCAGATCGAGCGCCACGGAGTAATCCATGCCGAGGTCCAGATCGTATATGACTCCGTCGTGGACCAGGCAGACGTTGAAAGCGACCATGCGCGCGTTTTGCCGCCAGATGAAGAACCGGGTTTTGTCCGGCATATCGCGGCCCAGGCGCTCGAAATACTCGGGGTTCAGGACCTCGAACTGGAATTCCGACCGCTCGAACGTCTGCCGGTAAAGAGCGAACAACTCCGCGGAAAGATGCGACGCATCCGCGATCACCTCCATGATCAGCGGCGGCGCATTCTCCAGTTTCCGGAATTTCCGGCGCAGGTTTTTGCGAAAGACCTTGCCGACGCGCCGTTGCAGGTAGTCCTCGAAGCTTGCGTAGTTGAGGTCGAGCGTCGCCGCGGGCATCCCCGGCACGCGGCGGTAATCGCGTTTGAAAACCGGCCCCACCGTCCCGCGATATTCCGCGGGAAAATCTTTCAGCACGATCACCGAAGCGCCGGCGCTTTTGGCAACCTGGGGCAGCGCCTCGTGCAGCGCCTTGAGCGCCCATGGCTCGGTGCTGCCCATATGGCCCTCGCCCGCGGAGCAGCCGACCATCAGGAGGCGCATTTGCAGAAACCGGGGCGCGAGTCGCCGGAAGGCCGCAACCAGCCGCCGCGCCTGCCGGGGCAGACCGGCGGCGCCATCCTGATCCACCACGAGCGCCGGTTGCAGCGACGCGGCGCCAGTCGCCGCATTGCGCAACACCAGGTAGCGGAATGAGAATTGATCCATCAGGCAATCCTCCGCGAGGTGATAAAAACGCGGATCCCGTAGCTGCGCGCCGAAACAAGCCTCCCACAGGACCGGATCGACATCGCGGCACCAGGAATAGACTTCCACCGGTCCCACGGAGGTCTGGATAATCTCGTGAGACGACGGAATCTGGACGGCTTGAAGCATTTCGAGCCCTCCAGAGAACACAATCCGCGGGTTGCGCGCAATTGCGTAGTGCCGCTTCCTACAAAGCCGGACCCTCCCCTCAGGCGATTCCCCCGGCGCGATGTTGCAATTTTCGCACGCCCAAATGATCCTTGGCATTCGTTAAGACAATCACTAACAACCACATTCTTATGGCCTTCGAACTACCACCGCTCCCGTACCCGACCGACGCCCTCGCGCCCACCATCGACGCGAAGACGATGGAAATCCA
>DATAXI010000149.1:0-7287 GCA_036266845.1 Chthoniobacteraceae bacterium | reverse complement strand
TGTGGATTACCTTCCACCTTCACTGACTCGACTCTCATAGTGGCCGCGCCACTCAGCAGCTGCGCCTTGTCAGTGAGTTGCCCAATCGCCAGCGCGATCGCGTTCCCAGGCACCACACCTGGATTCTCCAGGATGCGGTCCACAAGCAAATCAGCCGCCAGCTTGTACTTGCCTGCGAGCCTTTCAGAAACCGCTCGTATAGCAGCCGGCTCCTTCAGCAGCACAGCCGCCACCGTCTCCGGCGCCACCTTCACGAGCATCGCAATACGTCGCTGGCTCACCCCGGCTGCCAGCAGCCGCATAATCTCCTGCATCGCCTCCGGCCTGCGCTCCCTCAGCCGCTCCAGCGTGTAATGGCCGCGCTCCTCCTCCGCCGTGATCGCATCCAGCGTGCTTTGTGAAAAAAGAAAAGGCTGGCCCCCATCGGGGGTCGCCAGGTCTTGCGCGGTCAGGTCAAGACTCATGCGAAGCCTCCCATCGTGCCTGCGCATCCGACCTGCTCACCGGTCGATGCAAATCCGGCGGCGGCACACTCCGCGCCGACTCTTCCTCCCGGTCATGATGCACCCGCGAAAAAAAAGAAGCGCCGCCCGCCTCGGCCGCCTGCAGAAGCGCCGCAAAATGCCCATGCCCCAGCGCCGCCGCACGCTTGTCCGCCTCCAGAAAATCAAACACCTCAGCCCGCTCCGTCGCATCCGTCCAGGTCGCGCCATCCCAATACTCGTACTCCGCCAGCGTCCCGGGCTTATGGCGCTTTAGATACGCCTTCTGGTGGAAAACAGGCGACCACGTGCGCGCGCCTGCACCGCTGGGAGCGGTCCGGCTCACGCCGCCTCCTTCTGCTTGATCCGCCCAGCCTCCACCCACCCGTTGTACGTCGATACCGGCACCATCAGCTTCCCCGCCAGCATCGCCGCACCCTCCTTCAGCCCGCCCTCCTTCACCTCCTTGATCAGCGTCGCCCGCGAGAGGCCCGTCAGCCAGCGCAGCTCCTGCACATCCAGCATCCGCTCCGGCATCTTCGCCGCCGCCTGGGATCCGCGTGCCGGCATCAGGCGGCCCTCCTCGCACTCGCCTGCGCCGGGCGCATCTCCGCCAGATTCGTCAGCCGCACCCGCCGATTCGCAAAATCCGCCACCATCGCCTGCCGCGCCACATGCTGCGCCTGCGTATCACTCTCAGCCTCCACCTCGCGCGCAAACACCAGCGTATTGCCCCGCTTGTACGTTAAAAAGAAGCGCCCCGGGATCATTTGCGGCTCAGGTCCTCGCAGCTGCCGCCCGGCTCAAAAGAGCAGCGCGATAGATTCTTGATCGGCCTCAACCCAGCCTTCTCCCACAACACATCCCGGTAATGCCATTCCGTCACCTTCGCAATCGCGTGATAAGCCAGCACCTGCGTATGGGGCTGCATCCGATCCACGACCAGTCCAAACGCCTGAATCACCGCGGCGCTCTCGTCATACGCCCATAGCTCCACGATGTGCACCGCCGCATCCAGCGCCTTGGCGTCCGTGCCAGTCAGCGGAGCAAGGCACCGCTTGCCAAGATTTGCCCGCAGCCACGCTCTCAGCTCCACGCATTGAGGTTTTGAAGCCATAGTCGGTAGCTCCGGTTCAGGCCGCGTGTGGGATCAATTCCGGCTGCTCGTTCGCCCGGATTCTCTTCAAGTCCTGCTCAAACTGCTGTTCGTAGCGGGCTGCGACGATAGCGATCCCAGGGTCCTTCGTATTTGCGCGTACTCCACGGAAATACCTCACAGCGCCCTCCGCAACCGCGAGTTCCGGGTTTTGACTGGCTTCAAGCTGTTTCATAATTCTGGAATTACATATAAATGGATTGACCGTGCAAGCATTTTCTTGCATTGGTCTGGAATTCCACAATTATGGAACGCAGCTATGTCCCACTTCTCGAACGCGCTGGAAATTGCGCTCTCCGAATATGCCGGCACCCGGAAGTCGTTCGCTTTGAACGTGGGTATTCCGGTGTCCACCTTCCACACCTATTACTCGGGCAAATCTTCCCCGAGCCCAGCCGACTTGGCAAAGATCGTGGAACCACTGGACGAGCATACCAGAGCCCGGCTGGTGATTGCCCACCTCCGCGACCAGATTCCCTTAAACGCACGCGATATCGTGAGCGTCCAAAGTCTTATCGAGACGCCGGGTGCAATGGAACACGCGCCGGAGCGCAAAGTTCAATTACCGCCCGATCTACGGGCAGATTTCGAGTTGTTGGAGCGTTCAGCCGCCGAGAGTCCGGAGGCTGCGGATTTGATTCGCTCTACTGCTCGCCTCTTCCGCGGGCGCTAAGTCCCGCTCACTGGCGCACTGGGCGCGACAAGCACAAAGGGTTTGGCGGGGTCGAAATCAGTCTTCTCGCGAGTGTTACTCCATGCGAGCCAGCCGAGCAGCCCGCCGAGAGAAATCAGAGTCATCATCACGATACCCCATTGGCCAATCGCGCGCCATGGGACTTTGCTTGCCCAGCTTATACCGACCTCTGCCGCCCAGAGCATCACCGCCGCCGTAGCGATAAAGCACCATCCCGCACCATAAATCCAGTTAGGTGCCTCGACTTCCCTACTTACCACGAGGGCGTACCCGTAGCTATTCACGTGCGCCAGGTTCGTTTCACAGGCCGCGTATACCGCCAGCATCACCACGCCCATGCCTGCCAGGCAAATTGCGGCCGTGCGTCTGCTCATCATTCACTCCTCCGTAATCTGCCCCGGGCTCTTCACCACAATCTGCGGACCGCCCTTATAGAGCATCACCGTGCCCTTTACCGCAATCTTCTCGCCCTCCTTGTAATCCGGCATCCCCTCCACATCCGCCGCGGGGATGTAAATCACCAGCGTCTGGTGCGGGTAACGCCCGCCCAGGTCCAGCGCCTCCGCGCCTCCGCGGAACACCTTCACCTGGGCGATTCGCCCCTCGACGGTGATCTCCTGTCCCACATGCCGGCCCGCTTCGCCGTCCGGCACCGCATCCCCGTGTCCGCACGAGCACAGCACCAGCCCCATCAGCATCGCAATTGCCACTCTCATTCCACACCTCAACCACAAACCCGATGAAAACAAAAGCCAAAACCAAAACACCCGCAAAGCCCAAGGCCCCAAAGGCCAAAGAGCCCGCTGCCACACCATCCGCCAAGGCTCCCAAAGCCCCCGAGCCCGCCAAACCCATCACCTACAAAATCCAGGACGGCATCCTGCCTCTCAAGCAAATCGTCGTCGTCTCCAATATCCGCACCGACTTCGGCGGCTCGGACGATGACGAACTGATGGAGAGCATCCGCGTCCACGGCATCCAGACTCCGCTTTGGGTCCGGGCCGGCTCCGGCGGCAAGTTCGAGCTCATCGCCGGCGAGCGCCGGTACCGCGCCGCCAAGGCCCTCAGTCTCGATGCCGTCCCTGTTCGCATCTACTTCATCACGCCCGAGCAAGGCCTCGCCCTCCAGGTCGTTGAAAACCTCCAGCGCAAGAACATCTCGGCCCTCGATGAAGGGCGCGGCTACAAGAAACTCCTCGATTCCCACGGCTACAGCATCGAGCGCCTCATGCAGGAGCTGAGCAAATCCCGCAGCTACATCTACAGCCGCATCAAGCTCGCCCAGCTCCCCAAGCTCGCCATCGAAGCCGGCGCCGCCGGCAAGATCACCGATAGCGTCCTCGTCCGCATCGCCCGCATCCCGCTCCCGGAGCAGCAGATGGAATGCGTCAAGCATTTCATCCAGGAGGAGCAATACAACGATGCCCCGGTATCGGATCGCGAAGCCGCCCGCTATATCGAGGGCGAATACATGCGCCAGCTCAAGGGCGCACTGTTTGATCCCTCTGATAGCTTCCTGGTCCCCGTCAAGGTCAATAGCTCCTCCCGCATCCACGGCGGCGCCTGCACCGATTGCCCCCATCGCTCCGGCAACCAGCCCGATCTCTTTGACAAAGGTCGTGCTGACGTCTGCACCCATCCCGCCTGCTACGCCCTCAAGGCCGCCGCAGCTCTCCAGCAAGTGGAGGCCCAGGCCCGCAAGGAAGGCGTCCGCCTCCTGCCGCCGGAGGAGGCCAAAGCCGTCTTCGGGTTGGAGGATTGCCTTACCCACAATTCCCGCTACGTGAAACCAGCCGACAAGATTCCGGAGGATCGCCAGAAGCGCACCTACGGCCAGCTTGCGAAGGAAACCGGGCACAAGCCTGTCCTCGCCCAGAGCCAGCGCTCCGGCAAGCTGTACAAACTCTTCGTGCGCGCCGAGTGCAAGGATGCGTTCATCGCCGCCGGCCACAAGTTTTACGAAGAGGCCACCATCGCCAAACGCGAGGCCAATGCCGAGGAAATCGCACGCGACCGCGAGAACGCCCTGCGCGAGATCCAATGGGATCATGCCGTCGGCACGCTCATTGATCACATCGCCACCCTCGGCGCCTTCGGCGCAACGCATCCGCTCGTCTTCCGGTTCATCCTGGAGGTCATGAACGACGATTGCCTGCGCGCCGATGAAGCATCCCTGAAGGCCACCATCGCCAGGCGCATGCCCTGCTCCGCTTTCCGTGACCACCAGCTGTGGGAGTGGATGCTCCGTCTCTCGCCCTCGGAATCCGCCTGCGTCCTCCTGGAAAACGCCCTGCGCTGTTCCCATGACGAAGAGCACCTGGCCGCCCTGGCCAAGCATTTCGAGGTCGATCTCAAAGCCGCGGAGAGCAGCCGCGTGAGACGGCTTGAAATGGTCCGCAAGCTGCCCGACTTCCAAAGCGTCTGCGCCTCCCGGGCCGTGATTGCAGCCGCCCGCGGCGTTTACTCGCTCGACCGCATCCAGGGCGGCAAGGCGATCAAAACCTTCGAGTGGCGCGGCCTCCACTGGACATCCACCAACCTCGCGGCCCTCGCAGGCCAGCCCGAGATTTGGGAAGTCGTCCCCAAGTGCGCATTCGACGGCGCCCCCATCCTGGCAAAAGAGGCAAGACTCTTCCCCAGCAGCATCAGCGACCGCAACTATGACGGTGCCATCTGCTATCAGGGCGGCATCACTTACTGCCTTCGTGGCCCAAAGCTCCAGCTCGTCCGCCAGCCCGGCGAGTGCCAGAAATGCGGCTGCACCGAAGTCCTCAACTGGACCAAAGGCCGCACCTGGGCCGATGACAGCCGCCGCCTCTGCACCGCCTGCGATGCGGACAAAGAGCAACCAAAAGCCGGGGAGGCAGAAGAAAAGGGCGTCAACCCGATGGCAGCACCCCGAGGCAAAGGGCTATCGCCCGAAGCACGCGAACGCATCATCGCCGCGAAACGCGCCCGCTGGTCAAAGGCGCGGGGAGCAAAGAGGAAATAGAGCCATGCCCGATCCCAAGCTCCAAGCCGCCATGGAGGAAATTAAGACCGTCCTCCGCAACCACGACATCGCCGCCATCGTCGTCCTCGGCTCGCCTACCCACAACGAGTACCTCTACGAGCTCGCCCCCACCTGGAGTTGCGCCTTCGTCGAGAACGGCGTCCTCCGGATCCGCTCGGCCCGCGCCGATTACCCCAGCGCCGCCGCGCAACGCCAGCACGTCACCGACACCGTTGGCCTCATCGCCGGCTTCCGCGACTTAGCCGAGCAAGCCCTCGATAACATGAGCCGCCTCCTCCGCGTCCTGGGCGATCACTTCGACATCACCCACCGCACCAGGCACGAATAGCCATCACCACTCCTATCACCACCGCAAGTTGCTTAAAATAAGCAATAAACACGGCCTCTTAATCACCGGGTTGTAGGTTCAAGTCCTACGCGATGCATTGTTTGTGTCTCTCGTGGAGCGGGTTACGCGGACTCTATGGTGATCCCGTAGTAAATGGGCGTAGTAAAGGGGGCTTGTTGTGAGCCAGGTTACAACTCCGGGGACTTGCGGGGTGCGGTTTCATGAACCGATGCGGTTTGAGGAGGATTTTGAGCGGATTGCGGAGCGGTTGGACGTTTTTGTGACCTTGGACCGGGCTCAGCGGGAATGGTGGGAATGAGAGACAGTTCGTTCCTCGCGAGGTTGAAATCGTAAACGACCCGGTAGTCACCGACCCTAAGCCGGAACTCGTTTCGTCCAGTCATGCGGTAGTGCGGGAATGATTCAAGACGGCGTCCCATGTCATCCATTTTTCCCAGGACAACCGAAGCGATATTCTTCGGCAAACGCGAGAGAGCAGCGTCAAACTCGGCTGAAAAACGCTGCGCCGGGCATCTGGTTATGGATGCACAATGCGCGAGCGTCCCGCGGCGAGGTCCGCCTTGCCCCGTTCGATGGAAGCGGTGAACTCCGGCGTCATTTCCAGTTGGTCTTCGAGCCATTGCTCCAACCACTCGCGCACCTCCTCGGCTTCTTTCACCGGCAGGCGCGAGATCGCGGCTTCGATTTCCACAACGGTGCTCATGCCGCCCAGCATAGTTTCCGGCATATTCGTTTGCAAGTCTCGGGCAAGCGCAGCGAGCAGTCCGGCGCCCCCCCCCGAACCGCCGAGGCGGCGGCGGAGGGAACAAGTGGGGCTGGCGGGTGAGCGAGCAGAGGCTTGAGGGGAGGCGGAATGACGCGGGCGCAATTGCTGGATAAGGTGCTTGTCGGCTGGTTCGCAATGTTGTGCATTTTTCCGCGAGGCCGCCCATGTCGCCGGTGTTCATTTCAAAAAGTCGATGTGGTGTTTGCGCTATGAAACGGGGGAGATTACCGGGCGCGATAACTACCACTGTTTGCTATCTGTCCAGGGTTCGGAGTGGGTGAGACTGGCGACGTGCTTTTACCTCATGGATTATTGGGAAAAGAAGCTGGGTTGCGGTCATGCTCGCGTCCGTATCTTCCAGCCTGCGCTTGGTGGCGCGGCCTACACATGCAAAGACCTCGCGGAAAGCCTGCGGGGAAAGGATCGCTATGAATTCGACGAATTCTTCGACCCACGGACAGTGCTGACGCTCTCGGAATCCGTTTACCGCTTCATCGACACGCGGCAAATGATTCCAGTTTAGAGAGACGGCATTCCGCCACCCCTGGACTCGGATATCTCCGAGCTTGGGAAACTTCAAGGGTCCCATGCCTGCCGCGTCAGCGGCAGGCGTGGGTTGCTTGAAGATGAATTATGCCCGAATGCTAGCGCAGGATATCTGTCGGACAAGCTGCCTTGCTCGATTCTGAAAAAAATGCCTGGGTTAATCGAGGAAGGCGCAACGTCTACGGATTCAATTGGCCCTCGATTCGTTCCAAAACTGTGATTGCCGCTTTGAAATAGGTATCCAGTCGAGCGAGCGTCACGCCAGTATCCTTTCCGTGGGC
>DATAXI010000127.1:0-22151 GCA_036266845.1 Chthoniobacteraceae bacterium | reverse complement strand
CGCGGGACCCGGAGGCGATCACGGAGCTGTTTGCCACGCACGAGGCGGTGGAGGAGGTGATCGCGCGCGGGCCTACGAAGACCAGTGTGCGGCTGAACGACGGCATCCAGGCGGACCTGCGCGTGGTGACGAACGAGCAATACCCGTTTGCGCTCGCCTACTTTACCGGCAGCAAGGAGCACAACGTGAAAATCCGCGGCATGGCGCTGGCGCGCGGCTGGACGCTCAACGAGTACCGCCTGGGACCGGCGGAGGGCAGGACAGCCGCCGGGCCGGTACCGGAAATCCATGAGGAAGCCGATCTATACGCGGCGCTGGGGCTGCAATATGTGGAGCCGGAGCTGCGTGAGGACCGGGGAGAGATCGAGGCGGCGGCGAAGCAGGAGCTGCCGGCGCTGGTGACGATGGAGAACCTGCGCGGGACTTTTCACAACCACACCACGGCGAGCGACGGCCACAATTCCCTGGAGGAGATGGCCGCGGCGGCGCAAGACCTGGGGCTGGAGTACCTGGGCATCGCGGATCACTCGAAGAGTTCTTTCCAGGCGCATGGGCTGGATGCAAACCGGCTGCTGGAGCAGGTGGCGGAAATCCGGCGGCTGAACACGGCATTCCGGGAGTTCCGCCTTTTTGCCGGCACGGAGTGCGATGTCCTGAAGGATGGCACGCTCGACTTTCCGGACGAGGTGCTGGGCCAGCTCGATTACGCGGTGGCCTCGGTCCACAACGTCTTCAACCTGCCGGAGGCGGAAATGACGGCCCGCATCATCCGGGCAATCTCGAACCCCCACATCACCATGCTGGGCCATCTCACCGGGCGGCTGCTGCTGAGCCGCGAGGGTTATGCGGTGGATGTGCCCGCCGTCATCGAGGCGGCGGCGGCCACGGGCACGTGGATTGAACTGAACGCGAACCCGGCCCGGCTGGACATGGATTGGCGCTGGTGGCCGCTGGCAAAGGAAAAGGGGGTGCGCTGCGTGATCAATCCGGATGCGCACAAGATCGCGGGCTTGCAGCAGCTCTGGTTTGGCGTGGCGGCGGCGCGCAAGGGGTGGCTGACGCGCGAGGATGTCGTAAATTGCCTGCCGCTTGGCAAGATCGAGAAAGCCCTCGGGGCGAAAACGAAGAAGAAATAAAAATCCCGGCGGGCGGGCGGGGTATAGGCTCCGGACTGAAAAGTGCGGGCTGCACCAAAAGGGTGCTTGACGGGGCAATCCATCAAAGTGGAAAAGCGCAATCGGGCCGCAGAGAACGAATCCCAAGTAACTCCTATGGAACAGACCTCGCCTGCCACTCAAAACATCCAGGAAAATCTCAATCGCTGCTACGCGGATAGCGAGGAGTACGTCCGGCAAAACCCCGCCAAGACCGCTTTTGTGGCTATCGGCGTCGGATTCCTGCTCGCACAACTCCCGCTCCGTTGGATGATGGTAGCTTTGATCAAGCTGCTCTTCCTCCTCGTCAAGCCGGTGACTTTTATCTACGCAATCTCGAAGCTCATCGACGACGTCCGGGCCGCGCGGACTGAGTAGGCGAAAAGGGGCCGGCGCCGGGAACTCCACTGCGCCATGACTTTTCGCGACCGTACCGACGCTGGCAGACGCCTTGCAGCCGCCCTTGCGCACCTGGGCGGACGCGCCGATCTCCTCATCCTGGCGCTGCCGCGCGGCGGCGTGCCCGTGGCGGCGGAGGTAGCCCGGGCGCTTGGGGCGCCGCTAGACCTTTGCTTCGCGCACAAAATCGGCGCGCCGCACAACCCGGAATTCGCAATCGGCTCCGTGGCGGAAACCGGGCAGCCTTACGTGGATGAGGAAACGGTGAACTCGCTCCGGGTCCCATTCTCCTATATCCGGGAAGAGGCGGCCATCCAGCAGGCGGCGCTGGCGAAAAATGCCCGCCAATACCGTGGGACGCGCCCGCCGCCGGAGGTTGCGGGAAAGTGGGTCATCCTCATCGACGATGGCGTTGCCACCGGCTCCACGGCGCACGCGGCGCTGCGGGCTCTGCGAGGGCGGAGCCCGGCGCGGCTCATTTTTGCCACGCCGGTGGCGGCGGCGGATACCGTCCAGCGCCTGGCGGCGGAGACGGATGAGCTGGCGATCCTGCACTCGCAGCCCGGGTTATCCGCGGTTGCGGAATTTTATGATCGCTTTCCGCAGGTGAGCGATGCGGAAGTGATGGCCGCGCTGCGCGATTCTCCCGCCGCATGAAATGGCTCCCCCTTCTCTGCCTGCTCTGCTGTCTGCCGCTGCTCTCCGTGCACGCGGATGAGCCGGGCAGCCGCGCCTCTGAGCCGCTGGTGGATATCCACACCGTGGACCCCACCATTGTCATCGATCTCCGTTACGCCACGGCGAACAACGTCCTGGGCCATCCCATTTACCCGCCGGGGGCGCGAGCGCTGGTGCGGCAGTCCGTGGCTGACCGGCTGAAGGTGGCACAGCTCTATCTGCACCAGCGAGGCTATGGGCTGAAGATCTGGGATGCCTTCCGCCCCTTCAATGCACAGGGAGCGCTCTGGGCATTTGCGAAGAGCGCCAAGTTTGTCGCCGACCCCGAAAACGGCCATGCGCTGCACACCTGGGGAGTGGCCGTGGATGCGACGCTGGTCGATTCCAAAGGCCGGGAAGTCCCGATGCCGAGCGGGTTCGACGCCTTTACCAGCGGCGCGTCGCTCCATTATGACGGGGCGGACCCCACGGTGCACGCGGATCTGGACCTTCTCCTGCATGCCATGGGCGCGGCGGGCTTCCGCGGCATGCGCAGCGAGTGGTGGCACTTTGTCGCGCCGGACTGGCGGGATTTTGCGGTCGTGACGCCCCGGCAGGCGGCTGCTTTTACCGGGACTCCACTTTCTCCCGCGGCGCGTGTGAGTGCGACACCCCGTTGACCCGGTTCCGTTCCCACCGACCGTAGAGGTTCCGGAAGATCGAGTAAAAAACGATGCCGAGGAAGAGCCCATTCGTGCCCACGTAAGAAATGGGATCGAACAGCGGCGTGCTCTGGTCTCCGCCGGCCGCCCGGTAAATGAGGCGCGCGGGAGTCAGGATAATCCGCCCCACCGCATCGAACGCGCGGGCGGCGGGAACGGTGTGGAATATCCAGACGCCGAACCAAAACGCATAAATCGCCACCCAACTGACGACAAAGCCGGTCAGGATACAAAGGAGAAGCGGGATGACGCGGGTAAGGAGTGTTTTCACAAAAATGGGCGGGGAGATACGAAGCAATTCCCCCGCCAACATAAAGGGTCTCCGCGCGAAATGCCAATCGCGCTCTGGGCGCGCTACCGGCGATGGGGCATCGGGGCGTCCCGCCATTGCCCCGGCGCCATCCCGTCCAGTTCCCACTCGCCCACCCGCACGCGGATAAGCCGCAGCGTGGGATGCCCGATGGCGGCGGTCATCCGGCGCACCTGGCGGTTGCGGCCTTCGCGAATCGTGAGGGCAATCCACGCGGTGGGGATGCTCTTGCGCTCGCGGATGGGCGGATGGCGCTCCCAGACCTGCGGCTGGATGCGCGCAACTCCGGCGGGAAGCGCCGGCCCATCATTCAAGGTCACGCCCTCCGCCAGCCGGGCCAGCGCCTCATCCGACGGGATGCCCTCCACTTGCGCCCAATAGGTCTTGGGCTCCTTCCACTGAGGGTTTGCGATCCTGTTCTGGAGCCAGCCCGCATTGGTCAATACCACCAGCCCCTCGCTGTCATAATCCAGCCGGCCCGCGGCGTACACCTGCTTTACCGGCACAAAATCGGCCAGGGTCCGCTTGGTTCCCGTATCATCGGTGAACTGGCAGAGCACATTGAAGGGCTTGTTGAGGAGGATCAGGCGCTCGTGCATGGACTCATCGCAGGGGCGATGGGCCGCCCTTCTGGTCTTTCCTCCGGAGCAGCATCTGGATCTTTACCATGCTCTCGCGCAACGCCAAATCCGCCGCCTGCCGCTCGTCGTCCGTCATCTTTGCGGCGTCGGCCAGCGCGCTCTCCGCGCGGCGTTTGGCTTCTTCCGCCTGCTCGAGGGAGATCGATTCCGCCGCCTCGGCCAGATCGCTGAAAACGGTGACGGTTTCGCCATCGATCTCCGCGAAGCCCTCGCCCGCCGCAAAGGCGCGCTCATTGCCCGACGGATCCACCGCCCGCAGCTCCCCCGGCTCCAGCAACACGACGATCGGGGCGTGGCCGTGCAGAACCTGGATTTCCCCCGTGGCCGTCCGCAAGACAACGCTGACCTCTTTTTCCTCGAGGACTACGCCTCCGGGAGTCACCACGCGGAGCAGGATGCTTTTTTTGTCGGGTTCCATTTTGGCGGTCGATGAGACGCCTATTCGGTTTTTTCCCGCTAAACGAGCCTTTCCACAGAAAAGGTGTTTGACATCGAATTACGACGGACCGAACTGACCACTGCTGTGAGCCCATGTCCGCATATCCAGAGCTGATCGATGTCCGGGGCCGGGCGATTTCCCGGCGCGATCTCCTCGCCTCGATGGGCGTCAATACGCTCGCCGCATCGTTTGGGAACACATGGGTGGCCATGACCTACGGGATGCCGCTGGTGATGTTTTTGCAGGCGATTGGCGCGAGCGGGCTGGTCATAGGGCTGGTCAATACGGCCCGGCTGCTCGCCGTCTCCGCGCTCATCCCGGCGGCGTTGATCGCGGAGAATCTGGGCATTCGCAAGCCGTTCTGGTCCCTCTGCGCCCTCTCCCAGCGATTCGCCTGGTTTTTGCTGCCGCTGATGGCTCTGCACGCCTTCCCGCTGCGGGATTGGATGCCGGCCGCGGTGATCGCGCTGGTGGCGTGGAGCGAGATTGCGGGCAACGCATCGCTCGCTCCCTGGCTGAGCTGGATGGCGGACCTCATCCCGCTGCACATCTCCGGGCGCTTCTGGGGAATCCGCCAGAGCATCTCCACGGCGGCAACGCTGGCGGGGCTGGTGCTGGCGGGACAAATCCTGGATGCGAATACCGCCGGCGGACACGCGAGCGCGCACGGTTTCGCAATCGTGTTTACGATCGCGGCCTGCTTCGGAGTCTCGGATATCCTGACCCATTTCTTTGTGCGCGAGCCGCGCGCGGAACGGATCGAAAAAGCGCTGGCGGTGCACCGGCGCATCCTGGCGCCGCTGTCGAACCGCGGCCTGCGGCTCCTCTGTTTATCGCTGGGGGTTTACAATTTTGGCGCGTCGATGGTGGTCGCGTTCTCGCTGGTTTACCTGAAGCGGGATTTTGACGTGACTTACTCGCAGCTTGCATCGCTCAGCATCGCGGCGGCCATTGGGAATATCCTCACCGGCTATTTGTTCGGCGGCATCATGGATCGAATGGGGGCGCGGCGTTTCGGCGCAATCCTGCTTGCGGCCTCGCCGCTGCCGCTGGCGCCGTGGTGGTTTATCAATCATGGCATCGTCGCCTTTGGGCCATTCCGCTTTCCGCAATGCATCGCGCTCCTGGCGGCGGCCAGTGTGGTGAATGGGGCGATCACCAATGGGATCGGCGTCGTTCAATTGCGGATGGCGGCGGAGCTGGCGCCGCCCAAGGGGCGCACGATGTCGATGGCGTTTCTCTGGTCATCCGTCGGCCTGCTCGGCGCTCTGGGACCGACGGTGGGCGGGATCATCATGGATCGTTTTCCCTCGCATCCCTCTTTCCACATCTGCTCCGGCCTTCCGTTCTCCTTCTACCACGTGCAAATGATCGTCTTCACGGCCATCCTGCTGGCGGCCGCTCTTCCCCTCCTGCTTGCGATCCAGGAAAAACCGGCTACGCCCTGAGCCACTCCTGCGCCTGCTCGAGTTCCGAGTCTTCGAAATAGCGGACCTCGGAGTTGACGAGCATTTTTCCAATTTTGGAAACCCACTCTTCCCATTTCTTGTTCCCCACCATCGCAACGCGTTCGAGATCGTTCCGGTGAGAGACGGAGAACTTTACGTCATCCAGGGCCGCGCCCGGCTCCCACCCGGTAAAGCCCGGCTCCATCTGGAAGAGCAGCCGCAGTTTTCCATGCCGCGCAATCATCTGCTCCCAACTCGGCACCAGATCGGCATATTCCTCCTTCGACAATTTGCCGCTTACTTTGACCCAAAGGATATTATCCACAGGTGGATTGATTGTATGCATATCACCTATGGTTTCGTGCCAGAGGGCGGATGAGGACGTCAGGAAATACGCCGGTCAGGGATGGTTGCCGAGATGGCGGTCCAGGTTGAAAGCCGCGCTGATCAGCGCCAGATGCGTGAAGGCCTGCGGAAAATTGCCAATCGCCTCGCCTTGCGAGCTGGTCTGCTCCGCATAAAGGCCCACATGGTTCGCGTAACCGAGCATCCGCTCGAAGATGATGCGGCCCTGTTCCAGCCGCTCCGCATCGCGCTGGCCCGCGCGCACCAACGCTTCCGCCAGCCAGAAGGAGCACATATTGAAAGTGCCCTCCTCACCGGACAAATCATCGTTGCCGGAAGGGTACCGGTGCACCAGGTTATCACTCGTCAGGCCGCCGTCGCGCGGGTCCTTGAGGATTGCATCGAGGGTCCCGAGCATCCGCGGGTCCGTGGGCGCCATGAAGAAAACGAGCGGCATCACGAGCAATGAGGCATCGAGGGCGTCACTGCCGTAGGATTGCGTGAATGCTTTGAGTTTCGGGTTCCACCCCTTGGTCAATACCTCCTCGTAGATCGCGTCGCGCGCCCCGATCCACCTTGCGCGGTCCGCCGGAAAGGAACGCTTGTCCGCGAGCCGGATGCCGCGGTCCAGCGCCACCCAGTTCATCACTTTTGAGTAAACAAACTGCCGCGGGTCCCCGCGCATCTCCCAGATGCCGTTATCCGGGCGCTGCCAATTCTCGCAAATCCAATCCATGCGATGCCGGATGCGCATCCAGAAGTCGTAAGAGATGGGCGTGACATATTTATTGTACAGGTAGAGGGAGTCCATCGCCTCCCCGTAGATATCGCTTTGAAACTGCGCGGATGCGGCATTGCCGATCCTTACCGGGCCGCTGCCTTTGTAACCCTCCCAATGGTCCAGCGTGATCTCCGGCACGTGCGCCTCGCCCCGGACGGTGAGAAGCGTGGGGCTATGCTCCTCCCTCAGCGCATCCTTGCCCACGTGCGTCATCAACCACTCGATGAAGGCGGACGCTTCCTCCCTGAAGCCGAGGCGAAGAAAGGCGTACACGGTGAACGCCGCATCGCGGATCCATGCGTAGCGGTAATCCCAATTGCGCGTGCCGCCGATCACCTCCGGCAGGCTGCACGTGGGCGCGGCGATGATCGCTCCGGTGGGCTGATAAGTCAGCAGCTTCAGCATCAGCACGGAGCGCTGCACCTGCTCCCGCCAGCGCCCGCGGTAACAGCAGGCGGCCAGCCAGCTCCGCCAATAGTGCACCGTCTCGGTAAAGATCGCCTCTTCACGATCCTCCGCCGGCGCCACCTCGTCCGCCCCCTTCAGGATGAAGAGCGCCGCCTCCCGTTCCTTGAGCAGAAAATCCGCGCCGGCGCCCCCGTCGTCGATCCGCCGCAGCGGCACCGATGCGGAAAGGCAGAGGGACAAGGCCGGGCTGATAAAGCGCGCTCCGTTGCCGCAGATTTGCACCTCGTGCGACTGGCGCCCGTAATCGAACGCGGGCACGCAGGTTACCCGCAGGTGAACCTTGCCGCGCACGCACCGCACGCTGCGGTAAATGGCTGTCTGGACCGGGGCGCCGCGGCGCAGCGGCATGAAATCGCGCAGTTCCACGATGCCCTCGTCATTGAAAAAACGGGTGACGAGAATATTGGTGGAAGGCCAATAGAACTGTTTCCGCTGCACGCTCTCATCCACCGGCGCGATGCGGAACCGGCCACCCTTCCGGTCATCCAGGATCGCACCGAAAACGCTCGGGGAATCGACGTCGGGAAAGCAGAACCAATCGATGGACCCATGCATCCCGGCCAGCGCGCAGGTGCGCATGTTGCCAATGACGCCGTAGTTTGCGATGGGTTGATACATTAAAGATAAGTGTAAGCCGTGCTTGAGTTTCGGACGAACGAGGCAAAATGGACGGCCCGGATTTGATAAATATTTTCCTTGCGCCTGCTTTCCCGCGCCCGTACAAACCCCGCCAGTTCTTTGCGAGTTTAAATTAGTCACGTCAGCAGGCCGGCGCGAGGAATCCCGTGAGAATCGGGAACAGTTGCGCTGCTGTATCTGGATACAAGCCTCCAATGCCAGTCGCGGAGTATCAATACGCGGCGAAGGCGGAGACAAGGTGCGGGCTTCAATTTAACCCTGAAGCCCCGGAAGCCAGGAGTCAGAATATTTGCCCGGACTGCTCTCATTCGCGCCGCCGCGTGTGCGGACCGGCGCGAGAAAACTTCTTCGCAAAAAAAGAAGAATGAGGGGTCCGAAACTCGTGCGGCAGCACTCCATTTCGATCTCTCTCGAATAACTGGAGCCATCCATTGAAAACAGCAGTGATATGCGGCCTCGCAGGCATTTGCCTGGCCGCAGCAGCAGTACCGTCGCGTGCGCAAGACCCGTACGCGGACACCGTCGTCAGTTACACCCCCGGCACCGGGATCAGCGCCTCCTATGAGGATAGCGGCGCCGCGCTCGGCGCTCCCGATACGGGCGCCACCATCACCGCGCCCGCTTATTCCACCAGCCAGATTGTCGGCATCGGCAATGGCGGGGAACTTACCCTGGAGTTTGATACCCCCATCGCGAACGATCCCACGGATCACGCCGACGGATTGGATTTCACCATCTTCGGCAATGATTTCTTTGTGAACGGGAGTAATGGCATCAGCGGGATTTATGACCACGCCGGACTTACCGTGTGGGTAAGTCAGGATAACATCACTTACTATGAGTTGAACGCCTCTTTTGGCGCGGATAGTGATTTGCCCACCAATGGCTCCGGCAATCCCGCGCTGCCGGTGAATCCTTCGTTAACTCTATCCAGTTTTGTGGGGGTCAGCGCCGCGCAGGCCGCTACGATGTATGGCGACTCCGCGGGCGGCGCGTCGTATTCCATCGGCTGGGCCGAGGATACCAATGGGGATGCGGTGGATCTTTCCTCCATCTCCTACGTCAAGATCGAAGGCTCCGGCGGGTATGGCTACATCGACGCAATAAGCCGCGTGGAAAGCGTGCCCGAGCCGGCCACGGCGGGACTGTGGGCAGGCGGCGCGATCCTTCTCGTCTGTCTCCGCCGCGCCAGGCGGCCAAAGGCGCAAACTTGAATCGCCGGGACGATCCCGGCGGGGTCGCAGAGCCGTTCATTTTTTGGCTTACCTGAAATCGTGCGAATCCGCGCTGCATCGGTTGCCGGTTTCCAGGGGCTCGATGTGCGCGGCGCGAATGTGGATGACGCCCTCCACGTTTTGCAGGCGTCCGGAGATCATCAGGAACGGCTCGCCGGTGATGAGCCGGCGATGCCGCTCGAAAAAGCGCGGCTCGACCACCGCATTCGAGATGCCGGTTTCATCCTCGAGGCTCACAAACACGAATCCCTTGGCCGTGCCGGGCCGCTGCCGGCAAATGACCGCGCCGGCTACGGTGACATATTCGCCATTTTGCCGCGCGGGGAGATCCGCGGCGCGCAACACGCCCTCCAGTTCCGGACGCACCAACTCCATGCCGTGCCGCGCCACCGAGAGGCGCATCCCTTCGTAGTCGGCCTCCAATTCCTCACCGGCAGTCATGGCGGGGAATGCGGGCGCCTCCGCGGGCGCCTGGAAAAGATCGTCCGTATCATGGCTTTCCAGCACGTTCCAGAGCGCCTGCCGGCGCCCGGGCTCAAGGCTCTCCAGCGCGCCGATGCCCGCCAGGGTCCGCAGCACCCGCATGCTCAGCGGCACGCGGCGGCGCAAGTCCGGCAGTGAGTGAAACGGCGTGCGGGCCCTCTCCTCAAGCAGTTGCCCGGCCGGCCCGGCGGAGAACCCCTCCACCACGCAAAACCCGAGCCGGATGCTATCGTCCGGGTTTACCGCGCAGAGCCACCCCGAGTGGACGATATCGACGGAATGAAACTTTATGCCGCGCCGTTTCGCATCCATGATGAGCGTGGCTCCGGAGTAAAAGCCCATGGGCTGATTATTCAGCAGGCTGGCGTAGAACTCCGGCGCGCGGTGCGCCTTGAGATACGCGCTGCCGTAGGCCAGGTGCGCGAAGCTGATGGCGTGCGACTCCGGGAAGCCATAGAGCGCGAATGACGTGACGGCCGCGACAACCTGCTCGATGACCTCCGGCTTGTGCCCCTTGCGCGCCAGCGCGGAGCGCAGCTTTACCTGCACCCGCGCCATTTTCTCCTCGCTGCGGTGAAAGCCGAGCGCGCGCCGCAATTCATCCGCCTCCGCGCCGGTAAAATCTGCGAGCACCATCGCGATCTTCAGCATCTGCTCCTGGAAAAGCGGGACGCCGAGCGTGCGCTCGAGCACTTCCATTACATCCGGATGATAGTAAGTGACCGGCTCCTCGCCCCGGCGGCGCCTGAGATAGGGGTGCGTCAGATTGCCCTGGATGGGGCCGGGGCGGATGATGGCCACCTCGATGACGAGATCGTAGAAGCTCTCCGGTTTCATGCGCGGCAGCGTGGCCATCTGCGCGCGGCTCTCGATCTGGAATACGCCGATGGTGTCCGCCGCGCGGATCATCTCGAACGTGGCGGGATCTTTCTCCGGCAATTGCGCGAGATCAACCGGACGCCCGCGGCGCGCGGAAAGCTCCACCGTATCCTGGATGACCGCCATCATGCCGAGCCCGAGGAAATCGACCTTGATGATGCCGAGGTCCTCGCAATCGTCCTTGTCCCATTGCGCGACCACGCGCCCGGGCATGCTGGCATTCTCCAGCGGCACGATGCTGTCCAGCCGGCCCTCGAAGATGATCATGCCGCCGGAGTGCTGCCCCAGGTGGCGCGGCAGCCCGTAGATGGCCTGGAACAAGCCGCACACCGCCCGCCAGCGCGGATGCGTGGCCGCGACGCCGGCCATACCAAGCTGATCCTCAAGGCCGATGGTGTGGGGAAAATCGCCGTTCGCATACAGATCGGAGAAGCGGTCCATGACATCCGGCGAGAGGCCGAGCGCCTTGCCCACCTCCCGCATGGCGCTGCGTCCGCGGTAAGTGATGACATTGGCCGTCATCGCCGCGCCGGTGCGCCCGTAGCGCTTGTACACCTCCTGGATCACCTGCTCCCGCTTGTCGCCGCTGGGCAGGTCGAGATCGATGTCCGGCCACGCTCCCTTGCGATTTTCCGTAAGGAAACGCTCGAAGAGCAGCCGGTACTTCAGCGGATCGCAGTAAGTGATGCCGAGGCTGAAACAGACCGCGCTATTGGCCGCGCTGCCCCGGCCCTGCACCATGATGTGGTGCTCATGGCAATACCGGACGATGTCCCAGACGATGAGGAAGTAACCGGCGATGCCGAGCCGGATGATCAAGTCCAGCTCATGCTCGAGTTGCGCGCGCACTTTTTGATCGAGCGCGGAAAAGCGGTTTCGCGCTCCGGCGTAAGTCTGCTCGCGCAACATCGCGGCCATCGCCGCCGCATCCATGCCGCGATAAGTGGGGAAGTGATAGCCCAGGTTTTCCAGCGAAAACTCCACCCGCGCGGCAAGCAGCAGGGTATTGGAGACGGCCTCTGGAACATCCGCAAAGAGTGCTTCCATGGCTGCGGCATCCTTGAGATGGCGCTGGTCATTGGGACTGAGCAGCGTGCCCGCAAGGTCCAGGCTTGTGTGATGGCGGATGCAGGTAAAGACATCCAGCACCTGCCGGCCCTGCGGCGCCGCGTAACAGACGCCATTGGTGGCCAGCAGCGGCAGGCCGGTCTGCGCGGCCAGGGCGATGAGGCGGCGATTGTACACCCTCTCGCCGCGCAGGAAATGGCGCTGGATTTCGAGATAGACATTCCCGCGCCCGAAGATGCCCGCGAGCTTTCGCAAAAAGGCGGGCGGCGCGCCGGCATCCTCTCCCGCGAGGAGCCGGCGCAGATGCCCCTCTTCATCGCCGGTCAATGCGGCCAGCCCCTCCGTGTGCCGCGCCAGCTCCGCCCATGTGACGGAGCACTCCGTCTTGGTACCGCGCAGTTTTCCCACCGTGATCAGCTTGCAAAGGTTCTGGTAACCCCCGCGGGTGAGGACGATGACCGGCAGGATGCCGCCATCCTCCAGCGTCAACTCGCAGCCGATGATGGGCCGCACGCCCAGCTCCCGCGCACGCGCGTGAAAACGGGGCGCGCCGTAGACGCCGTCGCGATCATGCACGGCGACGGCGGGAATACCGAGCATCGCGGCGGCCTCGGCCAGGTGCTCGGGGGTGGAGGCGCCGCGGAGGAAATTGCAGGCGCTGCGCGCGTGCAGCTCGCAATAGCCGGTGCTATTCATAAATAGCCGGCGCTAGTCATAAATGCCCTCGATGTACCAGCGACCATCCTGCTGCGAGAGCCGGTAGAGCCGGCCATCGGCGGATTCCACCTCCCACTCCGCGCGCTCCCATGCCTGCCCGTCCCACCACTCGCCGGAGGTGAGCCATGGCCCGCTTGATTCCCCCAACGGCGCGCTGAAAGCCTCCATGCTCAGCGACACCGGGCGCTGCTCTGCCGTGAAGACGTGCGCCGGACGCGGCGGACGGAAGCGGCGCAGCGCCAGCCCGCGCGCCCCGCCGCTGCCCTTGCGCGCCTGGCCGGGTGGCGCGGCGGCATGGAAGGCCGGCGGCTCCAGCCGGAAGGCATCCGGGCGAAAGGTGTTATCCCGCACCGGCACGCCGGCGCGATCCGCGCCCACCAGCGCGGAGAGCCGGGCCAGTGTCTGGTGGAATTGGTTGGGATCGCGCAGCGTTGTCTCGAAGAGGCCCAGTTGCTCCTTCACCGCCTTGCACGGACGCGCCGCCAGGTGCAGCGACCGGATGGGGTGCGGGCTCTGGAAACTCTCCAGATGCGTAAAAAGCATGCGGAAGAGCGTCTCCACATCGCGCGTGGGCGATGGGACCGGGAAGGCCCGGGCGTAATCCGCCCCTGCCGCAAACCCGATGCGCAACTCCAGCGCCGCCACTGCCAGGTAGGCCGCGGCCAGCCGGTCCGCGATGCGCTCGATAAATCGCCGCAGCATGAAGAGCAGCGGCTCCAGCAGCTCGATGTCGTTCTCGAAGTCGGTCGCCTCCTCGTAGGTCTCCGGCGGCGTCACCAGCCGCAGCAACCGCGTGCTTTTCCCCATCACGCAGCGCCATTGCGCCACCCCTTCCTCGCCAAAGCGCGCCGCGATCCCCTCCGGCGGCAGATCGCAAAACTCCCGCAGCCGCCGGATGCCCAGCCGCCGCAGCGTCCCCGCCAGCTCCGGCCCCGGCGCAAGCGCGGAGACGGGCAGCTCGTGTAAATCCGCAGGCCGCATCAGGTGCAGGATGGGCCGCGCATTGCGCGCCGCCAGCAGCGCCAGGCCGGGCGTGGCGGCGATGCCGGCCTTGGCCACCATCTCCTGCCGCCCAAGCTGGCGGATGAGCCCCTCCGCCGCCTGCCGGTGCGCCGCCGGCGGCAGCCCTTTGAGATCGAGCGTGCCCACCCCCTCGCCAGTCGCCTCGATGCCCGGCGAGACGCACGCGGCGCATTGCAGCAGCGCATCGCCCGCCATCCGCTCATGCTCCGGCGAGCGGTAGCGCACCAGCAGCTCCGGGCAGCGCGCGAGGCCTTGCGTGGAGGTCATCCCCGCGCGGATGCCGGCGCGCCGCGCCGCGCGGGTCAATTGCTCGATGCGCGGCGGCTTCCCCCCTTCATCCACGATGACCACCGCGCGCTCCCGCAGGCCGGGCTCGTAACGGAGCGAGGCCTGGAGATGAAAACCGGGAATAACGATCGCGCAGTACATTTTTGAATTATGAAGGGGAAAGGTTTACGGCGCGGCTGCCGTGCCGGTCAGCCCATGCCGGCGGACGAGTTGGAAATCCATTTGCGCGAAAAGAGTCTCCACCGGCATATCCAGGGAATGGGTGCGGAAAGCTCCCTCCATTCGCACCCGGTAATGCGCGCTGCTGACCATGAACCATGGCGTGGTGATGAGGCAGGCCACGGCGCTCTGGGCCACAATGCGCTGGAGGCGATACCACGTGGCGCCCGGGATGCGTTTCAGCTCGCCCCGCGCGCTGCCGCGCAGGTCCAGCAGCACGATTGGCAGATTGCCGTCGCGCAGGACGAGATCGGCGGCTTTCAAAAATTGCGCCAGCGTGCGGCAGCGCACCCAGAGCAGGTGCGCCAGCGTCTCCGCATCCAGGGGCTGCGGGTCAAAGCCATCCCCCCCATCGATGATCGCCACCGGCCGCCGCTCCGCCGCGCAGGCGCAGATGACGGCATTGAGCACCGTCAGACAACCCGCCCCATCGGTGCTCAACTCCGTGAGCGTCCCCTTCCAGAGACCGCCGCCCAGCACGGCATCCAGCGGGGCGACGCCGGTGGGGAAAAAGAGGCCGTGGCGGGGGGCGGCGGCGGGAAAACGCTCGGCCAGGAGTTGCCGTAACTGGATGATGGAGTTCAAATTATGAATGATCTAAAAATGCGTGGCTCTCCTCCGGCCCTGGACTGGCGAGTGGGGGCTGGGCATCTGGATTTTCCTCATTCATACTGAATACTTCATAATGGGAATGTGTTCAATAGAACACCTTTCGCCACCCGCAAATGCCCCCCTCCTTTCGCCTCATCCTTCCCGCAATCGCCGCCCTGATCGTAGGCGTGATGATTGGGTTGCTCATCCATTTCCACCCGCCGCGGAAGCCGGGAAATATTCCCGCGCCGGCGCCCACCCCGGACCAGGCGGTGCTGGAACAGCGCGGCGTCGCGTTTGTGGAGATGCTGACGGCGGGAAAATTTCCCGAGGCGACCCAATGGTTTGACCCCACGATGGCTGCGGGGCTCTCAGCCCCGGCGCTCGGCACGGAGTGGCATCAGCTCGATATCGGCGGCAAATACCTCGGGCACGACGCCCCGCACCTTGCGCAGGAGGCGCAATATTACTCTGTCTATGTCCCGTGCCGCTGGGAGAAAAACAAGGTGGACATCAAGGTTGTCTTCAACGCCGCCGGAAAAGTAAGCGGCCTCTGGGTGGCGCCGTATGACTAACGTCAATACGACTTTGCCCAGAGTACGCGCTTCTGGCTGGGCTGGCCGCAGAAGGGGCATGCACCGGGCTCCGGCTGCGCGCCGGAGGGGATGCAGCGGATCGTGACTTTCAGGTCTTCTTTGATCTTTGCCTCGCACTCGGCGCCGCCGCACCAATGGGCGCGGGCAAAGCCGCCGTGGATCTCCGGACGCGCGGCGTTCCGCGGCGTGAAGAAGGCGTAGAACTCTTCGCGCGAATCGATGTTGCGGGTATTCGCGTCGCGGTAGGCCAGGGCGCGGTTGAACAGGCTCTGCTGGATGTCCTCGAGGATCGCGGCGATCTGCTCCACGGCCTCGGCATTGGTGAGAAATTGCTTCTCCTTCACTGCGCGGTCGCGGCGGCTGAGTGCGACGGCGCCTTTCTCGAGATCGCGGGGGCCGATCTCGATGCGGACCGGGATGCCTTTTTTGATCCATTCCCAATTCTTTGTGCCGCCGGGCAGGTCGCGCTGATCCACCTCCACGGTGATGCGGTCGCCATCGTAAGTCTTTGCGCGCAACGCGGCGGCCAGCGATGCGGCGGCGGCCAGCACGGCATCGCGCGTCTCCGGCTTGGGCGTGATGGGCAGGATGACCACGTGGGAGGGGGCGATGCGCGGCGGGACGATCATCCCATCGTCATCCGCATGCGCCATGATGGCCGTGCCCACCAGGCGGGTGCTCACGCCCCAGCTCGTCGTCCAGGCGTACTCCTGGGTGTTGTCGCGGGAGAGAAACTGGATGCCGCTCGCTTTCGCGAAATTCTGCCCGAGGAAATGCGACGTGCCGGCCTGGATGGCTTTGCGGTCCTGCACCATCGCCTCGATGGTCAGCGTGCGCTCCGCGCCGGGGAAACGCTCGGATTCCGATTTCTCGCCCGGAAAGACGGGCACTGCCAGGTATTCGCGCGCAAAGGTCGCGTAAACCTCCAGCATTTTTTCCGTCTCGGCGATTGCCTCCGCCTCCGTCTCATGGGCGGTGTGCCCCTCCTGCCAGAGGAACTCCGCCGTGCGCAGGAAAACGCGCGGCCGCATCTCCCAGCGGACGACATTGGCCCATTGGTTGATGAGAATCGGCAGATCGCGGTACGATTGCACCCACTTGGCGTAGGTCGCGCCGATAATCGTCTCGCTGGTCGGGCGCACCACGAGCGGCTCCGTTAACTCCGCGGAGGGCGCGGGGCGCAGCCCGCCGGCGCCGTCCGACTCCAGGCGGTGATGGGTGACCACGGCGCACTCCTTGGCAAAACCCTCCACGTGCGCGGCCTCCCTGGCCAGGTAGCTGAGCGGGATAAAAAGCGGGAAGTATGCGTTGCGATGCCCGGTTTCCTTGAACATCCGGTCCAGCGCCCGCTGCATGCACTCCCAGATGCCGTAGCCCCAGGGCTTGATGACCATGCAGCCGCGCACGTCGGAATTCTCGGCGAGATCGGCGGCGCGGACGACCTGCTGGTACCACTCGGGAAAATCCTCGTCGCGGCGGGGGGTGATGGCGGTCTTTTGGTCACTCATTTTTTTGGAAGGGGGTGCAGTCTTGCCGCGACTAATCCGAAAATCAATCGTTTGCACATTCAGCATTCTGTGGCACCATTCCGGGCAAGAACCCCAGGGCACACAAAATGCCGTACGAAAGAGAAAATATGGACAGGGTTCTGTTTATCTGCACTGGGAACTATTACCGGAGCCGCTTCGCGGAAGCGGTGTTTAACCATCATGCCGAGGCGCTGGATTTGCCTTGGCGCGCCTTTTCACGCGGCCTTGCGATTCACCTGGTGCCGCCGGGGTTTGACCTCTCGCCGCACACGCGCAAGCACTTGGAAACGCGGAACATGGAACTGCGCCACACGGCGCCGGACCGCCGGCAATTGACGGCGGAGGATCTCGGCGGCTCACGGCTCGCCGTTGCCCTGAAGGATGCCGAACATCGCCCGATGGTGCGCACCCAGTTCCCCGAGTGGGAGGAGCGCATCGTGTATTGGGATGTCGGCGACCAACCCGACGTCGCGCCTGACGACGGCCTGGCAATGATCGAGAAACAGGTCGTCGGCCTGATTAACGATCTGCTGGCCGCGGAGGAACTGGCGGTGCGGTGATTCGTCACAGCGCTTCGATAAACGCGCGGTAAAACCGCACGCCGCGTTCCAGTTCTTCGACGGCGATCCACTCATCGTTGGTGTGCGCTTGCGCGATGGAGCCGGGGCCGGCGGCGACGGCGGGGATGCCTGCTTGCGCGAAGACGGCGGCATCGCAAAACCATGGCGCGCCGGAGAGACGGCTCCCGTTTTTCAGCAGGAGCTGGATGAGCGGGTGCGCGGGATCGGTGTTGAGCGGTGAGGAATCCGTTGTGAAAATTTCGATGCCCGGGCTGGCCTTTTGCAGCGCGGCCAGGATCGTCTGCGTGTCCTGGCCGGGGATCGTGCGGATATCGACATCCATCTCGCAAAAATCCGGCACAATGTTCGTCTTGGTGCCACCGCGGATAACGCCGACGCTGATGGTGGGCGAGCCGAGGATGGGATGCGATTGCCGCGCGAACGCTGGCGAGATTTCCTCGCGTATGCAGCGGATTACGTCGGCCATTTTGTAGATCGCGTTCTCGCCGCGCTCCGGCGCGGAAGCGTGCACGGCGCGGCCCGTGGTGCGCAGTTTCTGCCAGAAGGAGCCCTTGTGGGTGTAAACGATTTCGTTCTGGGTAGGCTCGCCGATGAGCGCAAAATCGGCGCGCTCCTCCTTCACGAACGCGCGCGCTCCCTCCTGGCCCGCTTCCTCGCCCATGAGGCCCACGAAGCAAATCTCATGGCCCAGCGAGGGGATGCGCTCGCGCAATTCCCGCAGGCTCCAGAGCATGGCGGCCATGGGGCCCTTGGTATCCGTGGCGCCGCGGCCCCACACCCTGCCGTCGCGGAGTTCGCCGCCGAAGGGATCGATCGTCATCCCGCCGACGCTGACCGTATCGAGGTGCGGCGCCAGGATGACGCGCGGCTTGCCGGGCGCGTCTGTCGGGAAACAGCCCACCACGTTCGGCCGCCCTGGCGCGACCTCGCGCAGTTCGACCCTCGCTCCGCACTCGCGCAGGAAATCGCCGACAAATTCCGCGCAGGCCTGCTCGCCGGGTTTGTCAATGCCGGGAGAGCCGTGGGGATTGACGCTCGGGATTCGGATGAGCGCCTGGAGCAATGCCGCCGCGGAATCGAGCGAGGAGATTCCCATATTCCTAGGCCAATTCTTTCCGCACATGGAGATACCACTCCACGAACTTCGGAATCCCCTCCTTGATCTTGGTCGTGGGGTTGTAATCAAGCAGGCTGCGGGCCTTGGAAATATCGGCGTAAGTCAGCGGGACGTCGCCGGGCTGCTCGGGCATCCGGTGGATGATCGCTTTTTCCCCCAGGGCCACCTCGATGGCGTGGATCAATTCCGCGAGCGTCGTCGTCTGGCTTTCGCCGAGATTGAACACATCGCACAGTGTCCCCTCGTAAGTGAGGCATGCCATCACGCCCTGGATGATGTCGTCGATGTAGGTGTAGTCGCGCCGCGTGGAGCCGTCGCCGTATTGGTCGATCTGCCTGCCCTCATGGATGCAGCGGGTGAACTTGTGAATGGCGAGGTCCGGCCGCTGCCGCGGTCCATACACGGTAAAGAAGCGCAGGTTGATCGTGCGCATCCCGTAAAGGTGGGAGTAATTCGAGCAGAGCTGCTCGGCGGCCAGCTTCGTCGCCGCGTAGGGGCTGATTGTTTCCGTGAGCGCCATGTCTTCGCGGAACGGCACGGTTTTCAACACGCCATAAACGGAGGAGCTGGAGGCGCAGATGAAACGCCGGATGCCCGCCTGGCGCGCGGCCTCCAGCAGGTGCCAGGTGCCGATGATGTTGGTGTCGAGGTAGAGCTTTGGCTCCTTGATCGAGGGGCGCACCCCGGCACGCGCGGCCAGGTGGATAATGGTATCGTACCCGCCGCCGGCGACGATGCGGTCCACCGCGGCGCCATCGCGAATATCCACCTCGTGGATGGCGATGCGGTCCTGGACGGCCTGGAGATTGGCGCGTTTGATGCGGGGGTCGTAATAGTCGTTAAATTCATCGAGCGCATCCACCCCGTGACCGGCCGCGAGGAGCCGTTCGACAAGGTGCGAGCCAATAAATCCGGCCCCGCCCGTCACCAAAACTTTCATTCGCGCAGGCTAGAGACTCTCCCAAAAGTAGGCAAGGGTCATCAGGACGGGGAAAGCTCCAGCCGGTAGCCAACCCCGTGGACCGTCAGCAGATGCCGCGGCTCGCCGGTCTCCAGCTTCTGGCGCAGCCGGACGATCACCTGATCCAGCGTGCGGGTGGTGCCGAAATACTCGATGCCCCAGACCTCGTCCAGAAGCTGGTTGCGGCTGACCACCTCTCCCGCGCGCCGGTAGAGCACGGCCAGCACCTTTAGCTCGCGGCTGGAGAGATCGAACTTTTCCGCGGCCCGGGTGCCACGCATGGCCGCCACGTCGATCTCGACATCGCCAAAGGCGATGCGGCTGGGCGTGGATGGCGCGGTCTCCGCGGGCGCGGAGCCGGAACGCCGCAGCAGCGCGTGGACGCGGGCCATCAATTCGCGCACGCCGAAGGGCTTGGTGACATAATCGTCCGCGCCCAGCTCCAGGCCCAGCACCTTGTCGATCTCCTGCCCCTTTGCCGTCAGCATGAGGATGGGCAGGTCCAGCCGGGCGGCGCGCGCATCGCGGCACACGTCAAACCCGCTTTTGCCCGGCAGCATGATGTCCAGGATCATCAGGTCCGGCCGCTGCTGCTTGATGCAGGGAAGGACTTCCGCGCCATTGGAGATTTGCAGGACCTCGTAGCCTTCGCCCTCGAGGGCATCCACGAGGCCGAGGCGGATGTGCGGATCGTCTTCGACAATGAGGAGTCGCTTTTTCATGCAATGGGGTGGGTGGGCAGGGTGAGGGTGAAGATGCTGCCGCCGCCGGGACGGCGCTCGCAGCGGATATCCCCGCCGTGATCGCGCGCGATGCGGCGCGCCAGCGTGAGACCCAGGCCGGAGCCGGGAATGCCGCTCGAGAGGGAATCGTGCGCGCGGTAGAAACTCTCGAAGATTTTCTTTTCCTCGCCAGCCGGCACGCCGGCGCCGCGATCCGCGATGGCAATGCGGATGAGGCTCTCCCCGATGTCCGCATGGAAATCGATCTCCTTTTTCTCCGGCGAATATTTCTCCGCGTTGGAGAGGAGATTCACGATTACCTGCACAATCGCGTCCGAATCCGCATCGGCCCACCACGGGCCGGGCGCGATCTCCGCGGTGGTGAGAAAACCCTGGGTTCGCAAATGCTCCGCCTGCGCCTCCCACAGGCGCTCGATCTCCGGCTGCAGATCGACGATGCGCCGCGTGTAATGCTTCTGGTTCCGCTCCAGCCGGGCAAAATCGAGCACGTTATTGATGAGCCGCGTGAGCCGCTCCGCCTCCAGCCGGATGATGCGCAGATAATCCGCCGTCTTGGCCGGATCGCTGACGCGGCGCTCTTGCAGCAATTCCGCAAACATACGGATGGAAGTAAGCGGCGTCTTCAATTCATGGGAAACGTTGGAGACGAAGTCCGTTTTCTTTTGCGCCAGCCGCAATTGCCGGTGCGTATCCACCGCGATGAGGAGGCTGCCGACGGCGATGGCTCCGATTGCGAGCCCGATGAGCCCATAGAGCGTGAGCGCGATCCATTGCGCCGATTCCGAGACGGCGTTCGGATTCAAAAGATAAAGCGCGGCTTCCCAATGAGGGAGCGTCTCGCCCAGCTCCGTGGCAACGAACGGGTTCTTCCAGACCGCCTTGAATTTCGGCACGGAAAGCGCCACGGGCAGCGCATGATCATCCAGGATGGCGAGGCAGGCGCCGTGCGAGGAAAAGGGATCGATTTCCGGACGGATCGCACGGAACAAATCCGCGGCCTTCATTTGCGCTCCGAGGATCGAGCCGTCCATCCCGGCAGGCCGGACCCAGAAGATGACTTCCAACTCATCCTCCACATAGCGCGCCAGCACGCCGTCATGCCCGCCGGCCACCAGTTGCCGGAAACGGGACGTGGAAAAATTGAGCTGCGAAAGCGGAGGAGCCTGCGGCGCCGCGGTCTGGTACTGCGGAATCACGGTACGCAGCTTTTCCGTATTGGGCGCTTGCTGAGACTGGTCCGCATCTTGCGGGATCAGGTTCCGATAAGCCTGTGCGCTCTTTGCCGCCGAGACTTGAGCCTTAACATCAGCGGTGCTGCCGGCCGGGGCTCCCCCCATGGCGCTATCCAGCGCGGCGGCGGATCGCCGCTGTTGCAAAGCGTCGGCGGGCGCCGCGGCTGTCTCCGCCTTCAAGGCCGGCTCGTACACTTCCGCCGGCGCCTGATTGCCGAGAAAAGCGCTGTTCTGGCTCAGGAAATCCTTCGTCTCCATATCCGTCCGGGCCTGCGCGCTGGGGGAGATGATATCGCCGTTTTCATCCACCGCAAAGCCGATGCAAGCGTGGCCCCATTCCGCCGGAAGCCGCCCGGAGAAATCGAGCGCCAGCTCTTTGGGCCCCAGGCGCGCTCGCAACCGGTCCACCGCCTCGAGGAAGGAGCGCTGCTCATCGCCCAGCAGGCCGCGGACTTGCGCCGCCAGCTCGCCGGTTTCCTTCTGCCGCAGCTCCACCTCCTGCCGCTCCATGATCAATTGCTGCCGGCTCGCCGTCCGCAGCGCTAGCACCCCCAACAGCAGCGCCGGAGCGAGAATCGCCAGCACAAACACGAGCGCGAGTTTCTTCAAGCTAAAGGGAGCCTAGCAAAGGAGGGGCCGGAGTTGGAACCGCGGAGTGTCCCTTTTTTTCCACAACGGTCTCCGCGGTTCCGTTCCGCCCCCCTTGGTTACTGCTGATCCTTCTGTTCCGCCTGGTTGTAGTTCTCGTACTGGAACGCTTTGCGCTGGAGGTTGCCCATCGGCTGCCCTTGCTTCATCTGCTCGGAGAGCGCGTCCAGGTCTTTCGCCTCGGACGCCAGTTTCGCGCTGCGGTAATTGGGAGCGTCCAGGGCGTCCGCCGCGGCCT
>DATAXI010000099.1:0-2506 GCA_036266845.1 Chthoniobacteraceae bacterium | reverse complement strand
CACCGCGCCGGCGGTCGTGTACAATAACGGCGTCATCACCGGCACGATGACCATCCCCGGCCTGACGCTCGTTTCATCCACCAATCCCAATTACGTGCCGACCGCCCCGCCGGCTCCCACCGGTCTCGGAGCGGCGGCTGGTTATGGCTCCGTGACGCTGGTGTGGAATCCCTTATCGACCGCGACCAGTTACCATATTAAACGGGCATCGATCAGTGGTGGGCCATATACCGTGATCGGCACAGCCAATGCGGCCAGTTTCGTCGATTCCTCCGCCACGCCGGGCGCGACTTACTTCTATGTCGTTTCCGGCGTGAATTCGGTTGGCGAAGGGCCGAACAGCAGCGAAGCGGAAACCAGTGTCACCGGCGCGCCGGCATTGGCGATCAACTGCGGTGGGACGGCAGTTTCGCCATTTGCCGCCGATGAGGACTATGCGGGCGGCTCCACTTCCAATACCGCGGCCACCGTGAGTCTTGCCAATCTTGTTTCGCCGGCGCCGGAGTCGGTATATCAGACATACCGGCTCGGCGGGTTCACTTACACGCTTACCGGGCTGACGCCATCCACCAGCTACACCGTTCGCCTGCATCTGGCGGAGGATTACTGGACTGCCGCGGGCAAGCGGGAGTTCAACGTGACATTGAGCGGCACGCAGGTGCTGACGGACTATGATATCTACGCGGCCACCGGGGGAAAGGATATCGCGGAGGTGGTGCCGTTATCCGCCACCTCCAGCACCAGCGGCCAGATCACGGTGCAGTTTACTTCGGTTAAAGATAACTCCGCCTGCTGCGGCATCGAGGTGCGCGCCGCCGCGCCGGGCGGGCCCACTGGTCTGGCCGCCGTATCCGGTACGGGCCAAATCGCGCTGACGTGGAATAGCTCTTCCGGCGCCATTACCTATAACGTGAAACGGGGCACTGCGAATGGAGGCCCATACAGCGTGATTGCCAATCCGGCATCTCCAGGCTTCGCGGATTTCAGCGCAACCCCCGGCGTTCCCTATTATTATGTCGTCTCGGCAGTCAATGCCGGCGGGGAAGGGGCGAATTCGAGCCAGGTCAGCGGCAGTGCGGCCATCTCACCCATCGAGCAATGGCGGCAGAGTTACTTTGACACCACCAATGTGAGTGACGCCGTGGGCGGCGATACCGCGATGCCATTGGGCGACGGGATTCCGAACCTGGTGAAATACGCGCTTGGGATCAATCCCGATCTGCCGGTGAGCGGCGGCTTGCCGCAGGGAGGGTTTTCCGGCGGTCTGCTCAGTCTTACCTTTACCCGCATGGGAATTGCCACCGATGTTACCTATCATGTCCAGGGCAGCGCAGACCTGGATAACTGGATCGATATCTGGAGCAGTTCCGGGATTCCCTATGGGGGCGGCGCGAATCCTTCCCAACAGGTGACCATTAGCGATACCGGCGGTCCCGCGGCTGGGCGGCGCTTCCTGCGGCTCGAAATTACTGACCCGTAACGGACGCTTCCACCATCTGGGGAGAAGCGAGTTCGCGCTCGATCCGCCGGGCGGTAAGATCTTCGCGCATTCTGTGGCAGAGCGGCTCGGTGAGGCCGTAGAGGAAAAAGATCCCCGCGATCAATGCGAATCCCGCGGCTGGAATAAAACTTACCAGCAAAAGGATGCCATGGTTCGCGGTCGCGGTTTGCGCCACTCCCGCCACGTAACCGTAATGGGTGAGCAGCGCGCCCGTCACGGCGCCGCCGATTCCCATGCCCACCTTCTGCGAGCAGGTGGTGGCGGAAAATACGATGCCCGTCGTCCGCACGCCAAATTTCCATTCCGCGAAGTCCGCGGTATCCGCAATCATGGCCCAGTAGAGCGTGGCATTCAGGCCGCCCACAGCGCCGTTGAGGATTTGCAGCCCGTTGATGAGTGTGCGCTGCCCCGGCGCCAGCCAGTAAAAGCCGGCACACGTGACCGCGAGACCAAGCTGCGTAATGATGTAGGAGTATTTCTTGCCGCACGCCTTCACCAGAAAGCGGGTCGCGACCGCGCCGGCAATAAATCCGATATTCCCCATTACCAGAAAGGCGCTCGTCGCCCTCTCGTCCATGTGCAGGTAATATTTGCAATAGTAAATGACCGTGCCGCAGCGGACGATGATGAACGTCAGCGCGGTAATGCCCGCCAGGAACATGATTACCCAATGCCGATTCGCGAAAAGGCTTTTCAAATCCTCCGTGAGATTGGTTTTTTGAGTGGGCGGCGGCTGGATGCGCTCGCGCGTGGTGGCGTAAGTGGCCAGGAAGAGAAGCACGGCGATCGCCGCAAACAGGATCACCGTCCACCGATACCCCACCGCCTTGTTTGCGTGGCCAAACCAGGCAATCAGCGGCAGCGTCGCCGCATTCACGATGAAGCCGCCCACCTGCGCCAATGCCATGCGGTACGAGTTGAGGCTCGTGCGGTCGAGGGGATCATCGGTCATCACGCCGGACAGGGCGGAGTAGGGGATATTGATGGCGGTGTAGAAAACCATCA
>DATAXI010000096.1:0-12554 GCA_036266845.1 Chthoniobacteraceae bacterium | reverse complement strand
CATCGGTGATGACGTGGTTCATAATTGGGGTCCTCCCGGTGAAAATCGGTAAACCGGACGAGATTAACCTTTCCAAACGACAATTCAAGGCGAGAATTCGCCAGATATTGCAAAAATATGTCGCATATCGCCCACCGCTTTGTCTAAATTTCGCCTGTGGAGAGCAAAAATAACCACCCCCCCTACGACCCTTTGATCCGCCACCTGGATGAGCAGGAGCGCCTCATCATCCGCCAGTTGATTCGCGATCCCCTGGAATCCGATAACGGCATTGGCGAAATCACCGGGGTAAACGTCCGCACGGTCGGCCGCAAACGCCAGCGCCTGGAGGAGGAGGGCATTCTCTCCTACCATACCCAGGTCAATCTGACCGAGAATGGCACCGGCCAGTTTCGCGCCCGTCACGCATACATCATCAAGTTCCGGCTCGGGATCACGGTCAACCAGATCGAGGAAGATATCCGCCGCGAGCCCTTCGTCCGCTCCATCTTCACGGAGATGCTGTTCGAAAGCCACATCGCGGAGATCGATGGCAACGTGGCAATGCTCCTCTTCATCGATGGGGCCAGCGATACCGATATCGTCCAGACCATGCAGGAGAAACTCATTCCCAGCCTCTTGCGCAATCACGGCGAAGGTTCCATCGCGGAGGTTTCCACCATCCGCCTGCTGAAACCCGTGCGCGTGATGCGCAATTATCTGCCCTTCGTCAATATGCAGAACGGCTACATCCGCAAGGATTGGCCGGACGACGCAATTTACGTCGGGAAATAAAATCAGGTTGCCCTTATCGTGCCCGGAAACCTGCGCGGAACCGCGCCCTGGATTGTTCCTCCCGGCATGTTATACTCGCCATCGGGTTTCAAAGTTCTTTGACATCAAAACTTCGCTCGTGGCGCGCCCTCCCTTCGGCCGCTCCAGTACGGGCTACGCGGATTCAACCGAAATCGGGGTAAATCAAGGTAAATCAAGGCACGAAATCGAGCCGGAATCGGGGTGGAATCAAGGCGCAGCCGGGAACTCCTTCCCGGGGGAATAAAGGTTTATCAAGGTAAATCAAGGCCGCTGAATCCTTGATTTGCGCCACCCACGGATTCTGGCTGCGGTAAACATGGGGAAATTGCAGTGCCGCCTGCGTATTTTATTGCAAGGCGGGTGCCATCGCCTTGAAATGCAACCAATGGAGTTGCTGGCAGAAGGCGCCGTTGTCTGCCCGTATTGCGGGGAGACCTACACCACCATGGTGGATACCTCGCAAGGCAGTCATGCGACCATCGAGGATTGCCCTGTCTGCTGCCGGCCCATCCATTTGTCCGTGGAATGCGAACCCGGAGAGGTATTCTCCATCGACGCGAGCCCGGGCTGAAGACCCGATACCCATGTTTGCTCAAAAAGATGCCATCGTAAAACTGCTCCGGGACGACGATCCCCATACGGTGGACCTTGTGAAGGATCAGCTCGCCCTTCAGGGGAGCGCGGCCATTCCCTCCTTGCAGGATCTGCTCACCATGTACGATGAGCGCGTCACCGAGCATGTGAAGGATGTCATGGGCCGCATCGATTCCGAGGAGGCCGGGCGCGAGCTCGGCGGCGTATGCGGACGTTTTGCCGAGGACGATGACCTGGAAGGCTTTTGCTGGCTGCTCGCGCGGGCCATGATCCCCGGCACGCAGGCCCAGGAATGGCGCAAGCTGCTGGACGATTGGGCCGGCCAGATCGCGCAATTCCGCACCCTGGACGATACCGCGGAGGACCGGGTCCGCAGCCTGGCACAATTCCTCGGCGAGCAACTCGGCTTTTGCGGAAACACGGAGGATTACTACAACCCGGACAACACCCTCCTGCCGCGCGTGCTTGCCAGCCGGCTCGGCATCCCCATCACGCTCACGCTCATCTATATGCTGGTGGGCGAGCGCTGCGGCCTGCGCGTGGAGGGCATCAATTTCCCCGGCCATTTCCTCGCGCGGCATGACGGGGTCCTGTTCGATCCCTTCGAGCGGGGCCGCATCATCGGCATCCCGGAGTGCAAAAAAATCCTCGCCAGCCAGAAGCTGGAGCTTCAGCCAAGCCATCTGGAGACCGCCACCCCCATCGCCATCGCCCGCCGCATCCTGGCCAATTTGCTCTACGTTTACCAGGCGGATGAGGAAGCGGACGCCGCGGGCCGCGTCACCGCCTGGCTGCACGCACTCGACCGCTAGCCGATGGTTGTCGAAGTCATCAATACCGGCACCGAGTTGCTGTTGGGCAATACGGTCAATACCCATATTGCCTTCCTCGGGCAGGAGCTTTTTCCCCTCGGCTTGCGAGTGGCGCGACAGGTGACGGTGCCGGATGGCGATGCGATTCGCACGGCGCTGACGGAAGCGATGGACCGCGCGGAAATCATCATCGTCACCGGCGGCCTCGGCCCCACCACCGACGATATCACGCGCGAGATCGTTGCCGCAATGTTTGACCTGCCGCTGGTGGAAGACCCCGCGGTGTGGGAGCACATCCAGGCCCGGTTCGCCCGGCGCGGCCTCTCCATGACTCCTCGCAATCGCCGCCAGGCCCAGGCGCCGCAGGGCGCGCGCGTCCTTCCAAATCCCTTCGGCACCGCTCCCGGCCTTTATTTGCTCCAGGGTGGGCGTCACATTTTTCTCATGCCCGGTCCGCCCCGGGAATTGAAGCCGATGTTCCGCGACACGGTCGCGCCGATCCTCCGGGAGATCGTTCCCGGCGGCGCGGAAACCGGCAGCCGCCGCTGGTTGATTACCGGCATGGGCGAATCGGGCGTGGAAGCCGCGGTCGGCGCGCAATTGCTCGCGATTCCCCGCCTGGAACTCGGCTATTGCGCGCGCCCTGGCATTGTCGAAGTCCGCTGCATCGGCCCCGCGGAGGCGCTCGCGCTTGCGGAGACGGTGATCATGGAAAAGCTCTCTCCGCACATCGCGGGGGAGGGGAGCGAAGGGCTGGAAGAGATCCTCGTCCATCGCCTCGCGGAGCTTGGAAAAAAAGTCACCACCGCCGAGTCGTGCACCGGCGGCCGCCTTGCTCACAAAATCACCGGCGTGCCCGGCGCATCCCGCGTTTTCGATGCTGGGTTCATCACCTACGCCAACGAGGAAAAAACCCGCGCGCTCGGCGTTTCCGCGGATTTGATCGCGGCCCACGGCGCGGTCAGCGAGCCGGTTGCGCGCGCCATGGCAGAGGGCGCGCTGGAGCGTGCCGGCGCGGATTTTGCCCTCGCCACCACCGGCATTGCCGGCCCTGATGGCGGCACGCCGGAAAAACCCGTCGGCACGGTCTATATCGCGATTGCAAGCCGCGGCGGGCAGACCCGCGTATCGAAAAACCTGTACCCGATGGACCGCCTCACATTTCAGGAGATCGCCTCGAACGCCGCGCTCGATATGCTTCGGTCCGCGCTGTCGTAAGCCCTGGCATTGCAATCGCGCAGCCGCGCGTGTTAATTACGGGCCACGGCGGTTTGCGATGAATATTCCCTGGACGCTCCCCCTTCTGCTCGCCGCGTGTCTCACCGCCCGCGCGGATATCCAATGGCAGGCGACCCGCCTCGAGTTTCACCCCGCGCTTTCCGATAAGGAGGTAAAGGGCCAGTTCGCCTTTGCCAATGACGGCAATCAGCCCGTCACCATCGATTCCGTCGAGACCGGCTGTGGCTGCACCAGCGCCACGCTCGCAAAAAAGACTTACCAGCCCGGCGAGAAAGGAACCATCGATGTCGTCTTCCATATCGGCGAGCGCACCGGCTACCAGGACAAGCCGATCCGGGTTAATATCCATGGCTCAAAGACTCCGGTGGTGCTCACCATGGACACTTACATCCCGGAGCTGATGAAGATGCAGCCGCGCTATGTCTTCTGGCGTCGGGGCGATCCTCCGCGGCCGCAATGGATCAAGCTGACCGCCTCACCCGGGATGAAGGTAACCGCCGTTCACGCATTTTCTCCCAACCCCAAGTTCAAGGCCTCGATCCAGACTGTTCACGAGGGCTCTTTCTATCTGTTGACCGTCACTCCCGTGGATACCTCGGGCGACGGCGCCACCACGCTTGCCATCGAGGCCCTCGCCGGCCCGGGCAATCCGAAAACCCTGCACGCTTTTGCCACCATCACTCCGGAATAACGGCCGGCGCTTTACCGCCATGAAGAACCTCCTGCGCATCGCCCTGATATTGTTCGCCTCCATGGGGGCCACGCGGGCATTTGCGGTCGCCGCGCCGGCCGCGTTTGGCAACATCGCTTTCGCTCCCGGTGCTCTCGACGTATCCTCCTCCTCGCAAGTCCTGTCCCTCAGCGTGGAGGCTTCGGATACCGCCGGCGGCATCGATTCCGTCTCCGTGATCTTCCGGAGCCCCTCGGGCAATCAGACCGCCGCTTGCGATTTGGATGTGACGGACAATCTCTCCTCGGGCAATCCGGCCAGCGCCGTCCTTAGCGGCACCGTCGGTTTCAGCCCCTGCAATGAGCCGGGCACCTGGAGCCTCTATTCCGTCACACTCAGCGATCAGTGCGGCAATAGCGTCACTTACAAAAGCACCGCCGGCTCACAGGCGCTGGCTTTTCCGCCAGGAATCCAGACCACCATCCAGGTCACCAATACCGACTGGATCACTTCCACCCCGCAACTGGTCAGCTTTTCTTTTGCCCCCTCCGGCGTGGACCTCACCAGCTCCAATCACACGGTGACCGTCACCGCCGAATTGAGCGATACCGCCGCGGGCGTCTCCAGCGGCTATTTCTATTTCCAAAGCCCCTCCGGCGGCCAAAGCGTGGCCGGGAGTTTCGATTCCTCCAATGAAACCTCGGGCAATGCCTATGATGGCGTTTATCAGGCGCCGATTACATTTGGAACCTGCGACGTGCCCGGTAATTGGACGCTTGCATACGTCGATGTTCAGGATCCTTGCGGGAATAGCGCCATCTATGGGCCGAGTGGCAGCGCATTTCCCAAAGGGACGCAGACGCTCATCTCCGTGACTAATCCGAACGCCGATACGGCTCCCCCGGCATTGGCGGCCTTCGGGCTGAGTTCAACGGAGGCGGATATCGGCACGGGAGAGGTGAAAATCACCGGCAGTGCGGTGGCCACGGATAACGGCAGCGGTGTCGCTTCCGGTTTTATAAATTACACCGGCACTTCCGGGGGCTCGATTTCATTTTCTTTTTCCGCCTCCTCGCTGCTCGCCGGATCGGTTCTGGATGGCACTTTCGGCGGGGAGATGGATGTGGGCACATGCGCAACGCCCGGCACTTACACGCTCAATGACATAAGCGTGTACGATCATTGCGACAATGTCGCGTACTACGGCGGCTCGGGCGCGCCACTGCCATCGGGAGTTCCCAGCCGCATTCTCGTGGTAAATAGTGCGCTCTCCACCGGCGCGGTGTCTGTGGATATTTATCCGTCAACTGCCGAGTGGGATGGCACCACATGGAGTGTGGATGGCGGCGTAGGCCGCTACAACCAGTCGCCCGTAACCGGCCTTTCGCCAGGCCAGCACATGATCTCTTTTGCGCCGCTTAACCGATTCACCGCGCCCGCCGCGCAATATATCGAGGTGGTTGCCGGGCAGACGGCTTACACTTCCGGCACTTACACCCCGCTCACGCCGGGCGATTCCATCCAGGTGAATATCCTGCCCGCCGGAACCGCCGGCATGTGGACGCTGGACGATGGTCCGCTGCAATCCGGCGGCGCCACGGTCAGCGGCCTTTACGATGGCACGCATACCATTCAGTTCTCGAACGTCAGCGGTTACACCGCGCCGGCCAGCCAGGTCATCACCACAGCCAGCAATCTCGCGTTTGTCACCACCGGCACTTACAGCCAGATTACTGAGTTCGGCATGGTCAGCGTTACGATTTCTCCCTCCGGCGCCATTCATAACGGTGCGATGTGGAATGTGGACGGCGGCGCTTCCCAGAGCAGCGGCTCCACGGTCTCCGGCATTGCCGTGGGCCAGCACCTGGTCAATTTCTCCAGCGCCAACGGTTATACCGCGCCGGAAAGTCAGGCGGTCCAGGTCAACGAGAACGCCACGACGCTGACCACCGGCACTTATACGCCCTCGCTCAGCAGCACGGGCTCGTTAACGGTCACGATTCTACCCGCGTCCGCCGTCAAAGCCGGGGCTCAATGGAACATCGATGGCGGTGTCTCGGAGAAGAGCGGGACGAAAGTCACCGGGATTTCCGGAGGCGATCACACGGTTAATTTCACGATGACCAACGGCTACATCGCGCCGGCTTCGCAGCTTGTCTCCATTATTCCCAATGGGAGCACGGCCACCACCGGGACATACAGGACCGCGCCGGGTTTCAGCGGCGCCGCGCAATCCTTCATCGGTCTCTCCGCCAGCGGCAATGCCTTGCTTGCCATGTCCATGATGAGCAATGGGAAGTTCACTGGAAAATTTGAAATCGCCGGCGCTCCCACTCTCGTGCTGAGCGGCAGCCTCAGCTTGAGCGGCAGTTTCTCCGGCGTCGTGGGCAGGAAACCGCCCTTGCCTTACGCAGTGCAGGTCACCGGCACCAGCTCTTCCACTTATTTGCTCACCGGCAGCGCGAATGGCATCCAGATCACCGCCTATCCTGATGCTTATGCAAAGGGCCAGACAGCCGCGGAACTCGGCAAGTACAACTCGCTTCTCTATCCGGCGACGATGAACGCGCCGGAGGGCGACGGCTATGGGAGCATTTCGGTGGGCAAAACCGGCGTCGCGAGCATCGCAGGCAAGCTGGCCGATGGCACCGGCTTCACCGCATCCAATGCTCTCGTCGCGGGCAGCGGCGGCAATGTTTTCATCGTCTATGACACCAGTCTCTACGCGAAGAAAGGGCTCCTCTCCGGAATGCTGGCGTTTGTCTCCGGCTCCGGCAGCGCATCGGGAACGCTGAACTGGATCAAGCCCGCGTCGAAGGCGTCCTATTACGCCGCCGGCTTCAATGCGGGCCTGCGCGCGGATTGCCAGCGCTACGCCTCCGGCGCCATCCCTTTTACCACAGGCACCGTGGCCCTCCTGGGAGGCGCGCTCGGTTCCCCCATCATCGAGCCCTTTGCGGTGGTGGGCGGCAAAGTCACCATTACCGGCACGTCGAATCCCGCCGATGTGACGCTCAAGATCACACCCGCCACGGGCGCGATCTCCGGCACGGTGCTATTGCCGGGCGCCAAAAAGCCCGTAAAGGTAAAATACAACGGCCTACTGCTCCAGACGCCCGGCTTCCCCCGCGCCGCCGGTTTCTTCCTGACGCCCGTCATCAGCGGCTCCGGCCAGAGCGGCGCAGTCGTGCTGCCTCAGCCGCCAGCGTGAGGGGGCGATAAGGAAAATTACGATTCTTGGATTGAGTTCGCGCCGGTAGCTTGGGTAGCTTTCGCCGCCCACCCCCCCAAAAAAATGGGGGAAGATTCCCGCCCCAATGAAAATCCTTTCCTACCTGGCGATGACCGGCCTGCTCTTTGCCGGCGCCGCATGCACCACCATCGCGCCGAAGAAGCCGATCGCGCAACCCACGCCGCCGCCCCGGCACTCCTACTGGATCGGCGACGGTGTCACCGGCGCTCCTTCCATCCGCATCGTGCTTTCCCAGCAGCGCGCCTATTTTTACAAGGGGGGCAAGCTCGTAGGAGTTTCCACCATCTCCAGCGGCAAGAAAGGCTTCGAGACGCCGCCGGGCGAGTACAAGGTCATCCAGAAAGATAAGGACCACGCCTCGAATCTCTACGGCGATTATATTGATGAAGATGGAAATATCGTCCAGGCCAACGTCGATGTGACCAAGGACAAGATGCCCGATAACGCCGCTGCATTTGTCGGCGCAAAAATGCCGTTCTACCTCCGGTTCACCGGCGGTTACGGGATGCATGCCGGTTACCTGCCGGGCTACCGCGCATCGCACGGCTGCGTGCGAATGCCATCCTCCATGGCGGATCATTTCTTCAACGCCGCCGAGCTCGGCACGCCCGTTGTGGTCGAGCCCTGAAACGAGTTTTAAATAAGAAAGCAAAGCGGACCGGCGGGAAGCCCGGAATCGCGCGCCTGTGGGAGCTTAAATCCCTGCCGCTCTCGCTCCCTTTTGGTGAAGTTACTTCCGTATCGTTATGGGCGCGCCCGTTTCCGTGACGTTATGGAAGCATGTCCCTGTCGGGATTATATTGATGAGGCTGCCGGTGACCAGGTTATTGGAAATGATCACTCCATCGGTTGCCTTCGGATTTACTGTAATGCCGTCGCCGTGGCCTCCGTGGGGCGCGATGATCTGGTTGTTCGAGAACACCGTCTGATGGACCTCCCCGTTGAATAGAATGCCGCGCCCGGTTTTCCCGATGACAATGTGATTCCCGCTGATATTGAACCTGAGCCATCCATTGACATAGCCGCCGCCGAGCTGGATGCCGCCGCCGCCGATGAAGCTGTTGTTCACGATCTGGTCGTCCTTGTTGAAACCGACATCCACGAACCAGCCCGTGCTGCAATCCATGACGATGTTATTGGTCCAGATGGAATTGGCCGTACCCCACGATGCGAGCCCCTGGTGCTTTCCATTGGACCTGATCACGTTATCCTCGACGATCGCCGATATAAATGTGCCATTCTGAATGGTCGGGTTATTCGAGAGAACCGTGATGCACCATCCATGCGAGCCCCATACATTATCGATGAGACACTGGCGGATCACATTTCCGTCAGCGTAGGCAAACTGGCTATCCTTGAAATTGATATGGTCAATGACAATGCCGAGCGGCCCTTCGTAAACCGGCGTCCCGGTATCGGTTACCCTCACCCGCTCCACGTCGCAATCCTTCGCGCCGATATCGATGCCGCAGGTATTGACCGCCGGACCCACATACACCGGTCCGCTCACCTTCGTGCCGGTACGCATGCTTTCTTCCTTTTTGCCCGTATTCCGGAGGGTCACATGCGTGGAGTCCGGCACGGCGGTAACCTCGTATAGGCCGATCACGGAATAATCGTCCATCCGCTGGAGATAGGCGTTCTTCCCGGTGGCGGCCCAAGTCGAGCTAAGGACGGGTACGCTGACGGTCTGGCCTGGAGGCGGCACGGTAAATGACCCGGCAAGCCTGCTGCCGAAATCCAGCCACGAGCAATCAATGGTCAGGTCAGTCACCGCGATTCCGGTCTTGAATGCCTGTTGCACCTTGATTGCGGTGTTCCGGCCATTCTTGCCATTCGAGGGGTCGTAGTACCAGCCCGTCAGTTTGATCACGCTGAGGTCCATTCCCGCGCCGTGAAATCGCCAATTGGAAAGGCAGCGCCATCCGCCCGCTTCACCCATGGTGTAATAAGTGCCCGGCGCGAGGTGGAAAATCAGGTCCGTGGTGTTCGCCTTATAGTAACCGTGCAAAAGATCGTCGAACTTCTGCCGCGTTCCCACGTCATAAGGCTCCGCCTGCGTGCCGCGTCCCGGGTTGCCATCGTCGCGCGGCGCCAGCCATATCTCCTGTGCCGCGTGCGCCATCGCCGGAAAAATCAAAGCCGCGAGCAAAACACGAACGAGAGTACCAGTGGACAGTTTCATCGGGGTTGAGGCAGACTATCGGGCGGCCCGTGCGGGGTTGAAAATGAAATACGAGGATTTCAGGAAAACGATCGAGGAGGGATTGCGCGCGAGCCCCGGGGGATTGACGTGGGAGGAATTGAGGACGCGCCTTCGGCTGCCGTACGACCGCGCATGCCCGGAGTGGACACGCCGCCTGGAGCGGGAAATCGGGTTGCGGCGGGAGAAGAGGACCGGGCGCGCGTTTGTCTGGTCGATTTTTCGATAAGTCCAATTTCCTCAACGGCTTCGTAGTCTCTTTTCAGAAACCGTGAAGCCAAATCTTCTTCCCACCATCCTTGCCGGGGCGCTCTGCCTGGGCGCGGTGCAACCGGCCATGGCGGATCATCTGCTAGGCCACCAGCAAATCGCGCCAGGGTCCGAGCCTCAAATGTTTGACGTCCAGCAACATAATAGCCATATGCGCCGCGCCGTGCATGAAGCCCGCCGCACGGTGGGTTATTTCATCAAGGAGTTGCAGCATCCTTCCACCGGTCAATACGACTTCGAGGTCAAGAAGCCGTTCCGCCAGGGGGATGTGGTGGAGCACCTCTGGCTGTCGGGCGTTAAGTTCCGCGGAAACCGTTTCGACGGTTACGTGGATAACGTGCCGCGCAAGATCAAGGGTCTTAAACTGGGAGCCCATGTCTCGGTCAATCCCAATGAGATTTCCGATTGGGCCTTCGTTCAGGATGGCCGCCTGATTGGCGGATACACCATCCGAGTCCTTTACGACGAGCTGACGCCCGGGCAGCGAGCCCAGTTCTCCAAGGAAGCGGATTTCAAGATCGCCAACCCTCGCTAGCATTATGTCCAGATTCTTTAGCTTCTTCTCAAAACCCGCGGGCCGGAAACTCCGCCTCAGCCTGTTGGGGGTGGGTAGCCTCTTCGGGTTGCTGCTGGGCGGCTGCGCCGGCCCGGGATACCTGGACGGCGGCTACGCGTATGGCGGGCCCTATTACGACGAAGGATATCCAGGGCCCTATGGCGGGCCATACTATGGTGATTTTGGTCCTTATTCGGATGTCGTGATCGGCGGCGGATATTATGGAGGTCACCACTTTTACGGCCATTCCTTCGGCCATGGGGGCCATTTCGGCGGAGGCCATGGTGGCGGCCGCTCCTTCGCTGGACATGGCGGTGGTCATGGCGGTGGTCATGGAGGTCGCCGGTGAAGCGACTATTTGCCGCGGTTTGCATGTGCTTCCTGGTGATCTGCGGTCCTGTGGCCTGTGGTGGGGGATCGCCGATGACGTTGACCCAGGCCAATCTGGATAAGATCCACGAGAACATGACCGCGCAGGAGGTAAAGGCGATCCTGGGCGAGCCCAATGAGTCAAAAACCGAGCCGATCCCGATCGTGGGCGGCACAAAGACCACCTACACTTACGAGAACAAAAATTCCCAAGTGACTATTGTGCTCAAAAACGACAGCGTGCAGACCAAGGAAGGGCATTTCGGGACGCCGCAATAGGGAATGTCCCAAAAGGGGGTGGCACCTCACTTGCTACCAGGGCATCCATGAAACCGATATCCAGGGTCAAAAGGGCAAAAATTCAGTGGCTTCGCAACGCGCGCGGCCGGCGCGTAGGGCTGATCTTGCCAGCCTGAAAAATTCGCCACGTGGGGCGAAAAGGGAACGCGACCAAAGTCCGTGGTCGGGGTTTTCCAGCCTCGAAACAAGCGCCATTTCAGATTTCGATTGGACGAGCGCTAAAATGTGAGTATAAAAGTATCAAGCGTCCTGGGGCCGTTACGGTTTGGCCCTGGTTTGAGAGTGCGCGGCATCACGAAGGAGAAACCCAGCTTCCCCCTGGAACGGTTTAACCATGCAGATATACATTCATAGGAACAACGAGGATTTTGGGCCGTATTCCAAGGAGACACTCCTGGAATATCTGAAACAGGGAGTTTTCCAGACGTATGACTACGCATGCTACCAAGGCATGTCCGAATGGAAAACCGTAAGTGAACTACTTGGCATAAACGCTCCTGCAAATTCGGCCAAGGGGGCCAAAAGCAAGTCCCTTGGCGGCGGCGTGGCGATTGCCTCGGGAGGCACCACCCGCTCACTGGGGGTATCGCAACAAGGGCTCGTGCGCAGGCGGCCAGCCGCTCCGCCAAAGAAGCGGACCGGGATGATCGTCATCAACCTGATTTTGGCGGCGCTCCTTGGCGCAGGCATTTACCTGCGGATGGGCGGCGGCGGCGAGCAGGGCGCACGATTGATGGCAAAGATCCGCGGCATGTTGATGGGCGGTGCGTCGCCCGCGCCGGCTCCGGCGCAGGACTCAGCCCCAGCGCCGATGATTGCGCCCGCCACGGCCACCGCGCCCTCTCCCGAGACTTCCTCGATCCCCGTCGCCACCGTTGCCGCTCCTACGCCGGTCCCGATGCCTTCCACCATCCACATCACCGCGCCGGTCAAGTTTCCCGCCGTAATGGATGGCAAGATCGTCGGCAGCGTCAGCGTCCCGCAAGGCACCCAGGTCAATCTCGTAAGGGCGGATGGCGACCAGTTGATTATCAACTACCAGGGCGGCATGGTCCGGATTGCCCGCAACCTGACCGATATCGACAGCGCGTCCGCCGCCTCCCAACCGGCGAAGGCGCCGGCCATCGCGCCTGCGGCCCCTGCCGCCGCCGCGCCATCCTCCCCGCCGGCTGCGGCTCCCGCCGCGGGCGGAAATTGATTTTCCCATCGCGTCGCATCGTGTAGGGCATTGCCGATGGATTCGGCGATTCTGCCCCGGAAACACCTTGCCCGGATTGTCTTCACGACCTTCCTGCTCACGTTCATTGCCTCCCGGTTGCTGGTCATCCTCATCATGGCCCGCAAGATGCCGGACCTCTTTTTGCACATGGGGGGCACCCACGTGCATCATCTCAATTACGGCATCTTCCTGCTCTCGGCGGTCGGCGGCTTGCTGCTCTTTACCGATTTGACGGAGCGGGGGAAGCAATGGGTGGCGTTTGCTTACGGGTTTG
>DATAXI010000056.1:0-18826 GCA_036266845.1 Chthoniobacteraceae bacterium | reverse complement strand
TTCTTTGTGGGCTCATTCATCCCGGCGCTATACGGGCTGCTGCTGTGGAGCAACGTGTCGCTGCCGGGCATCCTGCTCCGGATTTCCTTCAATGATTTCCGCCAGGAGAACACCCTTCTGATCGGCTCGTGCAGCCGGCTCCCGCACATGGCGCCGTGGCTCCAGCGGAAGGCGCGCTTTGGCCTGCGGACGGTGGGCATCCTGTGCGGCGAGGCGCACGCCCATTGCAGCCCGGCGCAGTGCCCGGTGCTGGGGACGACCGCCGCGCTGGAGAAAGTGATGGCGAGCCACCGGGTCACCCAGGTGGTGGTGATCGAGTCGCGTGAGGATTACGCCGCGCTGGTGGAACCGGTGCAGCGCTCCGGGGCGCGGCTGCTCATTGTGAGCGATCTTGCGGAACGGGTCGGGCATTCGATCTCGATGTTCGAGGACGACGGGCTTCACTTCTTTTCCCTCCACCAGGAGCCGCTGGAGAATCCGCTCAACCGGGCGATCAAGCGGATCCTTGATATTCTCTTGTCGCTGCTGGCGTTGATGCTGGTTCTGCCGCCGGTGGCGCTGGTGGTCTGGATTCTCCACCGGCTGCAATCGCCCGGGCCGCTTTTCTTCCGCCAGGTGCGGGCGGGAATCCAGAACCGGGAATTCGTGATCTGGAAATTTCGCACCATGCGCGGGGAAAAAGCGCCGGGCGAGCCAGCCGCGGAGCGCACCTTTCCCGGGGGGCGCCGGCTGCGCCGGTACTCGCTGGATGAGTTTCCGCAATTCATCAACGTGTTGCGCGGGGAGATGAGCGTGGTCGGCCCGCGTCCGCATCTTGTGGAGCACAATGTGCAATTTGCGCAGGTCATGTCGGCGTTCCACATCCGCGCATTCGTAAAGCCGGGAATCACAGGGCTGGCGCAGGTGCGCGGCTTCCGCGGCGAGGCAAACACGGTGGAAGCGGTCGCGCACCGGCTGGAGTCCGACATGCTGTACCTTGAGAATTGGTCGCCGCTGCTGGACATGGTCATCGTGATGCGAACGGCGTGGCAGCTTTTCTTTCCGCCCGACGCGGCGCGGTAGGGCGACCGGGATTGCGATTTTCCGCGCTGCACGGCCAGCGGCCCGGGCTGGAGTTTTCGCCAATTCCGGGTTGGAAATTCGAAACAGCCGCGGAGTGCGGTTCGGTTATCGTAACCGTGGAGATTTACTTGCGCGAAGAAGTGGCCGCGCCAAGTTTTCACCTTCGAACTTTCACCTCAACAGAAGCTCCCCAGGCGCCCCGAGCCCGGTTCTCTCTGGCGAAACCTCTGGAAACACTCTATCTCCCCCCAAATGAACCGCATTGGATGGGCGCCGGCGCTCTCCCTTTTTCCTGTCACCGGCGCTGATGCCGGTGTGAGTGGAGATTCCGCCTACGAATGAATGATACCGCGAATGCAGAACCCGGAGGCGCAGCGCCTGAACACCCAGGATGCGGGGCGATGGGCCGGCGCGATTTCGTGCGCGTCGTAGCATTGAGCGCCGCGGCCTCCGCGCTGGGAGGCGGTGGCCGCGTGATGGCGGGGCCGTTTGATCGATCTGATTTCGAAAATCTGATGCCGGCGGATAAGAAGCTGGATCCCGGATGGGTGAAATCTCTCTTTGCCCGCGGATCCCGAACTGTCTATCGCGGCGCCGAGCTGGAAAAAATCGGGATGCCCGCCGGGGGGCTCTGTTCCGGCCAGGTGTATCTGGGCGGCGACGGGAGATTGTGGCTTTGGGATATCTTCAACCAGCGCCGCTCAACCGCCGAGGGCCACTACGCGCACCCGCTGATTCCCTCCTCGCCTTTGGATCAGGGTTTCACTCTTGGCATCGCCGATAAAAACGGGGCGATGCAACAGAGGCCGCTGGACGCCACCGGTTTTCCCGATGTGACATTTTGCGGGGAGTATCCCATTGGATTTGTGGACTACCTGGACCCGGCATCTCCGGTCGCGGTATCGCTGGAGGCCTTTTCTCCCTTTACCCCGCTGGATGCCGACGACTCGAGTCTGCCAGCCACGGTGATGCGTTTCACCATCAAGAATAACGGGGCAAAGCGGCTGAAGGCGGAACTTCGCGGGAGGCTGGAAAACAAGGTTTGCCTCGAAAGCGAGAAACAGTTCAGCGGGATGCGGCGCAACCGGATTGTACGGGAAAAGGATCTGACGTTTCTCGAATGCGATTTGCAACCGCCGCGGACCGCGGCAATCCATTCGCCGCGCGCGCCGATTCTTTTTGCCGATTTTGAAAGCGGCAGCTATGCGGGCTGGACTGTGGAAGGGACGGCATTTGGAGCCGCGCCGTCCCAGGGAGCACCAAATGCGGAGCAACGGCTCTCTGGTTTCAAAGGCAAATACCTTGCGAACTCCTGGGCGACCGGCTCGGATTCGCCGAAAGGGAAATTGATCTCACCCGGCTTTGTGATCGGGCGTTCGTTCATCAACTTCCTCATTGGAGGGGGAAATCATCCCAACCAGACGTGCATCAATCTCCTGGTGGATGGCAAGGTGGCGCGCACTGCAACCGGCAGCAACAGCGATACGATGGAGAACAGGTCGTGGGATGTAACCAATCTTGCCGGGAGAACTGCCCACATCGAAATAGTGGACCATGAATCGGGCGGCTGGGGACATATCGAGATTGATCAGATAGAGTTTGCCGATACTAACTCCGCTCCCGCCGAAGGTATGGAAGTGCAGGCGGATTGGGGCTCGATGGTTCTGGCATTGCTGGAGCCTATGACGGGGGATGCCGCAACGGCTTTCGTGGAACCTGCCGAAGGACAAATGGCAGCGAATCCGGCGAGCGTGGAGATTCACGAAGAGCCATTTGGGCAAAAGCTGATGGGATCGCTTGCGCGCAAGCTGGAGTTGAACCCTGGAGAAAGCGAAACCGTCACCTTTGTCATTGCATGGTACTTCCCGAATCTGAAGATCAACGGGGTCATCGACGGAACCGGGCGCCATTACGCCACGCGCTTTGATTCCGCGGCAGCGGCCGCCCGGTATCTGGCGGCAAACTACACCCGGCTCTCCGCGCAGACCTTACTCTGGCACGATACCTGGTATGACTCGACGCTGCCTTATTGGTTACTGGATCGCACCCTGACCAATATATCGACGCTTGCGACGAGCACGGCTTACCGCTTTGCAAACGGCCGCTTCTACGGATGGGAAGGCGTCGGAAGCTGCCCCGGCACTTGCACCCATGTCTGGCAATATGAGCAGGCGATGGGACGGCTCTTTCCGGAATTGGACATTCTGTTGCGCGAGCGCGCGGACTTTAATCCCAGGATCAGCTTCAGGTCCGATGGAATGATTGATCATCGTGGCGAGTTTCACGCGGGTGAAGCCATCGACGGACAGACAGGCACAATCCTGCGCGCATACCGCGATCATCAAATGTCGAAGGATGATTCCTTCCTGAAACGGAACTGGCCCGGCATCCGAAAAGCGACCGAATGGCTGATGAGGGAGCCCGGCGGGGCCAATGGAATCCTGACAGGAGCCCAGCATAATACTCTGGATGCCGAATGGTACGGCCCGGTTGCATGGCTGAGCGGCATGTACCTGGCCAGTCTGCGCGCGAGCGAGCAAATGGCGCTTGAAGCGGGGGAGCCCGATTTTGCCACTCGATGCCGGAGCATCTTCCATGCGGGCTCCGCCGCGCTGGTGGAGAGGCTGTTCAACGGCGAGTACTTCATGGATCAGCCGGATCCCGCGCACTTATCGGCGATCAACTCCGGCACCGGCTGTGAAATCGACCAGGTGCTTGGACAGAGCTGGGCCTTCCAGGTGGGGCTGGGCCGCATCCTGCCGGAAAAAGAAACGCGGACGGCGCTGCAATCGCTATGGCGCTATAACTTCTCTCCCAATGTGGGACCTTACCGGGCGGTGAACCGGCCCGGACGCTGGTTCGCAATGCCGGGAGAATCGGGATTGCTGATGTGCACGTTCCCGCGCACTGACTGGGACTATGAGAAGGCCAAAGGCAAAGGCCCCGAGTGGGCCGCCGGATACTTCAATGAATGCATGAATGGCTTTGAGCATCAGGTGGCCGGGCACATGATCTGGGAAGGAATGGTCGAGCAGGGCCTTGCCATCGAGCGGGCGGTGCATGACCGTTACCACGCCTCGCGGCGCAACCCGTGGAATGAGGTGGAATGCGGCGATCACTACGCCCGCTCGATGGCCAGCTATGGCGTATTCACCGCCGCCTGCGGTTTTGAATATCATGGTCCCCGGGGGCACATCGGCTTCGCCCCGCGGCTGACGCCGAATCATTTCAAAGCCGCATTCACGAGCGCTGAAGGATGGGGCAGCTTCTCGCAAAATATCGCAGGCGGCGGATTGAACGCCGTGCTCGATCTCAAGTGGGGCCGGCTTCGGTTGCGAACGATTGCGCTCACAGCGCCGGAATCGATGCGGCCCGCGGCGGTGCGCCTGACGGTAAGCAACCGGGAGGTCCAGGCGGCCCTGACCGCAAAATCAAACCAGCTACTTATTCACCTGGCTGGAGAGGCCGCGATTGAAGCCGGGCAGCGCATTGAAATCTCAATTTCATGATTTGCCTGACGAAACGGCCAGCCCAGGCGGCGATTCCAAATTACACGCATTACGGCATTTCTTGCACGCCGGGAGCCGGGCAACGTTACTGTTCTTCCGCTTATGCTGCGATCTATCCCCATCCTCACGGTGTTCCTTGGCCTTGCCATCCTGCCCAGCCGGGGCGCTGAGATTTTTGTATCACCCCAAGGGCTCGACTCGAACCCGGGTACGGCCTCGCAGCCGTTCCACAGCTTCCTTGCCGCACAGCTCGCGGCGCGCAAACTTGCCGTCCGGGAGCCGGTGCGGGTCACGTTTGCGGACGGCATTTATTACCTGCCGGAAGCCGTGCATCTTACTTCGCAGGATTCCGGGATCACCTTTGCGGCGGCGCGTGAAGGCGGCGCGGTGATAAGCGGCGGCATGGAGATCAAACTGAAGTGGCAGCCGTATCGCGACGGCATTCAGAAGGCGGTGCTCTCCGATGCGGCGTTGCAAGCGATCGGCGGTGCGAGCATCGATCAGCTTTATATCAACGGTCAGCGCCAGCGCATGGCGCGGTATCCCAATGCGAGGCCCGGGAAAGCCGTGTTCGACACATGGGATCTTGGCAACGCTCACTCACCGGACCCGGCGGACAATCCGCTGGACCCGGCGCGCATTGCCCGGTGGTCTGATCCCGCCGGCGGCTATCTCCACGCCATGCATCCGGCCTTGTGGGGAGATGTCCATTGGCTCATCACAGGCAAGAAACCGGATGGCACGCTCGCGCTGCAAGGCGGCTGGCAAAACAATCGCGGCAGCGGGATGCACAGGACATTCCGCTATGTCGAGAACATCTTCGAGGAACTGGATGCGCCGGGCGAGTGGTATTATAAAACGGCGGAACACACGCTCTATTTCGAGCCGGAAGCAGGGGTCGATCTCGCGACCGCCAAGGTTGAGGTGGTGCGGCTCCGCACGCTGGTGGAAGCCGATGGCGCCGCGCAGGCGCCCGTGCGAAACGTGGTATTGCGCGGATTCATCTTTCGCCATGCGGCGCGCACCTTCATGGAAACCCGGGAGCCATTGCTGCGATCTGACTGGAGGGTGTACCGCGGCGGGGCGCTCTTCTTTACGGGGTCCGAGGATTGCCGAATCGAGGATTGCACGTTCGATCAACTGGGCGGCAACTCGATCTTTGTGAATTGCTACAACCGGCGGCTCTTGATCAGCGGATGCCTCATCAAGGACGGCGGGGCAAGCGGCATTCTCTTTGTGGGCGATCCCAAGGCGGTGCGGAGCCCGCTGTTCAATTATGATCAGAGACGCGATTACAAGACGCTCGACCTCACGCCCGGACCTCTGACTAATAATTATCCCGCGCAATGTACCGTCGAAGATTGTCTCATTACGCACACGGGGAGATTTGAGAAGCAGACGGCCGGTATCCAGATCGCGATGTCGCAGGGAATCACCGTCCGCCATTGCTCGATTTATAATGTGCCGCGCGCCGGCATCAATATCGATGAGGGAACCTGGGGCGGGCACGTGATCGAGTATTGCGATGTGTTCGATACCGTGGAGGAAACGGGCGACCATGGGAGTTTCAATTCCTGGGGACGCGACCGTTATTGGAACCCCAATACGCGAACCACCGCGCAAGCAGTGGCGGCCGACCCCGCGCTTCCGTTTCTGGATGCGCAAACGCCGAATATCATCCGGTACAACCGCTGGCGGTGCGACCATGGCTGGGATGTGGATTTGGATGACGGATCGACCAATTACATTATCACCTGCAATCTTCTCCTCAACAGGGGACTCAAACTGCGTGAGGGATACAGGCGCATCGTGACCAACAATGTCATTGTTAATTGCTCCCTCTGCCCGCACGTCTGGTTTCCGAACAGCGGCGATGTTTTCGCCCATAACATTGTGATGGGAGCGTATCGCCCCGACGAAATGACCGCGAACATCCCGCCGGACGGGAAATGGGGACTTCAGATCGATTACAATCTATTTACGACCTCCGAATCGGACCGGACAAAATTCGCCAAAAACGGAGCCGATGCGCACTCCGTAGTTGGGAATCCGGAGTTTATCGATCCGGAACACGGAAATTACGATGTGAAGCCGGGCTCGCCGGCTCTGACAGAGATCGGATTCAGGAATTTCCCAATGAATCAATTCGGCGTGACAAAGCCTGAGCTGAAGGCGATTGCGGAGACGCCGAAACTTCCCGGAATAACCCGCGGTATTGCCCAGAAGACGGAGCCGCTCTATCTCTGGCTGGGGGCGACTGTGAAAGACCTTGGAGGAGATGATTTTTCCGCAGTGGGCGTAGCGGAGGGGTCGCCGGGAGTATTGGTAACGGAGGCTCCGGCTGGTTCGCAGGCGGCGAAGGAAGGATTGCGCGAGGGTGATTTCATCCAGCAATGCGCGGGCCGGCCGGTGGCGAATGTGGCGGCGTTTATCAGGATTCTCAAAGGTAAGTCAAACGCACCTGTACCGCTGATAATCCTGCGTAACCAAACTGAGCACGCCAATGTCACCCTGCCGGCTTCCACCGCGCTGCCGGGGAAGCAGTCCGGCGGCGCGAGAGCAATGTAGCACTCCATCGTCCGGGAAACTCTCCGGCGAACGGCATGGGGATGGATTTCAAATATGGAATTCGCCGGGCTGCGATGGGGCCCTCGCAGCTTAGTAAGCACCTGAGGCTCCGCCCGTTTCTCGCTGCGCCCCGGGCTGGCCTACAATGGGTCATTGGCCCTTAATATCGCGTCCATTTAAAGCAACAGTGCTCTAAAACTGGATCACGATATCGCTGCTTCCCTCCGTCAAATCGATGCTGTCGTGCTGGACGTAACTCAGGGCGCCGTTGACTCCATTGATCGGGATCGTGGCGCCTTCTGAGCCGCTGTAATTAGCCGGCGTATTGGTGCCGCTGATCACCGTGACGCCCGAGAATTGTCCTGATCCAGCGTTGCGCAGCATCACGAATATCTGATCTCCCGTATGCGGGGTGTACCCGGCATTACAGACCAGCGTGAGCGTTCCATTGACAGTACCGGTGCCGGTGACGATGACCTGGCCGTAACCGGAGGCGCTGCTTCCAGGCGCCGCCCCCGCGGCGGAGCTAACATAGGATTGGTAGTTGCTGCTCGCGCTCAAGGCGAGGTTTCCATTGACCGTGAAGCATGCGGGGACGGCAGCGGTACCGGAGGTCGCGGTTCCCGCAGCGAGGCCGCCTCCGTTATTAATCGTCAAGGTATCAGCGGTGGTCAGTGCGCCGCCGCTGCCGGTAAGCAAACCGCTGACGGACGCCTCCGCCGGACCGGAGATCGCGCCGTCCAACTCAAGCGAACTCGCGGCCGCCACACTCAAGGTACCGGAACTCGCGACCGTGGTCGCGGCATCGAAGAGGGCGCCGGACGTTCCCGTAATGCTGAGATTTCCCGCATCCATGGTGACGGCGCAGCCCTGAAGAGAAGCCTGGCCGCCGGAGCCGCTCAATTCCAGATTGTAACCGGGATCTGTAATTACCCCGGTAAAATTGTAACCCGAGAGGCCTACGCCAATGCGAGTATTTCCGGTAATGAGGATTGGATTCGAGTCAAGGCCGCCGCCTACGAAAGTAATGGCGCCCTCGCCGCTGGGACCCGTTCCCGAGAGTTGGAGGGAATGAGCAAGGCCATAGCCGGAATAAGTGGTCAGGTGCGCGCTGGCGCCCGCGGCGACAATAAGGGGACCGCCTCCGCTATCGACCCCGCCGGAGTAAGCGAAAACAATGACTCCCTGCTGGACATCATAGCCGCCGGTGGAGGGGTTCGCGCCTTGAAGATCGAGAGTGCCCAAGCCGGTCTTTTGCAACATCCCGGAGCCGTAGATTCCATTACCGGTATCGTTGATCTCGAACGTTTGACCGGAAGCCACGTCAATTGTGCCGCCGCCTGGGCCGATATCAATGTTCCGTCCAATACTAACGCCCCCGGTCGCATCCAAGGCACCGCCGGCATCCAGGGTGTACGTATTGGGATAACCACCCAAGGCGCCAATGCCGGAAATCGACAGGGTGGCCCCATAGATTCTCAGGCCGGAATTGGAAAAGGTATTGGTTCCGGTGAATTTGACCACAGAGCCAGAAGCACCGAATACCGTGAGCATGCCGCTGCCACTAATCACGCTGCTGATGACTCCTGTCGTGCCGCTGGCATAAATGAAGCCGGCGTTGCTGCCAAAGGCCAGCGTCCCCAGATTAATCGCGCCGCCATTCAACAGCACGGATGCCTCTCCGCTCGTACCTTTCATGGTGTAAGATTTGGAGGAGCCAATCGTCAGGACGTTGGTCCCGGCGATCCGCAGGTCTTGCGCGTAACTGCTGGCAGTCAGCGAAGCAGAACCTGTAACATCCGCCACCTCCGTGGTGGTGGAACTGGTTTGGGAATAAGTTCCGGAATGGGTGACGTAACCGGCGTACTGGACGAAACCCGTGCTTCCCGAGTAGCTGGCGAAATCGCCCACATTATCCGTGCCGGACACCACCAGATTCGCCGCATAGATATTGCTGCCCGAGCTGGCCAGCCCATTGACCAGGAGGGTATCCCCGTTACTCTGGCCCAGCCCGGAAACCCCGGCGGCGGAATTGATCATCAGCGCGCAAGAGGAACTAAGCGCCAGGGCATTGCTGCCGCCAATCGTCACTGTCAGCGAAGTATTGGCGCCCTGGTTCAACACCAACGTGGCCACACCCTCAAGGGACAACGTGGTTCCGGCACTCGAAGCTACCAGGAATCCGGCATTCAACCCCGACCCGGAAGGTTCGAAACCCAATTGTCCTCCACTCACAGTCACACTTCCGCCATTGAGGGAAACCGCCGTCCCTTGCTGGGTGGCGGTGAAGCCATTCCCCTGGATCATCAGGCTGCCCAAAAACTCGCTTGTAGTTCCGCTCCACAGAACATTCCCGCCTCCCATGACCGTCAGCAAATCTCCGGAAGGAATATTAATCGCGCCGGTCATGGTGAGCGTATAACCGCCCGTATCCAGAGTTGTAGTGCCGCTCGTACCGGTGGCGGTGATCGTCCCCATGGTAAGATTGGCGCCCAGCGATAACTGGCCTCCGTCGATTTCGAAATTCCCTGTGCCAAGCGCACTGGATGTGTTCGCCACCACGTTATTTCCTATAAACAAGGTGCCGCTATAGCTGGCATTTGATCCCCCAAGGATCAGTGTCCCTCCTCCCGTAGAGACCAAACTTCCATTGCCGGAGAGCGACCCATTGATGGTGACTGAGAAACCGTTCGCGTTGATCACGCCTCCCCCAGAATTCACCTGCACGGCATTGGAGGCCACTATGGCGTCGGAAGCCTCCAGCGTACCGCCGTCAAATGTCACCATGCCCGCTCCCAGGCTTCCATTCGCGACCTCCAACACGCCGCTCTGGATATCGGTTCCACCGAAATAATTATTGCCGTGCCCGCCAATTATCTGGGTATTGCTCCCTGTCTTTACCACGCCGCCGTTTCCTGACAACTGGCCTGTATAGTCTGTCGCGTAACAATTCGGCGGGTTATTATTTCCCAGCGTCACCATGTACCCGCCGATATTCACATTGCCGCTGCCGTTCAGGCCGCCCAGGTACAAATTGACGCCCGGCGTGAGGCCGCCGTTGACATTGAGAGTTACCACGCTGTTCTCCAGGGCATAAGGGTTATTGACCGCGATAGTGCCGCCATCCACATCCGTACGGCCCTGGAAATTGTTACTCCCGCTCAAGGTCAGCGTGCTGGCCGGCCCGCCATCCATGATCAGGCGTCCCTCATTGGCGCTGGCGATAAACTCCGCCGATCCGGAGAGAAAATCGACATAGCCGGTATCCTGAATCCCGCCGCTGAGCGTCGTGCTGCCGGAACCGGAAACCACTATGCCACCACTGCCGCGCATATCGATCCCGCCACTCAAAGTGAGAACTCCCGTGCCGGAATTGCGCACGTACAGTGCGGCTGTTCGCACATCGATGCCATTGGAGATCGTCGTGGAATTTGAAGACTGGAGCGCAATACCGTCGATTGTATGGTGATAAGCCTCGCCACCATTCACCGCTTCCAGTTCCAGATTGTCTCCACTCAGCATATAGCTGCCACTCGACGGGCCGAAGATAAGGGCGCGGACACGCATTGTCGCAGGCAGATCATTGTAGAGAGTCCCGCCTGTTACCGCCGTGAAGTTCAGAACATCGGCCTCGTCCGTGAAGCTGCCGGGGTGCGCCGTTGAACCTGTCAGTACCCAATTGGAAAGCGTACCCAGATTTATGTCTCCGCCGGAACCGGTCCACGTCAAAGAAACGGCCGGCTGATCCACAAAGGCTATGGCCCGTCCGCAGAGGCCGCCGCAGTTATTGTAAAGCCATCCCATTTGCCCGATTTCCATATCGTAAGGAATGGGATAACCGGAACTTGAATACGGGAAACCGCCCAGAATCCGGGGGTAATTCCCGATGCCTTCCTCCACATTTTCAGGATAATCGTAGTTACACAACGGGGCGGCGGGCAGCCCACTATAATAGATATTCGAGAAGTCCGACGTTACGGCGAGGCATTGGTTGTTCGTCGTGGCCGCCTGGTCCGTATATGGAACCAGCCACATCCCCAGATAGCGGCTCCACAGCAGGCCGTTGGATCCTTCAAAATCTCCGGGGTTAAAATTATTGGTCCCGGTGGTATAACTCTGGATACCCTGCATGATATCCGAAGAGAATCCACTTGCCTGCCGTGAGACGGAAACCAGGCGGGGCGAAGCCGGATTGGTGCGCGCGTCGATACCGCCGCCCCCCATTGTATTTACCGGGTATCCCCCCGGACCGTTGGAAGTGCCGCTGGCGATTGGCCCCTTTAACCAGGTAACGCCATTGTCCGTGGAGTAGATGACGCGCGAACCCGTCGTGTAGTTTGGCACATTGGCGGCGTAGCCCTCGATGTGCGCAAAACCGACGAGGTAATTGGCATCGATGGTATAATTGGTCAGCGTGGGGACAGAGGTCCATGTATCATCCGTGGGATAGATATAAAGGCTCACCTGGCTGCCGCTCAATGCGGGATTTATATCCACGGGGCGATAGACAGTCTCAATCCAATAGCCGCGGGTATCAGGGGCGTACCAGTTACCCCAGCCTCCAAGCCAGCTTCCGTCCGTATAGTTATCATCCACGGTGCTCAAAGTATGCCGCGCCTCCCACCATGATAAATTAACGTCCGGATCATTCGCTCCGCCCCAAATCACGGGAAAAGCCGCGTCCGGAAACCAACCCGTCCTGGAATATACGGTATCGATAGAATTGGAATTTCCGCCCAGCACCGCCGAGGTGGGCCCGAGAATTGCCTCTACGTAAGGATTCGCATGGCAGATTGTAGTTAGATAGCCAGCAGGCAGGAGCGAGCTGAGCCCGACAAACAGTAGGGATTTAATATTCATGGGGAAAGAACACCGCAGGGCCACCCCTTGCAGGGAACCCACCTTCCCGCAATCCTTATCGGAAGTCGAGTATTTCGATCTGTTACGATAACGCCCCCTTCGCTTTCCGGGCCTTTCCGCCGTCATCATTCAAGCTTACAAAATATGAACCCTCACCGGCTTAATGCGGGGAATATTTATATCCGAGCAACGCCAATTACTTTGGGGCCGGCAGCGCCGGAAGTTATCCGGAAATTTATGAGAGTTATGTTTTTGACTTAGCCAAGAAAAAGGATTTCGGAATCGGTTCCGCAATCGAAGATCGCCGCGATAATGTCCCATCCCTTTCCGCCGCCCGTTTATTACGCACTTGAGATCCGCCCGCCGCAACTTGCCTCTCGCTCTTTCTGCGCAAGCGCCGATTGCATTCGATCGGGCAAAAATCTTTTCCTCTTTCGACTCCGATTCAAGAAGGGATCAGGTTCCCCTCGGATCTGACTCTTGCGGCGGGGAGCTATTTCCGCGCGTTACGGGCGGCCATAGCTGGGGCATGGGAGCCTTCGGCCTTGCTCCAGGGAATCGAGGCTAGCGGGCGAGCGGCACGGCCATTCCCGGCAGAAACGCCCTGTGCTGAGCTTCTGTGGCATTCACCTGGATACCGGCCAGCGCAATCCCCGGGGTGGGACAATGTATGTCCCTTGTGCTGGGGCAGAACAGGATGCGATGGCCCGAAAAACTCCCTATTACTATCCAAAGATCAGCCGCTTCCTCGTGTCTGTCCTTTACCATGAGGCGCGGTCGCGCCGGATGCCGATGACGGAATTGACGGAATCGCTCCTGCGCGAGCGGCTGGAGGGCTCTGAAAGCTGGCGCACGGCGGAAGCGGCGGCCTGCGCGGTTCAATCCGCGGCGATTTCCTCGGCGGGAATGGCGAACTCCTCGAAAGAGCCGCGCCGTCTGGAAGCGGCGGCGCGCGAGGCTTCCCGCGCCAGCCCCGCGGCCAGCATGCCCACGAGGGCGAGCAAGGGGAGAACGCTCCAGCGGCTTTGCGGAAACCAGAATTCCCCGACGTTAAAGGAATTCCACCGGGCCTGAAGCGAGCCGGCAGTGTAGAGGCTGTAGTAGCCGCCCTCGCAAACGCCGGTGGGATTGACCGATACCGGCCCGCAGTAGCTGGCGAGGTCCAGCATCTGGTCGCTGCCGGCGGCGATGGATTTGGCAAAATCCGCCTTCAGCTTCGCGATATCCGCCGCCTGGGCCGCCGCCGGCACGCGCCTGACGTCCAAATCCTCCCGCATATCCTCCACCCTGTCCGCGATCAACATATTGAGGACCGGCCACGCGCGTCCCTCGAAGAAGAGCGGCGCCGCGTATTCCGTAAGCGGGCTGTAGAGATACATCTCGCGGTCGCCGGCCATGGCAAGACTGCCTACCCCGATGGGCGATTCCGCATCCGTCACGGTGAAGAGAAAATTGATTCCAATGGAAACCGCGAGCAATGCCGCCGAGATGCGCGGCCATTGCATGAAGCCGTAAACCGCGGGCAATGCGAGAAAGGCCGTAGCCGGGATGAGATAGCGCGGGCCGCAGGAGAAGCCGGCATGCCAGCCCATGAAGGAGCTGTTTACCAGAAAGAAGACGAGCCCGATGCCAATAAAGAGCGCCATCTCCAGCCGGAACACGCGGCGCATGCGCCAGAGGCCGTACACGCCCATGAAGAGGATCGGCGCGCCATAAAAAATGCCGCGGAACGGAGAAAAGAGAAGAATGAGCGCGATCCCCGGGTTCGGGACGCCGAACATGCCAAGGAACGATGGCCCTTTCTCGATGAACGCCGGGTTCTGGAAGGCGTTGGAGAGGGCGAATGGCGAGCCGTAGCAGGCCTTGTTGTAGGCGCAGATGGCAATGAGCGGCCCGAGCAAGCCCAGGCCGTACCAGAGAGCCTGCCGCGCCGTCACGCGCCAGCGCCGCCCGCGCAGGCGGCTCGCCACCAGGTAAAGGCCAAGGAAGCCCGCCGGAACCGCGGCAACGTAATTGGTGATGGCCGCAACGCCTGCGAGCAGCCCGGCCAGGAAGAGGAGACCGCCCTCGCATCCCGCAAAGAGATAATAGAACGCCGCCACCAGCAGAGTGGCCGTCACATCGTGATCAAAGAGCAGCGTCGCAAACGGGAGGAACAGCGTTCCAAATCCGAACGCCACCGCACCCCAGAACGCCGGCCATAGCCTGCCGCCGGCCAGGCGCAGGGCGATGCGGAACGCCAGCACCACGCCGAGCGCGGAAATGATGCCGACACTGAAAAGCGAGGTGAGCCAGGCGTTGATATTCATCAGCCACCAGGTATCCGGGCTGCGATGCATAAGCCGCTCGATGTGCGACATGACAAAGTAGGCCGGAACGGCGAGGAAGCTGATCCCGGGCGGCTTATTGGGATGGAAATGGCCGAGGGCGAAGGAGACATCGCCGGAGCAGGTGAGGTCATCGATGGGGACCTCGTCCATACCCGCTGGGGCTTGCAGGCCATTGACGGGGGTCAAATCGCCATTTTGTCCCACCCAATCGAGGCGGCTGGTCTTGCCCTTGATGGTGACATCCCCGTTGACCACAGGATAGCGGCGCAGCGTCTTACTGCCGTATCGGTCGTAGGCAAAGTAATGGTCGATGGCCAGCTCATGGCCGTCCACGATGGCCCGCACTTCGGCAAAGCGGGCATTCTGGTTCCAGCCGCCGCCCTGGTTGAACCAACCGTAGGTAACCAGCGCGATGCAGAACAAAAAGAACTCCACCCGCCTCTGGAAGGACATGCCGGGGACTATGCCCCAAAATCGGCCCGCGTCCAGTCCCGGCGCAGGCAGCGGTGGGATCGTGATCTGTCGTGGTCTGGGCCGAATTAGGCGCCGGCCAGCACGCTTACTGCGGTTACGAGCAATGCGGAGACGGTGTGGAATGAACCGTTTGGCTCTTCAATGTAGATGTTTGGTGTGTCGCTCCCGGCCAGGACGAATTCTGGATTTTCGATCTTGTATTCCTTCCCATCCGCGGTGCGGATGATGAAGGGTTGGAAGGGGTGGGCACGAAGCAGTTCTCTGATGCGTGTTTTCATGGGTGGTGGAATTTGCTGGTTTTTGGTGGTTGTTCAACGGGACGTTTAGTTGATTTTTTGGTTGAGGATTTTTCTTTGAGAGCCACAGCGGTCCATCCGTGCCCGTTTGCGGGTTCTTGGCGATCCTGTCAATATTCCACTGGAAAACTGGCACCCTGCGTGCTTACTCTTTTCGCGCCCTGCGCCGTTGGCCACGCGGGCTGGATGAGTCCAGCAGAGAGAGAGAGAGAGAGCATGCGGCAAGAACCCGACGGGGTAAAGGGGACCCAACGGGGTAAAGGCGCACCCCAGCCGCAAAAGGAATCCATGAATCAACTCCCCAACCGCACCGCGAGCCGCATGGTCCGCGGCCTGCTCGCAGCCGCCCTTCTTGGGACCCATGCTTACGCGCAGGTGTTGCTGCCGGGGAGCGTGAAGCTCGTCAAAGCGGCGCCCAACGGCATCCCGAGCAACGCGCATGAGCCGCAAATCACCCGCGCCACCCTGACGGCGGCGGAGGGCGGCGCGCCAATCCATTTTGAGGTGGCGCTGAAGATGCGGAACTTTGCCGGCCTGGAAGCGCGCATCGCCCGGGGCGAGCGGATTTCCCAGAAGGAGATGGCGGAGAAATACGAGCCGCTGCCCCGGGATTATGCCGCCGTGACGGCGTGGCTGACCGGGCAGGGCCTGAAGATTACGCGCGCGGACCGTCACCACATGGCGATCTTTGCCACCGGCAAGGTGAGCGAGGTGCGGCAGGCGCTGAAGGTTACCTTCGAGCGCGTCTCGCTGGAGGGCGAGGAGTACACCTCCGCAGTCACGGCGCCCAGCGTGCCGGCATCCGTGGCGCCTCTGCTGGTGGGTATCAATGGGCTGCAGCCGCATATCAAGAAGCACCGGCATCTCATCCGGAAACAGGCTGTCCCGAATGCCAGCGGAGGCCAGCCCCCGTATTATCCCAGCCAGCTCGCCGCCGCCTACGACATCAATCCCCTCTCCACCAATGGCATCAACGGCGCGGGGCAAACGATTGCCATCGTCATCGACACCTTCCCGAACGCGAGCGATCTGAAATCTTTTTGGGCGGAGACCGGCGTCAAGCAATCCATCAATAACATCCAGTTCATTCAGGCGATCGCGGGGACGCTGCCGGCGCCATCCGGCGAGGAGACGCTGGACACGGAGTGGAGCAGCTCCATGGCGCCCGGCGCCAAGGTGCGCGTCTATGCCGCGGCGGAGCTGCTCGATAACAACCTGGATGAAACGTACCTGAAAGTTTACGATGACGTTATCGATAACCCGAGCCTCAACATCAACCAGATGTCGATGAGCTACGGCATTGGCGAAACCTATACCACCTCGAGCCAGGTCTATACGGACGACCAATACTTTGCGGAGCTGGCGGCCGCCGGGGTCACCATCTTTGCCTCCGCCGGCGATTCCGGCTCCACGCCGGGCGATGGACCGGCCGGGGATGAAAAGGGATCGCTCCAGGCCTGCTCACCCGCCACCGATCCCAATGTCACGGGGGTCGGCGGGACCTCGCTGATTCTCGACGCCAACAACAACGAAACGAGCGAAACCGTGTGGAACGACAGCCCCGACGGCGGAGCGGGCGGCGGCGGCGTCAGCATCTATTTCCCCCAGCCGGCATGGCAGACGGGCGCCGGCGTTTCTGGAACCGCGCGGGAATGCCCGGACATTGCCGCCGCGGCAGACCCGGACTACGGCGCGCTGATCGTGCTGGATGGCGAATCGCAGCAGATCGGCGGCACGAGCTGGAGCAGCCCCACCTGGGCAGGGATGTGCGCCTTGATCAACCAGGCCCGGATTGGCGCCGGGGAATCCTCCATCGGCCTCCTCGGTCCCAAGATTTATCCCCTGCTGAGTGGGAGCAATTATCCCGGCACTTACAATACGACGTACCGCGATATCACCAGCGGCAATAACGCCACCGCCAACAGCAGCGGCAATTATCCCGCCACCGTGGGATACGATTGCTGCAGCGGCCTGGGCGCGCCGCTCCTGGGGAACGTCGTGCCTCTGCTGGTCGATTCCGGGATCGTGGGCATCAGCACGCCCGCGCAGGTGGAGCAGGTCGTGCCGGGGGAAGATGCCACCTACACCGTTACCGTTACCGGCGCGGAGGCCAGCTACCAATGGCAGCGGATGCCGATTGGGCAAACCACCTGGACCAACCTTTCCGACGCGGGCTCTTACAGCGGCTCCCGTGACAATTCCCTCACGATCGCCGACACCACCACGGCGATGAGCGGCGATCAGTTCCAGTGCCTCATTACCTACGGCACCAATAGCGCCACCACTAATCCCGCCTCCATCCTTATTGTCGATACGCCGTTGCAGGTAACCACCCTGGCGGGCTCCGCGCAGACCATGGGCCGCGTTAATGGAACCGGAAGCAACGCGCAGTTCAACAACCCCAGCGGGGTAGCCGTGGATGGCTCCGGCAACGCTTATGTGGCAGATTATACGAACAACGAGATCCGCATGATCACCCCGGGCGGCGTGGTCACCACGCCTTATGGCAGCACTCTCGGTTACTCCGGCAGCGCCAATGGCACAGGCAACAGCGCGACTTTCAATAATCCGGACGGCATCGCCATCGACGGATCGAACAACATCTACGTTGCGGATGCCGGCAACAACCTGATCCGGAAAATCAGCGGAGGCAGCGTGAGCACGCTGGCCGGCGGCGGAGGGCAATTCAACGTGCCGGTGGGCGTGGCCGTGGATGCCGCCGGAAACGTGTATGTGGCGGACTCCGGCAACGATGTCATCCGCATGGTGACCCCCGGCGGCACGGTGAGCACCCTCGCGGGGAATGCCGGGCAGGCGGGTTACCAGGATGGCGCGGCGACCACGGCGGCGCTCTTCAAGGATCCCACGGGCGTGGCCGTGGATAGCGAGGGCAATGTTTTTGTGGCGGACTGCGGCAACGCGGTGGTGCGGGAGATTTCCAACGGCGTTGTCTCCACCGTGGCGGGGCAGGCGGGCAACAGCGGCTACCTGGACGGCCTGGGGACGAATGCGCTTTTCAACGCCCCGGCCGGCCTGGCGATTGATGGCTCGAACAATATTTACATCGCCGATGCCCTGCTGCCCGGCGGCGGCTCAATCGGCAGCGGCAACGATCTGGTGCGGAAACTCTCGCCCGCCGGGGTGGTCAGCACGCTGGCCGGCGAGGTGGGAATCTCCGGATCGGATGACGGGACCGGCGCCGGCGCCCAATTCTACGGGCTCCAGGGGCTGGCGGTCAGCGGCTCCGGAGCGGTACTTATCGCGGATACCCACAACGGGACAATCCGCGAGGGGGCGCCCAACGCCACAGTCGTAATACCGAACACCAGCGTCATCGTGCTGAGCGGGAACATGGCGTTCGGCAACGTGGCGGCGAGCGAGACGGGCACCGCGCAACTGACGATTACCAATGCCGGGAGCATTGACATGGCGGTATCGGGAATCTCCTACCCGCTCGGCTATGCGGGCGACTGGTCCGCCGGAATCATTGCCGCCCAAAGCTCGCAAACGGTCAATGTCACCTTCTCGCCGCATTCGCCCGAGGCCTATGACGGCACCATCACCGTGACCTCCAATGCGACAACGGGAGTCAATACGATCGGCATCTCCGGCACCGGTGTGACGGCGCTGATGGATCCGGCGGTCAGTACGATCTCCGCGACGGGATTGGGCGCAGAGACTGTAACCCTGAGCGGACTGGTCAACCCGGAAGGCTCCACGACGACCG
>DATAXI010000047.1:0-15265 GCA_036266845.1 Chthoniobacteraceae bacterium | reverse complement strand
AAGCGTCAGCGTGTCGCCGCTTCCGGTGGTGACGTTGGTTGCCGCATCCAGGAGCGCATTATTGGCGATATTCACGCCGCTCGCTTCAGAGGTCAGCGTCGCGCCATTGAAGGTGATGATACCGGAGCCGAGCGCCGTGCTTGAGCCGATTACGACAGTGCCGGCGCTGATGGTGGAGCCTCCCGAGTAACTGTTGTTCCCCGTAAGCAGCAGCGTGCCCGCACCGCTCTTGGACAACGTGCTGCCCGCTCCCTGGTCCAGAAGGTTGGCCGTGATGCCGGCGGTGCCGCTGGTATTCGAGACCGAGTAGGAGGAAGCGGAGATACTGCCGTTCTGGATAACATTGCCGCTGGATGGAACGGCAGTGATGCTAAGTGCTCCCACCGTCTGACTCGTCGTGCCGAGATCAAGCCCGCCGCCGTTCAGCGTCAGCGCGCCCGCGCTGGCGCCCAAGGTTCCCACACCGTCAATCTTGACCATCCCGCCGCCGATCGTTGTCCCCCCGGAATAGCTATTCGCGGCTGTCAGCCACAGCGTTCCCGCGCCGGACACCGCCAATCCGGCCGTGCTTCCGCTCTGCTCCACCACCGGGCCGCTGAGGGTCAGCGAGTTGCTTTCAACGGTGATCGAGGAGCCGGTGCCGCTGAGCGTGGTGGTACCGCTGACGGTCATCGCGCTGCTGCCGACGAATGTGACGCTTCCGCCCGATAGCGTAAGGGGATTGCTTATTGAAATGGAACCCCCGGTCGTATTGTCGAATGACGTCCCCCCCGCCGTTACGGAAAATGTGCCGGTCCCAAGAGCGCTTGCGTTGCCGATCTCCAATAATCCTCCGCTCAGCGTTGTGCCGCCGCTGTAGGTGTTCGCTCCCGTCAGAGCCCAGGTGCCTGTGCCAGTCTTGATCACATTGGTGATGGAGCCCAGCCCCGTATTGATATCATTGATCGTTTCGCCAAAGCTGTTCGCGCCGGAGTTCGAGCCCTCCAGGGTGATGTTTCGGACGCCGGTGCCCGCGCCCGTGGCGACCGCCGCATCCCCCGTATTGGTGAAGCTGATTGCGCCCGACCCGTTGTTGAAAATATTGGTCGCTGTGCTATTGCCTCCAATCGTCCAGAGCGCATTCGTCGATCCCCCGGTTCCGGTATAATATACTTGGGTGGTGCTCCCGTTGCTACCGAGTTGTATTGTGCCGCTCTCGCCAAGCGAACTCGGCGCGCTGGTGTTTGCAAGCGTGTTGATATAGAGATACACACCAGCCGTCAGCACCGTTGACCCGGTGTACGTATTTGCGCCGCCGAGGGTGATATTGAGATGCGAACCCGAGGTGCTGCCGAGGTTCAGGCCGCTGGTGCCTGTGATTACCGATGTCACCGTGTCCGAAAGACTGGCGACTCCGCCGGCAATCGCAGGCGTCGTCCCGACAAGATCCAGCGTGCCGCCGGTAATGGTGTAACCCGAGACATCAAAAGTAAGTGAGTTCGCATCGATAACATTGGTCGAATCCAGGGTTACTGTCCCCGCGGCGCCTGCAAAGAAGGCGCTCGAGCTATTGGTCCAGACAAGATCATTAGTCCCTCCGGAAGCCCAATCCGAGGCTGTCAAATCCCAGTTGCCGCTGCCTCCTCCGGCGGTCGCGCCCCAGGTTAAATTGGCAGCTTCTGTCAAGGGGGCACGGCACAGGAATGCGGCAATCGCGGCTGCAACAAGAACGAATCCTGATTTCACCCTGCATGGATTGAATCGCGGGTGTTGTCGCGAACTCCCGGCGGAGAAGCGGGTTCGGTGGTAATGATTGCACAGCAGATCAAGAGGTTTGGATTTCATAAGTGCCTCGGAGTTGGCTTGGGTTCTGGCAATTTTGGGTGAGTCGCGGTAAATCTCGGGGAGACTTTTAATCACACGATTGTCCAAGATCAAGCACTTTTTTACGCGGCATCGCCGCCTCTATGAACCGGCCCTCTCCCAAAGCGCTTTAAAGCGAGATTTAGGCGGTGTTCTCTCGTAAAATGAGCGAAACCGGGATATCGCGTTCCTCAAAAGAGCGGCGTTTTCGGAGCGTTCTTCGAGTGGTCTCCCGATAATTTTGCGTTGACAGAAGAAGCAATATTGGTCAATCGTTTGTCCAAGAGCCGCTAGTTCCCATGCACTTTCCTGCTTCTCGCACTCCCAGGCGCTTTCGCAACGATCTCCCTCCTGTCCGCATCAGGATTTTCCCTGTGCTTTCCCGGCGCTCCGCCAGCCTCTTCCTGCCAAATGACGCCCCGGGCGGCTTCACTCTCCTGGAGCTTCTCATCGTGATCGCGATTATCGCCATCCTCGCCGCCCTGCTATTCGCCGGGGTGAGGTCTGCGACCGCCGCCGGCTACCGAACCAAGTGCCTGAGCAATCTCCGCCAGTTGACGATTGGCTCCATCGCCTACGCCAATGATAACGATGGTGACGTGCCCTGGAGCGATTTTACCAGTTCCACCTCCCTCCGCTGGTTTCGGCGCGTTGCGCCTTATTTGGGTTCCGATAGCAGTACCATCGCTGTATTTCGCTGTCCTGCCGATAATGATCCGGCGACCCTGGCAGCTCGCCAGGCGCAAATCAGCGAAAACCAGGCTCTCTGGTCGTGGACGGATATTGACTACGTCGTTTACGACTATGTCGTTCGGAACGGCACGACCGGATCGGTAGCCATCACCAACGGCGACCCGGACAACGCGCCGCTCCAAAAACTAAGCACCACCAATCATCCTTCTCAGGTTCCATGGCTTTCCGACTGTGAGCAGCAAAGCATCGGAACCTCCGGCATCTACAGCCCGACGGATTTTGACAGTACAGTCATCGCTCCCGGCACCCTCAAGTGGCACAGCGGCAGCCTGAATGTGGCCTTCTGGGATGGCCATGCGGAATCGATTCTGAATCCGACCTGCGGGTATGACCAGAACACCGGAATTATGACGGTGGCGCCCATGAGTCAAAAAAGCGAACTTACTGAAGCACTGCCGTAGCCGTACCCTGGTATGTTGATGCATCATCGCCTCATCGGGATTTCTCGCACCCGGTTTTCAAAAATATGGTTCGTTCTGCTCGCCCTTATCCTGGGTCATTGCACCGCGGAGACATTGGATTCGTTTGAGAATGGTGTCCCCGCTTACATTTCCGCCGACCCTGGCAGCGCGCTCTCGATAAGCTCTGAACACAGCATCATCGGTGATTCCTCTCTTTGCTGGAACTGGAAAGCCGGCTCTGTCTTGAATTTTGCGCAGCCCATCGTTGTAAAAGACGGATCCGTCGCCGGTATGCCCGCCTCCACCACTTTCGCCTTTTGGGTGTACAATGAAACGCCGCGCCAGGACGCAATCCGGGTGGAATTCATGCACGGCGGGTCGGTCTCGGGTTACTTTGATTTTCGGCTGGGCTTTCGCGGCTGGCGCACGGCCTGGGTGGTCTTAAAGCGCGACCTGCAGGCTTGCAACAGCCGGGAGTTCGATGGATTCCGCATCTGTGCGCCCACCTCCGGGCCTGGTGGCCGTCTCTTCCTGGACGCCATCACTCCGGACAAGATGGTGGATACGCGATATGCAACCTCCGATGACCAGGTGACGGTGAAAGACGCTGGTTTCGACAAGCATTGGACGGCGTCCCGTAAGATCATGGACTTAAAGACCGATGGCCTTCCCGTGCCCTCGGATTCGGATTTAGCCGGAGTTGAGACGGTGATGGGAAAGATCGACCGCTCGACGCTTCTTCCGCGCATCAAGGTAACGGATGCCGTAATGGCGCAAATGCGGGCGGGTTTTGCGGAATTTCAGGTGCGCCACAACCCGGATGGCACGATCCGCGGGATGTATGTGCCGCTGCCGTCGGAGGGAGTTATTTTTCCGGCGGATTTCTTCGCGGCCCGCATGGGGCATACCGATATTCGCACCGCGGGTAAACTGCTGCTCCAGATGGCCGCGGCATGGCACGCGGGAAATTCTTCGCAACGCGCCGAAATCGAAAAGATGTACCTGGATCTAAATGCGGATCTCCTGGATCAAGGCTGGGCCGTTGGGCATGGACGGGGCACTCATCATCACGTCGGCTACGAGACGCGGGAGTATTACGTGGCAAATTACTTCATGCGGGATGTCCTCGCGCGCGCCGGCCTGCTGAAGCCCACGCTGGAGGCGATGGAATGGTTCAGCAATGCGCGGCGCTGCCTCCAGCCGGCCGGCGCCATCGAGGAGTGCAATCTCGATGAGCTTCATACGGAAAGCGTGGGCCAGTTGCTCACGCTGCTGATGACTCCGGACCCGATCGAGCGCGGCCGGCTCGTGCGCGCCTACGCGAGCTATCTGAGCGCCATGATTGCGCTCCAGCGGGATGACACCAGCGATGGATTCAAGCGGGACGGCACGGCTTTTCACCATGGAGGAGATTATCCGGCCTATGCCATCGGCGCCTATGAAATGGGGTCGGATCTATTCCATTGGTTCGCGGGCACACCCTTCCGGCTCTCCTCCGCGAGTTACCGGAACTTTCTCCGCGCCATGATGGCGACGCGAATATACTGCAATCGCCTCGATTGGACCAATAACGTCTCCGGACGCCATCCTTTCGACGGAAGCATTGAATCATTGAAAAATGCTTTTCTGGATATGGCGCTCGCCGGCACTCCCGACGGTACATCTCCCATCAATGCGGATGCCGCCGCGGCCTGGCTGAGACTTTGGGGCCGCGCCGGCGCCATTCCGGCGAGCCTGGCCTCCGCTGGAGTCCCGCCGGAGCCTGATCCCAGCGGTTTCTGGGTCTTCAATTACGCCGCTCACGCTGTCCTCCGGAGATCCAACTGGATGGTTAGCATCAAGGGATATGACAAGTATGTCTGGGCATCGGAAATCTATGCTGCCAACAACCGGTTCGGGCGTTACCAAAGCAACGGCACCGTCGAGATCCTCGGGCCGGGCGGGCGCATCAGCAGCGGTTTTGGCGAAGATGGATGGGACTGGAACCGCCCGCCGGGGGGAACCATCGTTCATCTGCCATTCGATCAACTCAATTCTCCCCGTGCCGGCACCACGATGTACACTTCGCCGGAGGTCTTTGCCGGCGCCACGAGTCTCGATGGAAGTAACGGCGTTTTCGGGATGATTCTGAATGAAGCCGCTCCTTTCTACGGCAATAAACTGCGCGCCGAAAAATCGGTATTCTGCTTTGACAACCGCGTGGTCTGTCTCGGCTCGGACATCTCTTCGGTGAATCGGAGTTATCCTGTTGAAACTTCCATTTTCCAAAACAGGCTGCCGAGCCCGGCCGATGCAACGTATAGCTCCGCCGCGGGTGGGGCTGTAACCGGTTTCCCATTCGCCTCCACCGCATCCGGGAGCAGCGGGCCGCAATTGCTCGGCGACGCGTTTGGTAACTCCTACTGGCTGGCGGACGGACAAGACATTCATTTCTCCCGGATGATGCAAACCTCGCCGAATGGTTCCACCCTCCGTCCGGCAAGCGGGAATTTTGCGTCCGCCTGGATTAATCACGGCATTGCACCGAAGAACGGCGGTTACATTTATGCCATCCTCGTAGGTACGCCATTCCAGGATGCCAAACCCTTTGCTGACGCGATGACCGATCCGTCGCGCGCCCCGATCATTATCCTGCGCCGCGATTCCAGCGCCCATGCGGTGTATGATCGGGCCACGGGGATTTTCGGCTACGCAGCCTTCACGGCGGCCAATTTTGCAAACGGGCCTCTCATGTCGGTTGACCGGCCATCATTGCTGATGATCGCCGAGTCGCCCGGCGGTCTCAAGGTCAGCGCATGTGATCCCGATCTCAAGTTTCCGCTGAAGAAGGACGCGCCCAAGTCAAATACTGAGACCGACCTTGATGCATCGGGAACCCCTGTGCCGGAGCCACCTTCCATATTTCATCTTTTCCTGAAAGGAAGATATCGCCTGGCCGGAGATGGGGGCGTTCGCCTCCTTCAGGAATCAGCCACCGAAACCGAAGTCGAAGTTTCGTGCAGTCATGCGCAGCCCGTTGAGTTTCAACTCACTCGCTGAATCATAAGTTGCCCGCTTCCTGGCATGGAGCAGCGTTGACGGGATGACCTTATCCCCGGCGCCGCGCTCCTCACGTCATTTCACGTCGAGGATCTGCCCGCCCGCGTCCAGCTTCGCGCGCAGGTCCGCATAAGGCACATCCTGCACCGCGATGCCTCGGTTGATGGCAATCACTGCCGCCGAAGCCGCGGACTGGCTCAAAATCATGAAAACCGATTCCATGCGCACTGAGCCGAATGCGATATGGGACGCGGAAACGCAGAATGGAACGAGGAGATTCCCGCAATCCGCCTTCTTCGGCAGCAGCACGCCATAATCGATCTGGTACGGCTTCTTGACGGGCTTTTGCACATCCCCCTCATCGAGGACAAAGCCCCCGGGGCTGACGAGGCGCTGCACGTTATGCGAGTCCATCGCATAGGAGCCGATTGCAACCGGGCGCGCGGCCGGGGAGCCGCTTTCGAGGATGCGCTCCGTCAGGACGTAATCGCCCACCATCCGCCGGGCCTCCCGCACGTAAAGATCGTAGGGCCAGTGATCGTTGTCCGTAAACTCGTCGTCCGGCAGCCCCCACTTGCTGTAAAACGCGCGAACCGTCGGGGGTACGCGGGGGCTGTGTTGCAGGGCCCAGATAAGGCCGAGTTGCCATTGCTTATGGGCCTCCGCGATTTTTTCCCGCTCCGCATAATCCGCGTCAGGGTAACGGTAATTCATCCCGATGTAGTCGGTGGATATCCCTCCGGCGTTATTGGAATCGGTTTTGTGGTTGGGGACCGGATCGAGCTTGAAGAATGACCCCTTTGCGCCCGCTTCTATTGCGCGGAAGAGTAACTCGTAGTCTTTCTCATTGTAACCCGCGGGCTGCGTGATCTCGATGCGATGATCGGGATCATTGGTCAGGCACATCCGGTAGCAATAGGCCTGAATCTTATGGTCCGCCGAGCCATCCGGGACGGAGGAAGGCGGGTTGACGCCTGGCAGAAGGCCGCTCGCCGGTTGCCCCTTTTCCACGTAGGGATCGATGCCCGGCGGGAGTTGATTCAACTTTGCCAGCCTTGTCTCGATACCGTTGAGACGTTCGCCATATTGCGACGAGGCTTCGCGTCCAACGGTATATTTCACCCCCGCCCTGGCCATCAGATCCCCCTCATAGGTCGCATCGATAAATACCTTCCCATGGTACACCGGTCCGCCTTCAACCCGGAGGCCGGTGATCCGGTTGCCGTCTTTCTCCACGCCGTCCGCAAGATCGAGGCGCGCATGGATCACCGGAATCCGGTTCTCGGCCATGAGGCTGTCAAAAATCGCCTCCGCAACCTTGGGCTCGAACACATACATCATTTGCGCCGCGTCATCCTTGCCGACCCGGGTCTGCGCATGGACCGTTTTCGGCACCACCCCGGACCGCCATGCCGCGGCATCGCGATAATGCAGCCATACGCGGTGAAAGAACTCCCTGCTCAAGCCCCCGATATACGCAACCTTCCCGACATCCGCCCAGCCAAGGCCGCTGCTGGTGAGGCCGCCCAGGTGTTGCTCGGGCGAGATCAAGATTACCGATTTTCCCTCCTTGCTGGCCTCCACCGCCGCGATCACCGCGCCCGATGAAGCGCCGTACACGATGACATCCGCGTCCGTGACCGCATGCGCGGGAATCATCATTGCGAATAGCAACGCGGCGGCGAATCCGAGTTTCATTCCAGTTTGGAAACTCTGCCTGATCTTTCGGATTTTGTCATCGATGCGGGGGTGGGGGCGAAATTTAGGCGCGCCGCGCCCCGCATGTCAATTCTGCACCCAGAACTCCCAGCTTCCGGTCGCGAGCTGCGGCGCAAACGAATTTGAGGAGGCCGTGGCGATCATTTGCCCGTTGAAGTCCGGCCCTGCATCCTGGGGCGTGTACCGGTAGCCGGTGAAGGTGGCGGCGGTGAGACCGGTATTGATATCAAAGGTGAACGGGCTCCCGCTGCGATTGGAAAGGACGATCACAAGTTTGCCGTCCGGGCGCTTGAATGCAAAGATTCGCAGGTCGTCATCCTTGCGGTCTTCATGCACCGTCACAGCCTGGGAGTTCCACGGCATGTGGCGCAGGAAACCGGCGACTGCGTACCAGTTGTAAGGATTCCAGGTCCAATGCCCGGGCTGAAGGCCGGCGAATTGCGCACCGAGCGGCCCCTTGTAATCCGGCGCACGCCAGAAGCCGAGCGCGTAACCGCTGGCCTCGGAATTGCCAACCGGCTTGAGCGCATGAATCCAGAACCAGGTGGGCGCCTCGGCCAGTTGGAACCAGTTCATGATGTGCTGGACAGTGTTCAGGCAGCGGTCCGGCGAGGTGGGACCGGCGAGATACTCATACTCATTCTGATAGCCGGGCCGCTGGTCGCTGAGCGGTTTCCTGACATCCTTGGAATTGCCGCCGACGTCATGGACGACGAATGCGTCGATCAACCCCATATTGGCAGGATTTTGAAGCGCGGGACGGACGTAGCCCATATTCGCGTCATCGGCGGTAATCCAGATTTTAGGATCGAACGCGCGCACCACGGGAGCCACCGCAAGGAAGGTCTTGCTGTAAGTCTGCGGTGTATAAATGCAGGAGGAATAAGGTGTGTTCGCAAAGGGCTCATTCTGCAATCCCCACATCGTAATGGGGATTCCTGCGTCACGAAGGGTTTGGAGATCGCGCCGGATGGCCTGCCCGTAATCCGCGAGGAAGCGATCCACATCGCCGTGATAGACGGGATCGTTCGCAAAGCTCTTGCTGAAACAGCGCAGACAGGTGCCGGGCGACTGACCCACGAGGCGCCCGCTGGCTTTCCAGTAGGGAGCCGGAGACCAATACTCGAAGGAAACGCCTTCGATTCCGGCTTGCTGGATCATCTCCTTGAGTTCCGCAGCCTGGCCGGGCCAGCGTTCCTGGAAATATTTTTGATCGGGGTCCAGGCCTCGCCAATAGAGGCCCGCGGCAAGGCGGCAGTAGCGGAAACCGTGGAGCATTTCCTTGTAGAAGCGCTCCCGTTCCCCGGGCGTGAGATCGTGCGGCACGCCGGAGAACTCTGCCGGCAGGCCATGATTGCCGGAGCCGATGGAATCCGACTGGATCTCGAAGCCCAGGCCTTTGATGATCTGCCGGGGTTGGTCTGGAAAGACCTGATAACTTCCCTGTGGCGGGGGTGGAACGGCGCGTGGCTTCCGGGTGACCGGGAACTCCGCACGCGCATGCGGCAGCAGGGCCAGCGCCAAGAGGGCGGATGTGAGAAAGCGGCGGCGGATCACGGGGTTACTCCTTGGGATACCAGTATAGCCTGAATACTTTCGACATTCATCTCACGCGGCTGTTTCCCCTCGCGTGCGCACAAGGCCGCGGCGATGCCGGCGCCCTGGCCGATATTCAGGGCGATCGCCATTGCTCGAAAATTCGAGTGTGCGACATGCGTGCCGGAGATATTGCGACCGGCAAAGAGGAGGCCGTCCACGGACTTTGGCACCAGCGCGCGGTAAGGGAGCGTGTACTTCCGCTTTTGCGCGAAGTCGTTTTGCGCGCCGTTGTCATCCAGTCCGGGACCGGTCAGGGAATGGATGTCAAAGTTGAAGAAACATCGCGTGGCAATCCAATCATCGAAGATGCGCGCCGCCTCGATATCCTCTTTCTGAACAATGTACAGGCCCTCGAAGTGGCGCGTCTCGCGCACGCCGAGCATGGGCGCGGAACTTACCACGAAACAGTTTTCATAGCCAGGGGCGTTGCGGCGGAGGAAATCAACGATGAGAGGAATCTGCCGGCGGCAACCGATGTCTCCGCGCGTGAGATCCTCGACCTTGGTGCCATCGATGCCCGTCATGTTGGTCATGTTGACCGTGACAACACCGGGAAGGCTGGTGGGATAAAGAAGCACGTGGCCGGCGGGCCGCGGCAATTGCTCGCGCGCCAGGGCCTGGATTTCACCGTTTGGCACCTGGATGTAATCTTCGAACTCGCCGGGATAAATGGCGCGGGAGGTATCCACGCCGCCCACCTTGAACATCACCGTGACGGGTTGCATCGCCTGATCGCTTTCCCGGCCTTTGATATATTCCGCTCCGGCTTTGGCGGAGACATCGCCATCGCCGGTGGCGTCAATGACCACCTTTGAGAAGATCGCCTCGCGTCCGGACTTGCTCTCGGTGATGATGCCGCAAACGCGATTGCCCTGTTTGATGATGGAAGCCGCGAGCGTGTAAAGCTGCACTTGCGCGCCAGATTGCTCCAGCATCTCGAGCATCACAGCCCGCGTTTTCTCCGGATTATTGATATTCCGCCCCTTGAGGACCTTGGCCCCGTAATAATGGTAATCGCGCTCGATCTCGCAGGCGCGATGAAGCAACTCATCCAGGATGGGTCCTTCGGAATCGCCGGTCCAATGGCTCATCATGCCGGAGGTGGCGACACCGCCGACAGCGGAGGTCTGTTCGATCAACAGTGTGGAAGCGCCCGCGCGAGCGGCAGCCACCGCGGCGGCAAAGCCCGAGGGGCCCGCCCCGCAAACGAGAACATCCACTTCACACTTAACCGGTATTTCCCTGGCGGGTTCAAGATAGGTACTCTTCATGATTTAATGCAATCAGCTCCCCATTCGGGAGCGGCGGCAGCGCTGCATGCCGGCCAGCATGCCAAACCCGGCCAGCACGATGCCGATGGAGCCCGGCTCCGGCACGGCAACCAGTTCCAGAGAACTGCCGACCGTTTCCACCACATAATTTGCGGGCAGATTGGCATTCGCAAAGCTGCCGGAGATGACGCCGGTAACAGGTCAGGCCCAGGGCCAGCGTGCCCTGGTTGTCAATATAAGCGCTGGTGAGGCCGGAGGCGATGGTCGTGGCGACGGACAAGTTCATGGTGCCGCCGGCGGCCACGAAGACGTCGTCATTGGCCGTGCCGCCATCGCCGCTGGCAAAGGAGTTGGACCCGCCATTGAGCGTGAGGGTTTGACCATTGCCCTCCGACACGGTCAGGGATGCGGAATTCGCGTCATTCATAGTGCCGATGCTGAGGCTGGCGGTCGAGACGCTTAGGGAGGAGGCGTTGGTGTAGCTGGTGCCGGAAGCGAAGACGACATCACTGGACGTGCCGGGAAGGCTGCCGCTGGTATATGCGCCCGCGGCGCCCAAATCCGCCGCGGTGCCGGTAATGAAGGATTTGGTGTTGGCCATCGCCGGCGCCGATACGGCGAAAATGAGCATCATGACCCCGAGCGCGGCGGGAATGCGCGACGGGCGGGGGTTTTGGATCAGGGAAATTGCGGGGGATTTCATGATACTATTCTGGTATTGGGGGTCTCGACGGATGGAGGATCTCCGGATGAGCCGTAGAATCGTCGGCTAATATGGCCGCGGATAAATTATCTTCCATACGCGCTCGCGACTTAATTTTACGTGTTTACGACGCGGTGATTTTACGAAAAATGTCACTCGCGGGCGAACTATGGAATGGCTGTTGAAAGGCCGGCCGCCCTTGAGCTAATGCGCCGATGAGAAGCAACGTGCATCGAGGGGATCGGCATCCGTCAGCCCTCGATGGCAAACGCAGGTCAGCAACGTCCCGCCTGATAATGACTCCAGGCCGGGTCAAAACCTGAAATTCGATCCGCCGGTCAGAGGCTGAATCCCGTCTTCAGCGGCAGATTCCGCGACGAATCTCCGATTTCCACGGTGTAGCCGCCAGAAGTAACAACCCAATTTTTTGACGCCGGATTCCAATAGGCCAGATCGCCCCGGGCGATGTGCATGGTAACGCTTTTGCTCTCGCCCGGCTGGAGGGCGACTTTCGAAAACGCCTTCAATTCCCGAACCGGTCGCGGCGCATCAGCCGTGGGAGGGTGGACATACGCCTGGATGGTTTCGACACCCGCCCGGGCGCCGGTGTTCCGGACGGTAACAGTTACTTCAATGTCGCTGCTGCCACTATTGGAATCGCTGTTTTCGATTCTGGCAATCGGGTCCGATAACGCGAAGGTGGTGTAACTCAACCCATAGCCAAACGGGAACAATGGCGCGATTCCCTTTGCATCAAACCAGCGGTAGCCAAGGAAGACGCCTTCCTTGTAAGTGTTCGCATACGGATTCCCGGCGGTGGGATAGTTACCGTAGGCGGCGGAATCTTCCCAGCGTTTCTCCCAGGAGAAAGGGAGCTTCCCGGAAGGATTGGTGTCGCCAAAGAGGATTTCCGCGATGGCCGTCCCACCCTCCTGACCGGGGTAAAAGGCATCCAGCAGGACGGGCGCCTGATCGATCCAATCCGCCGTTCGCACGCTGCCTCCCGCATTCAGGATGACGATGGTATGGGGATTGAGCGCGGCGGCGGATTGGATGAGTGCGGGCTGCCCCTGCGGCAACGCATAGGTGCGGTCCGCTCCTTCGCCTTCCGAGCCAGAACGTTTCGAGTCGGCCCCGTGATCCTGCTGGTCGTTGAATCCAACGCAGACAATGACCGCATCGGCCCCCTTGACTTGGTCCGCAAACTCGGCGGGCACCGCGTTCTGATTTGGAGTCCAGGGGACGCGGACGATTTGGATGAGACTGCCCGCGGCGGCCTTGAGTCCCGCGAGCGTACTTACGGAATGGAACGGGTGCGTAAATGCGCTGCCGGATGCGCCGACGACAGCGGGATCGGCATTGCGCCCCAGGAGCACGATTTTCCTCACCTTCGCCCGGTCGAGAGGCAGCAGGTTGCCGGCGTTCTTGAGCAGCACGATTCCCTCGCGGGCTCCCTGGAGCGCAACTTTCGCGTTTTGCGGATCGTCCCTGGGAATGGAGGCATCCAACTGCGGACGGTCAAACCAGCCCATGCTGAACGCCATCCGCAACTGGCGTCGGATTTTGTCATTGATGGTCGCCTCCGTCACCTTGCCTCCGTCAATGAGGGGCATAAGCGCCTTTACGTTAAAATATTTGCCTTTAGGCATCTCCAGGTCCAGGCCGCCGTTGGCCATGCCGGCTGTGTTGTAACAGGCCCACCAATCGGACATCACGACGCCTTTGAATCCAAGTTCGCCTTTGAGAAAGATGTTATTAAGCCAGTCGTTCTGGGTCGCATGGATGCCGTTGAGCGGATTGTAGGAGTCCATCACGCACCAGACGCCGCTCTTGACCGCCATTGCAAAGGGCTTGAGGTAAAGCTCCCGCAAGGTCCGCTCGTCCACCTGGGTGTTCAGGTTGTGGCGGTTATACTCCTGCTCGTTGCCGGCAAAGTGCTTGGCAGTCGCCGCGACCCCCTGGCTCTGCACGCCGCGGATGTAGGCGGAGGCGATGGTACCGGCCACCAGCGGGTCTTCGCCCAGATACTCAAAATTTCGTCCGCACATCGGGGCGCGGTACAGGTTCATCCCTGGGGCCAGCAGGATGTGCACTCCGCGGGCGCGCGCATCGCGTCCTATCGCCTGGCCTGCGCGCAATGCCTGATCGGGATCCCAGGTCGCCGCGAGTATCACGCCATTTGGATAGGCCGTGGAGGGCCCGTAGCATCGCGTGCCCATCGGCCCGTCGCTCATTTTCAATGCGGGAATCCCCAGACGCGCATTCCCATGGGTATCCATGAAGCCGCTTCCGCTCAGCATCTCAATTTTTTCATCGAGCGTCATTTGCTTGAGGAGATCCTCCACGCGTTGCTCGACGGGAGTCTTGGGATCCTTATAGCCGCCTTGGGCTAAGGCGGGCAGGGAAGAGATAAGGCTGGCAAGCAGCGAGAGGGAAACGAGGGCCATCTTTCCGCCAAAGGGACGCCGGCAAGTACGGTAAGTCATAAATTCACCGGCAACGTGGCATCAGGAGAAACGCAAGTCTAGTCTCCTGAACCACTGATTTCCTGGGAAAGAGCAGGCATGTGCTGGAGACGGTTCCGGTGGCGGAAGGGACGATTCGCGCCAGGATTTCGGCAGGGATCATCCATGCAATCCTCACCGGGAAACCTGGACTCAATCGGGCGCTCCGGCGCAATCCGCAGGGAATCATTTTCTCGAATGTTTACTGCCCGGTTACCAGTACACAGCGGAAGCCATAGATGACGTCGCTGTCGTTGCGATCGACGACGTTGCGGTAGCAGCTCTCGAGCTCGCTACGGCTGCCGGTGCCCCACGAGCCGCCACGCAGGACACCCCAGTCGCGCGCGGTGGCAGCATCGCCGCGGTAGCCATCCTGGATCCATTGCCAGACGTTGCCGCTCATATCGTAGAGGCCCAGCCGATTTGCGGGAAAGGCTCCGCACGGGGACGTCGCAGCCCAGCCATCGTTGTAGCCCTCGATGATTTTCTGGCCGTGGCGACCGGCGGATTTATCGGCGAAATTGCCGCTGCGGGGAGGTGGGGGCCAGGCGCTGCCCCAGGGATAAAGGCCGCGCAGCTTGCCATCGCGCTCCTCCGGGGTGGCGCCGCCCTCGGGCGGGAGGCCGTCGGCGGCGCTCCACTCGGCATCGGTGGGCAGGCGGTAGAATTGGCCTTCCTCCAGGGTGCCTTCCTGCACCTCTTTTTGCGTGAGCCACTTGCAGAAGTCCTGCGCATCGTTCCAACTGACAAGGACCACGGGATGAGTGGGACTCTGCTGAAAATCAGGCTTGCGGCAGATGTGGGCGGTGGCGGCGCAGAAGGCATCGTAATCGGAGACGCGGGTGTCCCAGATGGAAAAGTAGAGGCCGTTGAGCGGAATGAATTTCATGCCCAGGCTGTTTTGCCACGGCTGGCCGGGCTGGGGGCTGCGCTTCATCTCAAGCCGCGCGGCAAGGAAGGCCTGGCCTCCGGGAGCGACGGTGCCGGTGACGATCGCGGATTTGTATCCCGCAAGGCGCAACTCGTACTGCACGGGCCCCGGCGCGACCTCATCGATGGGAAGGGGGGTGCGGCCCAGTTCAATGCCGCTCTGGATGACGATGGCGCCGCCAGGGGCGCTGGTGATTTTGACGCTGCCATTGCGGAATGTGAAATCGAGCGGCGGATTATCGCCTCGCCGGATGCTCACGGCCTCGCGACTGGGAGGCCAATTGCGGTAATGGGCTTCGATCTCCTGATCGCCGGTCGGCAATTCCAGGGTGAGGGGAGCCCGCCCCTGCGCGGCGCCGGCGATGAAGATTTCCGCGCCCGGGGGATCGCTGCGGACGGCGATTCTGCCGGAGGCGAATGCGAGAGTCACATTGGCGGGGCGCTCGCGGTCGATCTCCACCTGCTGGCTCGCGATACGGCTGCCACGCTGGGCGGTGAGTTCAT
>DATAXI010000042.1:0-31630 GCA_036266845.1 Chthoniobacteraceae bacterium | reverse complement strand
ACTCCCTCACATATTTACACTTACACGATCGACGGCGAAATCGAGGTCACCGGCAGCGGCGTCCTTGATTCTATTGGCGGGGGTGAGGGCAATGAGGATTTCGATGAGATTGTCGAACTGATCGCTCCGGGAATCGTTGGTTACCTCCAAGGCTCGGTGGTTGACGTCAGCGGCAAGAACCCGTTTACGATCGTCAACAACATCGCCGCCGGCACCTTCCCTTTTCTTTATTTTGAAAACGGAATCTTCGGAGATGAGGTATCCGGGATGCTCCGGCTCAAAGCTGGAATTGAAAAGTCCGGGGTGCCCTATCTCGATTTCACAAACTTTAGTGTGAAGCTCCTTATTCCGCCTGCCGGCTACCGTCTCGATAAAGCCGACTCCTATACGTTTACCAGCGGTTCGATGACGATCAGCGCAGTCGGCGCCAGCGGTTCCAGCGCGGCCCCGGACCTCGGGATTATGGGGGCCGATAGCGCCTTCATCGGCATCGGCCTCACTGGGAGTGACGGTTCCAACCAAACCTACGGCGCCTATCTCGAACATGGGGTGACGGAGTCGGCGTCGGTCGTGCTCCTGAACAGTGGCTCCAGCGCAGGTACGTTTACACTCACCGCTCCGGCCGTCAGTAGCACCACGGGCTTCATTCAGAAATTCATCCTTGGCGGCAAGGATGTCACGGCTGCGATCACCGGCAGCAATGGCTACACCACCAAGAGCATTGGCGGTGGCGATGTTCAGACGCTGAACTGGGATGTCACCAACAAAACCACGTCCTCCGGAACCTTCAATAGTCTCGTGACCGCCGTTACCAGCGGCACCAGCGTCTCGGGAACGGATGCGGTCGGTTTGTACCTCATCGCCCCCTAAAAGGACCGCGAATCAGAATCGGGCGGGCGTAGTCGCATTCGAATGGTGACTCGCCCGCCCGCCGTCCTGCCAGGTGGCCGTACCGGGCGGGCCAGCGATAACACGGAGCAGTTCGCGCCGGCTCATTCGCGCACGCTCGTTGTTTACAATCGAGAGACGGCGAATACACTCACCGCCATGGCCCTCGGCACCAAGAACCGGCAGCAACAGTCCGCGGAAGCGTGCAAGCAACATCTCCGGGAAAAGCATCGGGATAATCTGGGCCTGGTAAACGAGTTCATTACGGAGATCGAAGGCGCCGGCAAGGACCACGATCTCACCAAGTGGGGAAGGTTTGCAGACGCGAGCTGGAAGACGGATACGATGCTGGCAAGGCTCGATGAGGAATTTGAGAAGTGGCTGCGTGGCTGAAATCCAGCCTTAGCGCCCGCGGCGGCGCGCTATTTCCACGCCTGGATTACGATGGAATCAATATCCGGAGCGTAAGCCTGGGGATTGGTAATGGCGATGGCGTTCGCGCCTGCCTTGAGCACGAGCGAGGCGGTGAGCGAGCCGGTCGTGTCCCAACTGCCGGTGCCGGGAAATTGGATGGTCGCCGGAGCGCCGCCGTCGATGGCGACTTGAGCGGACCGTCCGGCATCGCCATCCATATAGAGGAACGTCACCTTGTAAGTTCCCGCAGTTGGCACGTGAACCTGATTGAATGTCAATGATCCGCTCTTGCCAAGATTCCCGGCGATCACTCCATGCGAGGCCACCCTTTGATCTCGTAGCACCGCACCGCCGCCCATCACGCAGTCCGGAGAATCCGCAAGATAGCGCGTAACCGGCATCTCCGGCGTTACGCGCAGGAGGCGGGCGGCATGGATATCCACGGTGTCATTAAATCCGTCCGCCATTTTGCCCAGGTCCTTGTGTGTCCAGAGATCCCGCACCGTGGCTCCGCCGGCAAAACCGAGTTGAGCCCAGGTAACTCCCACGGATGCGGGCTGCTTGCCCGTGTTGAAAAGCGCCACGGCATAAGTGCCGTCCGGCTCGAGCGCGCGCCATGTCTGGAGCGGCGTATTGTAAGTCAAAGGAGCGCCGGCGCGTCCCTTTTGGTTTACGGCGAGAACCTCCTCATTGGTAAGGAAAGGCATATCGCCCTTATCAAACCGGGTCAGGTCCGTGCCGAGGAAGAGGGGCGAGCAGGAGATGGCCCAGAGCGTAGCCGCCGAAAGGCGCTCATTGGGGTTAATGCCATCGTCGCTGCCATTGCCGATCTCCAGAGAATCGAGATCATTCCAGCCGCCGGGACCCGCCCACCGCGTGAACTTTGGCTCCATGATGAACCGGCTGTAAACTTTGCTCCATCGGGTCAGCGGAAAGGATCCCCTGCCCCCATACGCCTCCACATCGCCACTGATCCGCCATCCATTGGCCAGGCGCCGCCAGACATCGCCCCGGGCGGGATCAAGCGAGTTGGACAGCTCGAAGTGGATGGGGCGCCCGCTGGAACGCAGCGCCTTAGACCAGCCCGCGATGTCCGCGATGGTGCTGTCGCCAATCCCGTCCAGTTTCAAATAGTCGATTCCATCCGAGGCCAGCATGCGCGCCCAGGAATTGAGAAATTCCTGCGCCCCCGGCTTTGAAAAGTCGATCCGGTACATGACATGGCCATTATCCGCTCCCAGGGAGTTATTGTAATTGGTCGCGAACTTCAGCGGCTTCAACACGATATCCTGCGCGTGATAATTCGTCCCCTCGATGGGCGTATTGCGCTTGTAAGCGGCCACGGGAATTCCGGGCGTCATATACATGCCAAATTTCAGGCCGAGCGCGTGAACATGCTCCGCCACCGGAGCCATCCCGTGCGGAAACTTCTTCGCATCGATCACCCAGCGTCCAAAATCGTCCACCGTCTTTGCGGGGTCCAGGTAGTAGAAATCGTCGATATTGACATACTGGTACCCATGCGCGGACAACCCCGTCGATTTTAACGCATCGGCCTGGGCCTCGATATTCTGCTCCGTGGGATGCTCCCGCACAAAGCTCCAACTGCTCCAGCCCATCGGCGGCGAGAGCGCCACCCCGTTATCCTCCGCAAGCGCCGGGCGCGCGGAAAGAATGGTTGAAAGAATGACGGCCAGAAAGAAAGAGGAACGGCGCATGGGGGGTGTTTGGTGGAGGAGACTGGAGAAAGGGCTATCAGGGAGGACGCAGAAGCGCAAATTCTGCTTTCCACACATCTGGCGCGAGTTTGCGGAGCCCCCAATACGGCGAACCGGCGGCGGAGGCCGCACAAAAATCCGGCGGCTATTCCGCCAGCAGGTTCTTCACCTGATTCTCAAGATTGACCCGGCCATTCATGCTGACGACATATCCCTTTTTATTCACCAGCCACATCGTGGGGATTTGTTGAATGGCAAAGCTGGATGAAATTTCATTCTGCCAGCCCTTTCCGTCGAAATACTGCGGCCATGTCATGCCATTCGCCGCAGTGTACTTGAGCAGCGAATCCTTGTCCTGGTCCAGAGAGATGCCGATAATCTCGAAGCCTTTGTCATGCAGTTTCCGGTAAGTCTCCACGACATTGGGCACCTCCAGCTTGCAGGGGCCGCACCAGGTGGCCCAGAAATCGATCAGCACCACCTTGCCCCGCATCTTGGAAAGATCCACCGGCGTGCCGTCCACGGCGGTAAAATGGAGATTGAGCGGAGCCTTGAGCTCATCCGCGAGGCTCAGTTGCTTGCCGGCCATATCCGCGAGCCGGCCCTGTCCGGAAGCCGCCAGTTCTTTGAGCAGAGTATTCGAGGCGTCCGGCGCGGCATCCTTGAGCGCCATCGCGATCTTGTATTTATCCACCGGCATGCCGGCATCGTTGGGGAAGTCGGTGGCAAACTGATGTATTTGGTTCACGATGGAATCCCCCGTGACCGTCTTGTCCCCTTCCCTGAGCGAGCTGACGGCGATCAGCAGCAACTGGCGGCGCGCATCCTTCCGCACATCTTCCGGCGCATTCTTCGCATCGGCGATCGGCTGGATCTCTGCCCTCACCTCATCCAGGTTCAAGCGCTGTCCGGAAACCCGGGCGGGGATGGTCTTCGCGTTGATCTGGAGCAGCTTTGCTTCCCACTGCCGGGGATCGTTCGGGTAGCGCTTCAGGAACGCAGTGATCGCGGTATCGATCTGCGAATACATCGTGGTGATCATCGCGTCGTACTCCGCCTCTGTCTGGGGCCGTTCCTTAGGTCCCCGCCTCAAGTCCTGAACGTGCTGCCAGAGGGCGTCTGCCGTCTTGAATGTATCCGGACTGGCGGGCGGCGGAGTGGGGGTGGTGGCGGGCGCCTGACCGGGAGCCTGCGCCCGGGATGCCACGGGCAGCGCGCCGAGCAGCAGGGCGGCAAAGAGCGAAACGGCGATTTTCATCATAGAGATCCGTTGAGGTGGAAAAGCGACGATAGCTCGCCGGGGATGTGCGTCAAGTGGCGTGCGATTCAGCCATGGGCCATATGGCGTTGCGTCTCAAAACCCGGGCATGAGGCATTTACGCATGATCCTGATACGGCCTTTCCTGATGCCGGACCCGAAATATTGACGACAGAAAGACGCCATGCTACCCTCGGGTACAGCCCGATAACGACAGACCTCCGAGATAACCCAAAATATAAGATTTACCTGATTACCGTGGACCGGCGACGGTCATAACTGAATCCAGACTTAGTAACCTAAGCGCACCCGCTGAATCTCAGCTATCTCCGCCGCCTTTCCCCGGGAGGGCGATATGAAGATCAACCCGCGCTTCCTTCGGTCTCATCGGTTTCTTTCCCTTCTCCCCTCATCGACGCTGCGCAGGCTGGCCAGTGGCGAGGGGCTGCGCGAATTTCCCAAGGGCAGCGTCGTTTTCTCGCAGAATGATCCCTGCAAGGGAATGTATCTCATCGTAAGTGGCCGCTGCGAATCGCGCCATGTGGATCCCACGGGTCATCTGATCACCGCAATCCATGGTCCGGGCGAAACGCTGGGCGACCGCGAGGTGATGCACCACGAGCCCTACCTCTCCACCGTCACCGTGGTCACGCGCAGTGTGCTGTTGCGCATACCGGCAGAGGAGATGGACGATGTCTTTGAGAACGAGCCGAAAGTCGCGGGAAAACTGACGCAGTCCATCGTTCGCCGCATCATGGAGCGGCGGCAACCGGTCGCCGGCAAGCGCATCGTGGCGCTCCACGCGCTGGCCGCCCGCTCCCACGAGCAGGTGCTGGCACGGCGCCTGGCGGATGCCTTGGGCGAGATCACGCACCGCACGGTCTTGCGGGTGCATTTCAGCCCGGCGCCGGCGCCCCTGGCGCTGGGCGATTGGGCGGACATGGCGCCCACGCTGAACGGCATCTTCCATTTTTCCAGGCAGGTCCGGGAGATCAATCCGCGATGCTTCGAGATGGATGTGCAGGTCGGCGCCGATCCGGGGGAAGCCGCTTTTGTGGCCCCCTTTCTTAGCCATCTGGGCAGCCACTTTGACTATGTGCTCGTAGATGCGGGCAAAGATCTCCCGCAGCCAGTGCTGCTGGAGTGCCTGGTCCAGGCGGATTTGACTTACATCCTGATGCGTCCGGAGAACGGCAGCTTGTATCAAATGAAGGTACTCATGGGTAATCTCGGGGCGCGTCCGGGCGGCACTTACAGACACATCAATGCGGTGATCTGTGCGGATACCTTTCAGCAGGCTTCGCGATTTGCCCAGGATTGTGAAAAGGCCGGCTGCGCGGTCCATTCGATGCTGCACGGTTTTCCTCTGAGCGGTGCGCCGGGCGGCTCCGCGGCATTTGACGCACAGGTCCGCCGGATGGCCAGGGAGATAGGGCGGTGCCGCGTGGGCCTGGCGCTTTCCTCCGGCGGAGCGCGCGGGCTGGCGCACATCGGCGTCATCCAGGTGCTGGAGGAAAATGGCATCGAGATCGACGCGGTCGCCGGAGCGAGCATGGGCGCTTACGTGGGGGCCGTGTGGGCCTATGGGCACGACGGAGTGGCCTGCGAGAAGATTGCGCGCGCGCTGGAGCACCGCTGGGGCCTTATCTGCCTGATGGACCCCGTCATCCCGCCGCGGCAGGGATTCTTCCGGACTCGCCGGGTCATTCACCGGCTGCACCGCGCAATCGGGCATGCAAAATTCATGGAGATGGTCCGCCCGTTGCGCATCGTGGCCACGGACCTGGAGACCCTGGACCGCGTCACCTTCTCCCGCGGCGAGGTGGCGGATGCGGTCGAGGCGAGCATCGCGATTCCCGGCATTTGCGTGCCGGTATTGCGCGACGGTCATTTGCTGATCGACGGCGGCATCGCCGATCCCCTCCCTGTGGACGTGCTCAGTGACATGGGCATCGAGCGCATTGTCGCCGTCAATACCATCCCCACTCCGGCCCATCTGAGCATGTGCATGGAGCTTCAGAACGGTTCGGCGGCGGCCAGGAAACACGGTGGCCTGCGCCATTGGCTGAACACCTACCTCAATTACTTCGCACGCGGGAATGTGGGCGATATCCTGATGCGGGCAAACTTTGGCGGGCAGATGCGCGTTGCGGAGCAGTCCGGCCACATCGCGGACGTGGTCCTGCGCCCATGGGTGTGCGACGCCCGCTGGCACGATTTCACCAACCCCGGCAAATACATCGCCCTGGGGCGCAAGGTCGCCCTCGAGCAGCTCGCGGAGATCAAAGCATTGACCCAACCGTATGAAAAACCCACAGCCGCATTGGCTCTCGCTGGATAAAAAATCGCTGCGCGCCTGGCAGATGCTCAAGCTGCGGCGCTACCTCTCGTCCACGGTCCTTCCGTTCTCCCCGCATTACGGGGCGCTTTTCAAGGAATCGAACATCCGCGCCGGCGATTTGCGCGATTTTCAATGCATGGAGCAAATCCCGTTTTCCTCGAAGGAGGATCTGCTCAAGGATGCGCGGCAATTCGTCCTCGCGCCCGCGGAGAGTGTGCTGAAGCGGCGCCCGGCGAACATCCTCGCCGCGCTGGTCCGGGGGCGCGAGACGGTGAAGGAAGAGCTGGAGCGCGAATTCCGCCCCCTCATGCTGACGAGCACCACGGGGCGCTCAGCGGAGCCCGCGCCTTTTCTCTACACGGCTCACGATATCAAGGTGCTCTCGATGGCGGGCGCGCGCGTCATGCGCATCTGCGCCGCCCGGCGCGATATGCGGATGCTGAACCTGTTCCCCTTCGCACCGCACCTCGCCTTCTGGCAAACCCATTACGCGGGCATGGAGTACGGCGTCTTCATGGTAAGCACGGGCGGAGGCAAGGCGCTGGGCACGGAGGGCAATCTCCGGTTGATGCGGAAGATTGATCCCGACGTCCTCATTGGCATGCCGACGTTTCTTTACCATTTGCTGCGGGCCGCGGTGGATGAAGGGGTGCGCTGCGCGAAGCTCTCGAAGATCGTCCTGGGCGGAGAGAAAGCGCCTTCGGGGATGCGCCGCCGGCTCCGGGCGCTTGCGGCGGAATTGGGCGCCAGTCCGGTCGATGTGCTGCCGATCTACGGTTTTACGGAGGCAAAAATGGCATGGCCGCAATGTCCCGGCACGGACACAGGCTACCATCTCAGTCCCGATCTCGGCATCATGGAGATCATCGATCCCGTTACCGGCGCGCAAATGCCCGAGGGCGAGGCCGGCGAGGTGGTGTGGACGCCGCTCGAAGCCCGCGGGAGCGTGGTGCTCCGCTATCGCACCGGCGATATCGCCAGCGGCGGCATCGTGCATGGAAAATGCCCGCACTGCGGCCGCAATATGCCGCGCATCATGGGCGATATCTCCCGCACCTCCGAGATTCGCGAGATGCGCCTGGACAAGCTCAAGGGGACACTCATCGACTTCAATCAGTTGGAGCATGTGCTGGACAATTGCGAGGAGGTGGCGACGTGGCAGGTGGAAATCCGCAAAACCCATGATGATCCGCTGGAACTGGATGAATTGATCCTGCACGTAAACAAGGCCGGCGGATGCAGCGAGGAGGATGCGCGGGAAGCGCTCTACGAGCGCTTTGTGGCGGAAACGGAAACGCATCCGAACGCCATCGTATTTCACACTGCCGAGGAAATGCGCCGGCTGCACGGCGTGGGAATAGCCCTCAAGGAGCAGCGCGTGGTCGATCATCGTCCCAAGGCCGTTGCGCCGGGGGAATCAACCCAACTTACCCATGCCTGAATCGCTCGTCATCGTCGATGGAGTGCGCACTCCGTTTTGTAAAATGGGCGCGGACCTCGCCGCTCTCTCAGCGGATGATCTGGGCCGCATCGCGGTCAATGCATTGCTGACGCGCACCGGCTTTGATCCCGGCCTCGTGGATGAAGTCATCTTTGGCTGCGTCTGCCAGCCGGTGGATGCCGTCAATGTCGCCCGCGTGATCGCATTGCGCGCGGGACTGCCGGAGAGCGTGCCGGCTGCGACGGTCCACCGGAATTGCGCGTCCGGTTTTGAAGCGGTCACCACCGCCGCGGAACGGCTGGGCGGCGGGCATGGGCGCGTCTTCATAGTGGGAGGAACGGAGAGCATGTCGAAGGTGCCGCTGCTTTATTCCGAACGCGCCGCGAAAAAATTCGGCGTGCTTGGCCGCGCGAAAGGCATGGGCGCGAAGCTGGCGGCGCTCGCCTCATTCCGTCCGGAAGATTTCAAGCCGCGCATCGCGCTGAAACTGGGTCTCACCGATCCCATCAGCGGGCTCAACATGGGCGAAACCGCGGAAGTTCTCGCGCGCGAATTCAAAATCCCGCGCAGCCGCCAGGATGATTTTGCGCTGCGCTCGCACGAGCTTGCCGAGGCCGCGCGAGACAGGCTGGCAGAGGAGATTATCCCCGTCTATGGGGGCAAACACGCGGTGTTGCGCGACCACGGCCCGCGCAACGATCAATCGATGGAAATGCTCGGAAAACTGAAACCGGTATTCGATCCCAGGCATGGATCGGTGACCGCGGGCAACTCCTCGCAAATCACAGACGGCGCGGTGGCATTGCTGGTCATGGGCGAAACCCGCGCGGCGGAGCTGGGCCTCAAGCCTCTGGGCAAACTCGTGGCGTGGGCGTACACCGGCTGCGATCCGAAACGAATGGGCCTCGGGCCGGTTTCCGCAATCCACCGGCTGCAACAGGAGACGGGGCTCGGGCCGGCGGATGTCGATCTCATCGAAATCAACGAGGCTTTCGCCGCGCAGGTGCTCGCCGTTTTGCAATCCCTTGGCGATGTCCCGGAAAATAAACTCAACGTCAACGGCGGCGCGATCGCGCTTGGGCACCCGGTGGGCGCAACCGGCGCCAGGCTTACCCTGACGGCGCTCAAGGAGCTGGCCCGGCGCAACGCGAGCCGTGCCATTGTTTCCGCCTGCGTCGGCGGCGGACAAGGCGCCGCGCTGCTGCTGGAACGAATTTAGAACATGGAAACGATCCATCGCGAAATATTGGAAGACGGCGTGCACCTGCTCACGTTCGACCGCCCCGGCTCGGCTGCGAACATCTTCGATGCCGCAACGCTCCGGGAACTGGACGGAAAATTGGAAGGCATCGAGCAAGGCATCGTGTTTATTAGCGCAAAGCCCTCCATTTTCATCGCCGGGGCGGACCTGAAAGCGCTGGAGACATTGACCGGCGACGCATTGCGCGAATTTATCGAGCTCGGCCAGCACGTTTTCAACCGGATCGCCGCGCTGCGCGTGCCAACCGTCGCCGCGATCCATGGCGCATGCGTTGGAGGCGGTTACGAGATGTGCCTGGCCTGCCAATGGCGAATTGCGACCGGCGATCACACGACAAAAATCGGACTGCCCGAAACCCAGCTCGGCATCTTGCCGGCTTGGGGCGGCAGCACGCGGTTGCCGCGGCTCATCGGTGTGCCGGGAGCACTGGACATCATCCTTGCCGGAAAAACGGTGCCGGCCAAAGCGGCGCTCAAGCGGGGAATGATCGACTCCATCGCCCCGCGCGAGCTGCTGCTGGAGGCGGCGCTGGAATGGGTGCGCAAACCCCGCCGCCGCTCGCGGAGGTGGCCGTGGATCGACCGCGCCGCCGCGGCTGTCGCCACGCCCATCGCACGCCGCAGGATGGAAGCGAAATCGCTCGGCCATTATCCCGCGCTGCCGAAAGCGCTGGGCGTCGTCACCCAGGCGGTTTCGGATGGCATCGGCAATTCCCTCCAGCGCGAGCGCACCGCCGTGCTGGAACTGGCCGCAACGCCGGAATGCCGCGCGCTGATTCGGGTTTTTTATTTGCAGGAGCGGGCCAAAAAATTGCGCATGCCCGGGGTTGAAAAGCCCGGCGCAATCGACCGCGCGGCGGTCATAGGAGCCGGCGTGATGGGCGCTGGAATCACCCAGTGGCTCAGCTCCCGCGGCCTGCGCGTTCTCATGCGCGATATCGATCCCGAACGCGTTGGCGCAGGGATGAGCCGCATTTCAAAACTCTACGCGGACGCCGTCAAAAGGCATGTCCTGGACAGGCGGGAGGCGCGCGACGCGATGGATCGCATCTCGCCCACCGCGACGGAAGCGCCGCTCGGCGCCGTGGACCTTGTCATCGAAGCCGCGGTCGAAAAGATGGATTTAAAGAAGCGCATCTTTCAGCGGCTGGACGAAGTCGCGCCGGAACGGACCATCCTCGCAACGAACACCTCCGCTCTCTCCATATCGGAGCTGGGCAATAGCGTGAAACGCCCGGATCGCGTGATCGGCATTCATTTTTTCAATCCCGTCCACCGGATGCCGCTGGTCGAGGTCATCACCGGCGGCCAGACCAGCGCGGAAACCGCCGCCACGGCGCTTCGATTCGTGCAAAAAATCGGCAAGATGCCCGTGTTGGTGCGGGACAGCCCCGGGTTCCTGGTCAATCGCATCCTGCTCCCCTACCTCGTGGAAGCCGGCGATCTTTTCGAAAAGGGCGCGCCGGCGGAAGAGGTGGACGCGGCAATGCTCGATTTCGGCATGCCGATGGGGCCGCTGCGGCTCATCGACGAAGTGGGGCTGGACGTAGCCGAGGATGTCGCCGCTACGCTGGCAGCCGCCTTTCCGGGCCACATGCACATGCCGGCCATCCTGGGACGCATGCTGAGCGCCGGAATGATGGGGAAAAAGAATGGCCGCGGCTTTTATCTCCACGAGAAGGGGCGGGCGACGCCGAATCCCGCCGCGCAAAAGTGCCGCGGGCACACCTCTCCCGCCACGCCTCCGCGCGCCGTATTGCAGCGCCGGATGTCGCTGCTGATGATCAACGAGGCGGCGCGTTGCATCGCGGAAAAAGTGGTCACGGAGCCCGCCGACGCCGATTTTGGGATGATCATGGGCGCCGGCTTCCCGCCGTTTCGCGGCGGGCCGTTGCGCCATGCGGATACGCTGGGAGCGGCGGCGATTGTTGCCATGCTGCGCGAAGAGGCGGAACGGAGCGGCGGCTATTTTTCGCCATGCGAATTGCTGATTGAGATGAGCCAAACCAACCGGAGCTTTTATGCCAACGCCTGAAACTGTCATCGATACTTCCAAAATGTCCGCCGGTCAGCGCGAGGCGCTGGAACTGAGCGAGAGCGCGCGCGAAACCGTGCAATCGGAACGCGGCTTCGTGGGCGGTCTCTTCATGGGTCGCTGCCAGATGCGGATGCTCCTCCCCTTCCCCGGGCAAGCGCCGGAGGACCGCGAGCTGGGTGACGCTTTTACGGGCAGGCTTCGCAATTACCTGGCGGAGCACGTCGATCCCGATGAGATCGACCGCACGGGCGAAATTCCGGACGAGGTCATCGAGGGCCTCGCGCAATTGGGGGCGTTCGGCATCAAGATTTCAAAGGAATACGGCGGGCTCGGCCTCTCCCAGACCAATTATTGCCGCGCGGGGATGCTGCTCGGCAGTTATTGCGGCAATCTCACGGCGCTGCTCTCCGCGCATCAGTCCATCGGGGTGCCGCAGCCGCTCATCCTCTTTGGCACGGAAGAGCAAAAACGGCGCTTTCTCCCGCGCGTGGCCTCGGGAGAAATATCGGCATTCGCGCTGACGGAGCCGAAGGTCGGTTCCGATCCCGCAAAGATGGAAACCCACGCGGAACCGGCCGGGGACGGCGCGCATTATATCATCAATGGCGAAAAGCTCTGGTGCACCAACGGCGTGAAGGCGGGCGTCATTGTCGTCATGGCCCGCACGCCTGCGCCTCCCGGCAAAAAACGGGGCGGCATCACCGCGTTCATCGTGGATATGGATACGCCGGGCATCGAGGTAACGCATCGCTGCCGGTTCATGGGCCTGCGGGCGCTCTACAACGGCGTGGTCCGTTTTACCAATGTGCGGGTGCCGCGCGAGAACATCCTGCTGGCGGAGGGCAAGGGGCTCCGCGTCGCGCTGACGACGCTGAATACCGGGCGCCTGACACTGCCGGCAGCCTGCACCGGCCTTGCGAAACGCTGCCTGCGCGTCGCGAGGGAATGGGCGCGCGACCGCGTGCAATGGGGCGCGCCAATCGGCAAACACGCCGCCGTGGCCGATAAGCTGGCGCGCATGGCGGCGCAGACCTTCGCGATGGAATCGATGGTGCTTTTTGCATCGAGCCTGGTGGATCGCGATAAGCACGCCGATGTCCGTCTGGAAGCGGCGCTGTGCAAGCTTTGGGCCACCGAGCGCACGTGGGAGATCGTCAACGAGACGATGCAGATCCGCGGCGGCCGCGGCTACGAGACGGCGCAATCGCTGGCCGGGCGCGGCGAGAAGCCGGTGGCGGTGGAGCGTTTCCTGCGCGATTGCCGCATCAATACCATCTTCGAGGGATCCAGCGAGATCATGCGCCTCTTTATCGCGCGCGAGGCGCTGGACCCGCATTTGAAAGTGGGCGCGCCGATGCTGAATACGCAACTCCCGGTGAAACAACGCGCCCTGGCCGCCGCGCGCGCCGCGCTTTTCTACGCGCGCTGGTATCCGCGCCAATGGGTTCCCGCGCTGCACGGCCCGCACGGTCTTCATCCCGTGCTGGCGGGGCACGTCCGGCGCGCGGAGGCCGCCGCGCGCAGGCTGGCGCGCCGCCTCTTTCACGCAATGGCGAAGTTCGGCCCGAAGCTGGAGCGCGAGCAGGTGCTCCTGGGACGCTTTGTGGATATCGGCACTGAGATATTCGCAATCCTCGCCACCTGCGCTCGCGCGGAGCAATTGCGCGAAAAGGAAACAAACGTCCTCCCGCTGGCGGATTACTTTTGCGGAATTTCACTCCACCGCATCGACGAACTCTTCCGCGCTTTAAAACATAACGCGGACCGCAAGGGCTACAGGCTGGCCCAGGAGGTCATGGAAGGCCGCATGGAATGGCTGGAGCGCGGCGTGGTCTGAATGTGCACGGCCCCCTTCAGCTCTTTTCTCATCCGGCACGTCGTGCCGAGCCGCGGGAGCGGCCCTGGAACGCGTTCCAGTGGCTCATGCCGGAGGCATGAAATATCGGTAGCCGGGGTCGCGGCTGAAGCGAAGCGAAAGCCAACACCCCCGGATAGCCAACAAAAACCGCACCGATCCCGGCAGGGATCGCGTAGCCCGGGAATGCTATGGCATCCCTCCGGGATGCGGACACGGGTGGTTGGTTTCCGGGGGTGTCGGCTTCGCCTCAACCCCCGGCTACCGCTATGCGAACCCTCCAGGTTCGCATAATGCAATACGCTGGAAATGGAGATCGAATCCGACGGCCTGATCCAAGCGTCCCGTGTCGCTGGTCCCGAGTCGCCAGTCCCGAGTCGCCAGTCCCGAGTCGCCAGTCCCGTGTCGCCGGTCCTGAGTCGCTGGTCCTGAGTCGCTGGTCCTGAGTCGCTGGTCCCGAGTCGCTGGTCTTCAGTCGCTGGTCTTCAGTCGCTGGTCCCACTATTTTCGCTCACAGGCCGCTGCCGGCTTTCAGCTTCTCGCGGCCTTCACTTCCGGAGGCTGCGCAACAGCCACACCACATTGAGGTAAAAGGAGAGGACGATGGCCGCGTTCCAATACGGGGCAAACCGGTTGTGACATAAAAACTCTTCGACTCCGTCTGTAAGGCCTGATCCGACCGCAAGTTGGCCAGAATTTTAGTGTCTTGGCGTCCTCTGCCGCATAAAATAAGGGCAGCTCCAAGGCCGAAAATTTGCTTCGCGTAGCGGAAACACCTCCATGCGTAACAATCCCCTGCGCCCCCGGCGCACGCCACTCCTCCTGCACGCCGCCGCGGCGTTGTTGGGCGCGATGGTTTGCGCACAAGGTCAGGCCGCGGAGCGGCAGCACCTGCACGGCCACGTGCCCAAGGTGGTGCCGGCGCTATCGCCAGTGGGCACGCTCGACAGCCGGCAGCGCCTGGATTTGGCGATTGCCCTGCCGTTGCGCAACCCGGCGGGACTGAGCGCCCTCATCGGCCAGCTCTACGATCCCGCCAGCCCGCTCTACCGTCATTACCTGACGCCGGCGCAGTTCACCGCGCAATTCGGGCCCGCCCCGCAGGATTACGAGGCGGTGGCCGCATTTGCGAAGGCCCACGGGCTCGAAGTGACGCACCGGCACCCCAACCGTCTGCTTCTGGACGTGGCCGGTTCCGTAGCCGATATCCAGAACGCACTGCATACGACGCTGCGCGTGTACAGGCATCCCGCCGGGTCCCGGACATTCTACGCGCCGGATGTGGAACCCTCACTGGATCTCGCGACGCCGATCGCCCACATCGAGGGGTTGGACGATTTCTCGCCGCCGGAGCCCCGGGTGCATCGCGTCCGGCGTCTGGCCGCGAACGGGCCGGCAGCCGCGTCCGCCTCGCCCAATACCGGCACCGGCCCCAGCGGCACCTACATGGGATCCGACTTCCGCAATGCATACGTGCCGGGCGTTGCGCTCACCGGCAGCGGCCAAAAAGTGGCGCTTCTGGAGTTTGACGGCTATACGGCGGGCGATATTGCCTACTATGAGCAGCAAGCCGGCCTGCCGAGTGTATCGATGACCAATGTGCTCCTGGATGATTTCAACGGCCGGCCCACCCATACCAACGGCCCCGTCGAAGTTTCACTGGATATCGAAGTGGCCATCTCCATGGCCCCTGGCATGGCGCAACTGCTGGTCTATGAAGCGGGCGAGCAGGGCTCATGGCATGACATTCTCAACCGCATGGCGACTGATGATCTTGCAAAGAACCTCAGTTGCTCATGGTATATTCCCAGCGGAACGGAAGACTCCGTGGCGGACGGTATTTTCCAGGAAATGTCCGCGCAGGGACAATCCTTCTTCAGCGCCTCGGGCGATAGCGACGCCTATACGGGGTTGATCCCCTTCCCCGGCGATTCCCCCTACATCACGCAAGTGGGCGGCACCACCCTCACGGACAGCGGCACCGGGGGCTCCTGGAGCAGCGAAACCGTATGGAATTGGGGCAACGGCGAAGGCAGCAGCGGCGGTATCAGCACGCAATACCCGATCCCTTCCTGGCAGGAGGGCGTCAGCATGGCCGCGAACCAGGGCTCCACCACCATGCGCAACACGCCGGACGTGGCGCTCACGGCGGACAATATCCAGGTGCGGGTCAATGGACAAAACGAGGATGTGGGCGGCACCAGTTGCGCGGCGCCGTTGTGGGCGGCCTTTACCGCGCTGGTTAACCAGCAGGCGGCAGCCAATGGGCGCAGCGCAGTCGGCTTCATCAATCCGGCGGTGTACGCGATTGCCGAAAGCTCTCTCTATAACACCGCGTTTCACGACATCGCCACGGGCAACAATACGAGCACTTCCAGCCCGTCGAAGTTCTACGCCGTTACCGGCTACGATCTCTGCACCGGCATTGGCACGCCCGCAGGCGCCGCGTTGATCGATGCGCTCGCGGCTTCCAATGAGTACCTGGCGATTTCGCCGCTCACCGGTTTTGCGCCCACCGGGCCGGTGGGCGGAGCATTCTCCCCGGCATCAGCCGTTTCCACGCTCACCAATACCGGGAGCGATGCCATCACCTGGACCGCCTCCGCAACGCAGCCGTGGCTTGCGCTTTCGGCAACAGCGGGCACCCTCGCAGCCAGCGGTTCGGTGGCCGTCACCGCCTCCATCAATGGGGATGGGAACACCCTCTCCTCCGGCACTTATACCGACACCATCACATTTGCCGATGCGGGCACCGGAGACACACAGACGCGCCCTGTCATCCTCACGGTGGTCGCGGCGCCGGTCATCACCAGCAGTCTCGCTGCCACGGGCACGGCCGGAGCGGCGTTTTCCTATCAAATCACCGCGAGCAACAGCCCGTCCGCCTACGCCGCGAGCGGACTGCCACTGGGTCTTTCCGTCAATGCGAGCAGCGGATTGATCACCGGGACGGCCACCACAGCAGGAAACAACTCCGTGACCATCAGCGCCATTAATACCGGCGGCACGGGAACCGCCATCCTTGCTCTGACCGTGCTGCCCCAGGCGCCGGTCATCACCAGCGCGACCAGTGCCATCGTGGCCAATGGCGCGGCATTTTCATACTCAATTACCGCCTCGAACAGTCCCTCCGGTTTTGCCGCCAGCGGATTGCCGGCCGGTCTCACGGTAAATCCCTCCAGCGGCCTCATCAGCGGGTCCACCGCCGCGACCGGCATCGCGGATGCAACCATCAGCGCCATCAATAGCGGTGGCACCGGCAGCGCCATTCTTGCGATCCAGGTATTGCCGCCGCTGCCGGTCATCAGCAGCGCATTGGGGGTCACGGCTACCGCGGGGATCGCCTTCAGTTACCAGATCGGGGCCAGCAACAGCCCCACCAGTTACTCCGCCAGCGGGCTCCCGTCGAATCTTGGCCTCAATACCGCCACCGGCCTCATCACCGGCACGGTCACCGCCACCGGCACGAGCGATGTCGCCCTGGGCGCCATTAACGCAGGGGGCACCGGCAGCGCGATTCTAACCATATCCACGGTCCCGCAACCGCCGGTCATCACCAGCGCGACCAGCGCCCTTGTGGCGAATGGCGCGGCATTCGCCTACACCATCACAGCGTCCAACAGCCCCACGGGTTTCACTGCCACCGGGTTGCCGGCAGGCCTCGCGGTGAATTCCTCCAGCGGCCTCATCAGCGGATCCACCACGGCGACCGGCACCACCGCCTCGATCATCAGCGCCATGAACGCCAGCGGCACCGGCAGCGCCACGCTCTCGATCGTCGTACTGCCTCCGGTTCCAATCATCACCAGCACGCTCGCGGCCACGACTGTTTCCGGCCAGGCGTTCACCTATCAAATCACCGCGTCGAACAGTCCCGCCAGCTACTCGGCAAGCGGGCTGCCATCCGGATTAAAGGTCAATACCGCCTCCGGCCTGATCAGCGGGACCACCACGGCCACCGGCGCCAGCAATATCACCATCAGCGCCGTCAATCTTGGCGGCACGGGCAGCGCGACGCTTGCGCTGACGGTATTGCCGCCGCCTCCGGTAATCACCAGCGCCGCCAGCGCCACGGGCGCGCAGGGGGTGGCATTCAGTTACACCATTACCGCCTCCAATTCGCCCGGCAGCTTTAACGCGACGGGGCTGCCTTCGGGGCTATCGGTTTCTCCCTCCACTGGCGTCATCAGCGGCACGCCAGCCGCCACGGGCACCACCGCGGCCATCATCAGCGCGGTCAATGCCACCGGCACCGGCAGCGCCTCCCTGTCGATCGTCATCTCGCCGCCGCCGCCCGTCATCACAAGCGCCTTGACCGCCACGGGGACCGCCGGCTCCGCCTTTACCTACCAGATTACCGCCATCAATAACCCCACCTCCTTTGCCGCCACCAATCTGCCGCCGGGCCTGGCTGTTGCCGAAAGCATGCAATTCTTCCCCGCCGGCACGATCTACGGCACGCTTGCCTCGGCGGGAACCACCACCGTCATCATCAGCGCCATCAACGGCAGCGGCACCGGCAGCGCTGCGCTGGTCATTACCTCCCTGCCGCCGCCGGCGCCGGTGATTACCAGCGCCACCAATATCACCGCCACCCAAGGCCTGCCCTTCACCTACCAGATTACCGCAAATAACCTCCCGGGCAGTTACTCCGCCACCGGATTGCCCGGCAGCCTGACGGTCAGTTCCTCCACCGGCCTCATCAGCGGCACGTGGACCGCCTCCGGCACCAGTTCCTTTGTCATCGCGGCCAGCAATACGGCGGGCTCCGGCACCGCAACGGTCGATATCACCGTCCAAACGCCCTACCAGGCCTGGGAGAGCGAAATGTTCGCCTCCTCCAATCTTGCGGAACCCTCGATTAGCGGGGATACCGCCGATCCCGCCGGCGATGGAATCCCCAACCTGATGAAGTACGCACTCAACCTGAACCCGTTTGAGCAAAGCGTCAGCGGCCTGCCCGTGGAATCCGTCATCACCACGGGCAGCGGCAATTTTCTCGCGCTCACTTACACCCAGGTCATCAGCGCCACCGACATCACTTACACCGTCCAGGTTTCCACGGACATGGTGAATTGGTTTTCCGGCGCCGGCTATACCGATGCGCCGGTGGCGGTCGATAATGCAGACGGCGTGACCCAGACCGTGACGGTGCAGACCGCTGCGCCCATCAGCGGGACCACGCCGCAACAATTCATCCGGCTGCAGGTTACGGGGCCTTAGCGGGGCGCGGGGGGATGCTCGATCAGCCAGCCCACCGCCTCGTCACAGGCTGGGAACGCTTCGGTATCGCCACCTTCGTTGGTCACCGCCAGTACCCCGAATTTCCGGTTGGGCGCCAGCCAGCAATCCGCGAAATTCATCGTGTTGCTGCCCGCATGATTCAGCGCCTTGCCGCCCGCCCAGTCACGGTCCGCAATCAGCCATCCATAGCCGTAATCGCCATCCGGCGGATGCGGCGATTGCATGGCGCCGTACATTGCCGCAGGCAGCATCGCCGGCAATCCCGCCCCGCCGCGCAACTGGTCGGTCAGGAATCGCACCCAATCCGCGATCGTGCAATGCACGGTGCCCGCCGGTCCCATCACCTCCGGATTATCGGTGTCCGGGCCGTTTGCCGGCGCGGGCTGGCCGGTCTTGAAATGCGGCCACGGCTCATCCACCTGGCCCGGCGTCCCCGTCCCGCCGAAGCCCGCGGAATTCATGTGCAGCGGCGTAAAGACCCGGTCCATCATGACCTTCTCCCAGGGTTCTCCGCTCAATTTCTCCAGGATTGCGCCCGCGATGACGTAATCGGTGTTCGAGTAATGAAAGTCGCCGGCGGGATATTTGGGTGATTTCAGCGCCATGCGCACGGCGGCCAGGCGCTGCCGCGTCAGCGAACCGCCGCCTGTCGCGATGGCCCTCCAGTCGAGATCCTCGATCATTCCCGCGCGATGGGAGAGGATCTGGCTCAAGGTGATATCCTTTACCCGGTCCGGCGCCAGGGCCGCATCCTCCAGGAAAAAGGAGATGATCCTCGAATCCCACGAGAGTTTCCGGTCGCGGACATAAGTGGCGAGTGCCGTGGCCGTCATCGCCTTGGTATCGGAGCCGAGATGCCAAAGGTCCTCGGTCGTAGCGGGGATATCGGTACCTGCCTTGCGTACGCCGGTCACCGCCTGCTCGATCAGCCCGTCCGTCGTGAAATAGGCGGCCCCGAGCGCGGGAAGATGATGCTTTACGCGGATTGCCTCCAGCGCCGATTGGAGGTCCGCTGGTTCCGCATGTGACAGGGCCGGAAGCATCAGAAGCGCAACAAGGAAATGGCCGGGCCTCATGCCCGTGCAGGATTGGCATCCATGGCAACAATGCAAGCCCGGGAATACCAGCCGCCTTATTTTCGGCTATGTAGGATTTTATTTTACTTGATGGGATTGCAAGCAGCCTCTTCATTGTCCACCTTTCAGGATACGATGAATTGGTACTACATCGAAAACAACCAGCAGGCGGGACCGGTGTCCCAAAGTGATTTTGAAGCGCTGGTTCACTCCGGCAAAATTGGGGGCGATACGAAGGTATGGCGCGACGGACTGGCGGACTGGATGCCTTATGGTGAACTCTTCGGCGCCGCGAATTCTCCGGTGGCGGCAGCCGCGGGCGCCCACCGGTGCGCGGAATGCGGCAAGGCATTTCCGGACTCCGAGATGATCGCGTTTGAAAACGCCTGGGTGTGTGCGGCTTGCAAGCCGGTTTTTGTCCAGAAACTGAAGGAGGGCATCAACCCGGCGGGCGTGATGGAGTATGCCGGCTTCTGGATCCGGTTTGGGGCAAAGTTCATCGACGGGATCATCATTCAGATGATTAATTTTTTCATGGGCTTTATGATCGGCATGGCGCTGCGCGGCACCTCCAACGCCACCCACGCCGCGCAGTTGATCGCGACCGTAATCGCGATGTTCATGGCGATGGGCTACGTGGTGTTTTTCAATGGCCGGTTTGGCGCGACGCCCGGCAAGATGGCGTTGAAGCTGAAGATCATCCGCTCGAATGGCGACTCGATCAGCTACCTCCGCGCACTGGGGCGCTCTTTTGCTGAAATTCTTAGCATGATCACCCTTTATATCGGCTACATGATGGCCGGTTGGGATAGCCAAAAGCGGGCGCTGCACGACATCGTTTGCGATACGCGGGTGATCAAGGTGCAGTAGCCGTTTTAGCCAGGGAGGGAGCGTAAAGAGCATGCTGGCCTGCCCCCGATGTCAAAGTCCGCTTCCTGAAGCATACTGCAACAACCCGCTGCTTCTCCCGTGCCCCGCATGCCACACGCCCATCCGGACGCAGGTTTTTCCCGCCTGCTTCGCGCCGCCCGCCGAAGGGAAGGCTGGCGAGACAATTCTGGTGGAGGGGGAATCGGGCTGCTTTTATCATCCCGCCAAACGCGCGGTCGCCGCATGCGAAAGCTGCGGACGTTTCCTCTGCGCCCTCTGCGACCTGGACCTGAATGGGGAACACATCTGCCCCGCATGCCTTGAAACCGGCAGGCGCAAAGGGAAGCTGAAACAACTGGAAAACCGCCGGGTGCTTTACGATGCCGTCGCCCTTTCGCTGGCGACGCTGCCGCTGCTCTTCTTCTGGCCCACCATTATCACGGCGCCTTGTGCGCTCTACGTGGTCGTCCGCCGCTGGAACGCTCCCGCCAGTCTCGTGCGGCGCGGCAAATGGCGGATGGTGCTGGCAGCTATCCTGGCGATTCTGGAAATCGCCGCCTGGATCGCAGTCGTCTATTTCATCTGGATCGCCCGCACTTTAATCCCGAAGGGCGGCCACCGGTGAGCGATCTCCCTTTTAAATACCGCCGCCTCCCGGGGCGCGGCTTGCGCAACCGGGGCTTGCAGTTCTTTGCCCCCGGCCGGTGCAGCCTTTGGGTGGGTCCCGATCACCTGTTGAGCGTCACGCGCATCTGGATGAATGAGGACTACAAGCGGTTCTACTTTCGCGATATCCAGGCCATCACGCTGGATAAGAATAATTCCGCCCCGCTGAGAAACTGGATACTGGGGACGTTCGCTTTTATTTCGTTTGCGCTGTTTGGCGTGATCGGGACGCACTCGGCTCGCCCGTGGAGCCCGGCGCCATTCATCGCCGGCGCCATCATTGGCGGGGTCTTTATGGTTCTGTTGCTGGTCAATCTGCTGCGCGGACCCACTTGCAACTGCAAGTTGCGCACCGCGGTGCAGATCGAGGAGTTGCCGTCGCTGGGCCGCATTCGCGTGGCCGGGAAAGCCATCGCCATCCTCAAGCCGCTCATCGAAGCGGTACAAGGCGAGATCTCGCCGCAGGATATCGTAAGCGGGATCGCGCAGCCGGCGGCTCCGCGCCGGACCTTGCTGGAGACGCAAAAGCCTTTTGCGGCCACGGCCCAGCCTCCGCCACACCTGCTGCCGCCCGCCACCGGCGGCCTGCACGCGGCGCTGTACGCGGTCGTTTTGATGGATTCGGCAGCCGGATTTTTCAAGCATCTCTACCCGGCCTGGCATTCCTACCTGCTGGTCAGTTGCCCGCTGCTGATCGCGGTGTGCGGCCTCAGTTTCGCGGCGGTGATTCGCCAGCGGCGGCACGCGATTTCCAAATCAGTGGCGCGGCTTACCAATGGGACGCTCTGGGGCGTCATCGCGATCATGATGGTGCTGTTTGTTTACGGGATCATCGCGCGCACGCTTTACCTGATGCAGCATCCGGGACGGATGCCAACCCACATTGATTTCTATCTGATGCCATGGTTCCGCCAGCTCTCGCTCTATACGGACTGCGTGGAGGCGGCGGTGGGTTTTGCCGGCCTTGGCCTCACGCTCCTCTGGATGAGCGGGCGCCGCATTTCGAGCACCGCATCCGCGGCGCCGCCCGCTTCCACACCCCCCGCCGGGCCGCAACCATGACTCCCGCGCTCACCCTCCAGCGCTGCATCCATCACCCCGCCCGCGAGGCGGTGGCCCGTTGCCCGGAGTGCGGGCGCTACTTCTGCCGGGAGTGCATCACGGAACACGAGGACCGCGTGATCTGCGCCGATTGCCTCCGTCGCATTGCCGGCGGCCCGGAAAAGCGTCGTGACCGCTTTGCATGGTTCGGCCGGCTCGTCTGGTCCGCACTGGGCCTGCTGCTGGCCTGGATCGTCTTTTACGAAATCGGGCACGGGCTCTCGCTTATCCCCTCCTCCTTTCACAGCAACGCTCTCTGGCACCTCGATCAGCAATGAGAAAATCGGTCATTCAAAAACCGGCTCTCGATTTGCTCGAGGAGAGCGTCGCGCTGCTGCGGGAGTGTTCCCCCGGGGTCCTGTCGCTCTATTATATTGGCGCGATCCCCTTCGTGCTCGGGTTCCTCTTTTTCTGGACCGATATGAGCCGCGGGGCCTTCGCGCGCGATCATGTGGCGGAGGCATCGCTGCAAGTGGCTCTCGCCTTCCTGTGGTGCAAATGCTGGCAATCGCTTTTTTGCGTGCATCTGCTGGCCGTTGCCTCGCGGCAGAAACTGCCGCCGTGGACATGGCGTCGTCTCTGGCGCGTCGCTTGCGCCCAGGCCGCCCTCCAGCCCACCGGCCTCATCGTGCTGCCCATCGCCGCTCTCATTACGCTGCCCCTCGGCTACACATATGCTTTTTACCAGAACGTCTCAATCCTGGCCCTGGACGGCGCGGGAGAGCCTTTGGAGGCCAAGCGACTGCGCCGCGAAGCGCTCACCGCGGCACGCCGCTGGCCCATGCAGAACCACTTCGGGCTCGCCGTGCTCATCCTTTTCGGCCTGATCGTTTTCATCAATATCTTCATCCTCGTCATGGCCCTCCCCTTTCTGCTGCGGACGCTGCTGGGCATCGAGACCATGCTCTCCCGCGGGTTCGGTGGAGCGAGCATGTTCAACTCAACGCTCTTCGGCTCCGTGATGGCGATCACCTACCTTTGCGTCGATCCGCTTTTCAAGGCCTTCTACACGCTCCGTTGTTTTCACGGGCGCTCCCTGGCCACCGGGCACGATCTTCGTATCCGGCTGCGCGCCGCCATCGCGCCGGTTGGCGCCGCGGCGCTCATCCTCGTTTTGTGTAATGGGAGCGCGGCCCGCGCCGCGCTAAGCCCCTCTCCCGCTGCATCCGCCGCGGCAAATTCTCTCGGCGCGAAATCCGAGCAGATCGATCAATCCATCACCAAGGTGCTATCGAAGCCGGAATTCGCCTGGCGCATGCCGCGCGTGGAAACGCAGTCCGGCGGCGATGCCGCGTCCAACGGTTTCGTGCGCGGCGTCGCCCATATGCTGCGGCGGATGGGACGCGCGTTAAAAAAGCCGCTTGCCAAGCTCGGGCGGTGGATCGAGCGATTAATGATCCGCAACGAGACGCAGCATGAGGATGTCAGCCCCGGCAGCGCCAGGAACTGGGGATTCATCCTTCGCGTGTTCGCCTGGATCTTCTGCGGCGCCGCCGCGATTGCTCTTATCATCATCGGCATCAAGCTCTGGCTTGGCCGGACACGGCCCGCGAAGGCCATCGCGCAGCCGTTGCGGGCCCGGCCCGATTTAACCGCCGAGGATGTGACCGCGGACCAAATGGCCGGCGATGAGTGGCTGAACCTCGCGCGAGAGATGATGGAGCGCGGCGATCTGCGCCTGGCGCTTCGCGCAATTTACCTCGCCGCCCTGGCGCATCTGGGAGAGCGGCGGTTCATCTCCATCGCCCGTTACAAATCCAACCGCGAGTACCAGCGGGAACTCCAGCGCCGCCGCCCCGGCGAGACGGATCTCAACGCGACATTCGCCGATACGGTGCTCTCTTTCGAGCGCTCATGGTACGGCATGCACGAGGTTACGTGGGATATCCTCAACGCAACGCGGGCCAACCTCGAACGCATCCGTGCCTGCTGATCCCATGCAACGATCCCGCTGGCCTCTCTTCTTCCTGATTCTCGCGCTCGGCTGCACGGCGATAGCCGGTTTCGTGCGGCTTTTCGATCTGCGTTACGCGGCGGGCGATATCTACCCGCCTTATTCTTCGCTGCGCGCCGATCCGCTCGGCGCGGAGGTGTTATACGATGCGCTCGGCGAGGGCGGCTTCCAGGTTAGCAGGAATTTCCTGCCGCTGGACAAAATCTCCAACCCGGAGCACTCCACGATCCTCTACGCCGGCGCGCCCATAGACGATTGGGCCATGCAGGACGTCAAGGATATGGAAAGCCTGGCCAGCGGGGGTGCGCGCATTGTCATCACTTTCCTGCCTCAAGACGAAGTCTCGCGGAAAGCGAAGCCGCTGCACACGCCGGAGCCCGCCAAGACCAGGAAACCCAAGGACGACCGCACGGACGAGGAAGAGGAATCTTTCATTTCCCCCGCCGAACTCGCGAAGCGATGGAATCTCAATCTCTCGTGGCGCACGGCAACCTCCCGCGCCGGCGAAGCCACACCGACCCTGATTGCGCATGCCGCAATCTCCGGACCGGAACGTTCCATCCCCTGGCATACCGCTCTCTATTTCGCAAAACCCTCCGCCGTGCAGCGTGTGATCTATCGCTGCGACGGCCTCCCGGTTCTCCTCGAACGGAAATATGGGAAAGGCTCGTTCGTCTTCGCTTCGGATTCCTATTTTCTGAGCAACGAGGCGATGCGCTCCGACCGCGCCCCGCGCCTGCTTGCATGGCTCTTCGGGCCGCAAAGCGCCGTGGTTTTTGACGAGACTCATCTCGGCGTGCGGGAGAATCCCGGCATCGCTTCGCTGGCGCGCAAATATGGGCTGCAAGGCTTTGCGGGCGCGATCCTGGTGCTGGCCGCGCTGTTTGTATGGGAGGCCGGCTCACCGTTTCTCCCGCCGCGCCATGGGGAGGCGGAATCCGAGATAGTTGCCGGCAACGATTCGACATCCGGTTTCGTCAGCCTCCTGCGACGCGGCATCCCGGCCTCGCAACTGCTCTCCGCGTGCCTGGAGCAGTGGAAAAAATCTTTCGCGCACCGGCCCGAGAAAATGGCCGCGAAGCTTGCCCGCATCGAGGCGCATGCGGCAGATGCGGATCCTGTCGCCGCCTACCAAACAATCACCCAAATCCTTGCGGAGAAAAAATAAATGGATACCAACGAAATCAAAGAAACCCTCCGGCGCGCGCGAGAGGAAATCGGCAAGGTCATCATCGGGCAGCAGGAGGTCGTTGACCGCGCCTTGATCGCGATCTTTACCAATCAGCACGCGCTGGTCGAGGGTGTCCCCGGCGTCGCCAAGACCCTCCTGGTGCGCACACTGGCCCGCGTGCTCGGGTGCGAGTATAACCGCATCCAGTTTACGCCGGACCTGATGCCCACGGACATTACGGGCACCAATATCTTCAACCTTCAGCGCAATGAATTCACGCTGGTGAAAGGGCCGGTATTCACAACCTTCCTGCTGGCGGATGAAATCAATCGCGCCCCGGCCAAGACGCAATCCGCCTTGCTCCAGGCAATGCAGGAACGCCAGGTCACCATCGACCGGGACTCCCATCCGCTCTCGCCAAATTTCACGGTCTTCGCCACGCAGAACCCGGTCGAATACGAGGGCACCTACCCGCTGCCCGAAGCGCAGAAAGACCGGTTCATGCTCAAGATTCAAATGAACGCCCCGGGCCGCGATGAGGAAATCCTGCTGGCCCGGCGGATGCTCGGCGAGGACTCGCCGGAAAACACGCTTGCCAGCGGCGCCGTGCGGCAGGTGATCACCTCGGGCGATCTCGCGCGGCTCCGGCTCGCGCTCAATGACATCACGGTGCGCGAGGAACTGGTCTCCTACATGGTGGACCTGGTGCGCGGCACGCGCGAGAATGACAGCGTGCTCATCGGCGCGGGTCCGCGCGCCACGCAATCCCTCCTGCTCGCCAGCCGGGCGCAGGCCGCGATCTCCGGGCGCGATTTTGTGACGCCGGACGACATCAAGCAAATGGCGGCGCCCGTTTTTGAGCATCGCCTCATCCTGCGTCCGGAATACGAGATCGAAGGGGTAACGACGGCGGAGGTCATCGGCAAGGTGCTGGAACAGATCGCGGTGCCGCGTTGAAACCATGATCGTCCCGCGCCCACGTCTGCTCGCCTGGTTCGCGGCGGTGGTATTGCCGCTGGCTTTTGTCGCCAGCGCATTCCATCCCGCGGCCATGGCGGCGCTGTGCGGCATCGGCGCATTTGCCCTGCTGGCCGCTTACGATGCGTTGGCCTCGCGCGGATCGCTTGCCACGGTCTCGCTGGAACTGCCGCCGCTGGTCCGGCTCCAGCGCGAGCGCGAAGGCCGCATCGAGGCGCGCATTCGCAACATCGCGAAGTCCGCCCGCATTGTCCGCCTTGGGCTCCCCTTCCCAAGCCAGTTGATCGCGGGCAGTGAAGACATGGCCATCGAGTTACCCGCGGACAGCGAGTACTCTTCCGTTACCTGGGTCTGCAAGCCGCTTCAGCGCGGCCAGTATTTCCTGAAGCGCTTTTATCTGGAAACGGCATCGCCGCTCGGTTTTTGGGCGGTGCGCGCCACGGGGCCGGCGAATTGCGAGGTGCGCGTTTACCCGGATTTTCTCGACGAGCGCAAGCATGTGGCCGCCCTCTTTCTCAACCGCGGCCACATCGGCATCCATGCGCGGCGGCAGCCCGGCAAGGGGCGCGATTTCGAGAAGCTGCGCGACTATGTATCCGGCGACGGGTACGATGAAATCCACTGGAAGGCCTCCGCCAAACGGGGCCGCCCGGTGACAAAAGTATTTCAGGTGGAGCGGACGCAGGAGGTTTACGTCGTGCTGGATGCCTCGCGGCTCATGGCCCGCGATGCCGCCGTTTTCGAGAGCGCGATCACCGCGGGCCTGCTCCTCGGTGTCGCCGCGGAGCAGCAGGGCGATTCCTTTGGCGTGATCGCGTTCAGCGATCGCATCCTGCACTTCGCGCGGGCCCGCAACGGCCGGGCGCAGTTCGATGTTTGCCGCGACATGCTTTACGCACTGCAACCGGAGCCCGTAACGCCGGATTTTGACGAACTGGCCTCTTTCATCCGCACCCGCCTGCGCAAACGGGCGCTGCTTGTTTTTCTGACCGCGCTGGATGATCCCGCGATCAGCGAGAGTTTTCTTCACGCGATCGATCTCATTTGCCGGCAGCATTTGATTCTCGTGAACATGCTGCGCCCGCCGCCCGCGCAGCCGCTCTTCTCAGACGCCGCCGTCGCCACTCCCGGCGATATTTACGAGAAGCTGGGCGGCCACCTGCTCTGGCACGATCTGCGCGAGCTGGGCAAGGTCCTCCAGCGGCGCGGCGTCCGTTTTTCGCTGCTCGAGAAACAGACGCTCTCCGCCCGGCTGGTCACGCAGTACATCAACGTCAAGGCGATGCAATTGATATGATCATCGATCTTGCCCGCTTCATCGATGCCGGCCGCCCCGCCTGGAGCGAGCTGGAGCAGACGCTGGACCGCCTGGACGCCGACCCGGCGCACCAGATGACCTTTGATCAGCTCCGCCATTTCTACGCCCTCTACCAGCGCGTCTCCGCGGACCTCGCAAAAATCCAGACGTTCGCCAGCGAACCCGATATATGCCGATACCTCGAGAGCCTGACCGCACGCGCCTATGCGGAAATCCACGAGGTGCGCGAGAAAGGCCCGCGGCGCGGCCCGCTCGAATGGTTTCTGCGCGATTTTCCCGCGGTCTTCCGCCGTCACATCCGCGCGTTTCAGCTTTCCCTCATCATTACCCTTGCGGGCGCGGTATTTGGCGCGGGCGCGGTCTATGTGGACAAGGATGCGAAGGCTGCGATTTTTCCCGGCCAGTTTTCCCACTTGCTCGGCGATCCGGCCAAGCGGGTGAAGGAAGAGGAGCATCAAAAAACCGACCGGCTGAAGCACGTGAAAGCCACGTTCTCCGCATCGCTGATGCAGAATAATATCCATGTCTCGATCATGCTGCTGGCGCTCGGCATGACCTGGGGGCTGGGGACCATCGTGCTACTCTTCTATAACGGAGTAATCCTTGGCGCGGTCATGCTCGATTACCTTCGCGCCGGCCAATCCGCATTCCTCTTTGGCTGGCTGCTGCCGCACGGGGTGATCGAAATTCCCGCCACCGTCATCGCCGGCCAGGCGGGTCTCCTAATCGGCAAGGCGCTGCTCGGCGGGCGCGACCGCACCACCGTCAAGGAGCGCTTCCGCGCACTCGGCCCGGACCTCATGACGCTGATCGGCGGCGTCGCCGTGATGCTGGTCTGGGCCGGCATCATCGAGTCCTTCTTCTCGCAATACCATGAGCCGGTCATTCCTTACGCGGTAAAAATTGTTTTCGGCATCACGGAATTGATCCTCCTCACCTGGTTCCTGAACCGGCGGCGCGCGCCGAAGGAGAGCCAATGAAAAAACTGACCGTCCGCACTCCGGAGGGCGTGCTCTTTTCCTTCACGCTCGCGAGCCCACTCTCCCGTTTTCTCGCCTGGATCGTGGACGCCCTTGCCATCGTCGCGCTTTCGAGCGCCGTCGGCACCTGCATCAGCATCCTTGCCCTGGTCAGCTTCGACTTTGCCCGGGCGATCACGATTCTCTGCTACTTCGCCATCTCCATCGGCTACGGCATCGTGCTCGAGTGGTATTGGCGCGGGCAGACCCTGGGCAAGCGGCTGCTGCGGCTGCGCGTCATGGACGAGCGCGGCCTCCGGCTTCACTTTAATCAGATCGTTGTCCGGAATTTACTCCGCCCGGTGGATATGCTGCCCGGCCTTTATGCCCTGGGCGGGGTGGCATCCCTGCTTAGCCGGCGTGCGCAGCGCCTGGGCGATCTCGCCGCGAACACGGTGGTTATTCGCTCGCCAAAAATCGCCGAGCCCGATCTCGATCAGCTCGTGCGGGGCAAGTTCAATTCGCTCCGCCAGTTTCCCCATCTTGAGGCGCGGCTCCGCCAGCACATATCCCCGGCCGAAGCGGCGGTAATGCTGGAGGCGCTCCTGCGCCGCGACGAATTCGAGGCTGCGGCCCGCGTCAGCCTCTTTGCGGAGATGGCCGCGCACTGCCGCTCGCAGGTCCATTTCCCGCCGGAGGCCACCGACTCCATGGCCGATGAGCAATACGTCCGCAATGTGGCGGACATCCTCTTCCGCAAGCGCCAGCCGGCGGGGAGACCCCGTATCGCCACCCGGGGACCGAGCCCTGCCGGCGGCGGCATCGATACCCCCGGAAACGCGTCCGCCGCAACCGCATCTACCGCATCCGGAAGCGATGCCATGGCGCCATCCGCGCAGGTGAAATCGCCCCCGGACCAGTAACCGGTTTGTCTCGTCCGGCGGGATTTTCTCCCGAAGAACCGCGCCTCTGCGGCCACCCGGGCGGTCCATATCCCCGCTTGCCTCAAAGTCCGTTCTGGCCCATAATGGCGGGCCTTTTTCCTATCAATTATGAGCAACAAGACCGCTACAGCAGCCAAATCTTCCGCCGAAGCCCGACGCGCCCCGGAGCGCGGCCAGGTTATGAACGGGGCGGAAATCCTGGTCCATTGCCTGGAGCGGGAGGGTGTCGATACCATTTTTGCCTACCCGGGCGGCGCATCGATGCATATGCACCAGGCGCTCACCCGCTCAAAGAAAATCCGCACCATCCTGCCACGGCATGAGCAGGGCGGCGTTTTCGCGGCGGAAGGCTATGCCCGCGCCACCGGCAGGGCCGGCGTTTGCATGGCCACCAGCGGCCCCGGCGCCACCAACCTGCTGACCGGCATCGCCGATGCCTTCCTCGATTCCGTGCCTCTGGTGGCGATCACCGGCCAGGTGCCCCAGGCGCTCATTGGCAAGGGCGGCTTCCAGGAGACCGACGTGTTCGGCATGACTCTGCCGGTGGTGAAGCACAATTATCTGGTGATGGATATCAACGATATCCCGCGCGTTGTGAAAGAGGCATTCTACATTGCCCAGACCGGGCGGCCCGGCCCCGTGCTCATCGATATCCCGAAGAATATCCAGCTCGCGACCACGCAGCCCATCTTCCCCGAGGAGATTCACCTGCGCGGTTACAATCCCGTGGTACATGCGGAGGACGACGTATTGAACGAGCTGGTGGCGCTCATCCGCATGGCCAAAAAGCCGATGATCTACTGCGGCGGCGGCATCATCTCCGGCAACGCCTCCGGCGAGCTGCTGGACTTTGCCGAGCGCTCCCAGATCCCCGTGGCCACCACTCTCATGGGGATCGGCTGTTTCCCGGAGGGGCATCGCCTTTCCCTCAAGTGGCTGGGCATGCACGGCACCGTTTACGCAAACAACGCCGTGAACGAGGCCGACCTGCTGCTGGCCATCGGCGTGCGTTTTGACGACCGCGTGACCGGGAAGCTGGAGGAATTTGCCAAGCACGGCACCATTGTCCACATCGATATCGACAACTCCGAGATCAACAAAAACAAGCCGGTCAAACTGCCCATCCTGAGCGATGTAAAATACGCGCTCAGCCGGGTGAATGACATGCTCTCGGATGCGGGCTACGAGCGGACGAAAGAGCAAACCCGCTACCTCGACTGGTGGAAGCAGGTCATGGAGTGGAAGAGCGAATACCCGTTTTCCTTTAGGGATACGGAGGACGCGATCCAGCCGCAATACGCCATCCGCCTGCTCTGGGAGATGACGAACGGCGAGGCGATCATCACCACCGGCGTGGGCCAGCACCAGATGTGGGCCGGCCAGTTCTATGATTTCAACAAGCCGCGCACGTTCATTTCCTCCGCGGGCCTGGGCTCGATGGGCTTCGGCTATCCGGCGGCGCTGGGCGCGAAGGTGGCCAGGCCGGATTGCGAGGTGATCGATATCGATGGCGACGGCTCCTTCCTCATGAACATCCAGGAGCTGGCGATGGCGCGCGTGGAGCGCATCCCGGCAAAGGCGATGGTGCTCAATAACCAGCACCTCGGCATGGTGGTGCAATGGGAGGATCGTTTCTACGATTCCAACCGCGGCCACACCTACCTGGGCCTCACCGATCAGCCGGACCGCATCTACCCGGACTTCATGAAGATCAGCGAGGGCTTCGACGTGCCCGCCCGCCGCGTGATCCATAAGAAGGATCTGCGCGAGTCGATGCAGTGGTTCCTCGACAGCAAGGAAGCGTGTGTCCTGGAGGTGATGGTCCCGTTCACCGAGCATGTGCTCCCGATGATCCCCAGCGGCAAAACGTATAAGGACGTCATCTATGAGGGCCGCGAGAAGCTGAAAGCCGGCAGCGGCCTGTAAGTAAAAATAACAGTGGTCCTTCTTCGAAAAAGCGTTCTGGGCTTTTATTAGTTGTTGGAGGTTAACGGTTCTTGGTTCGGGGGGAACATATCTTTTTCGAAGTCGAGGGGAGATCGATATCCGAGGGAACTGTGGCGTCGGCGCGGGTTGTAGAAGGTTTCGATGTAGTCGAAGGCCATGGTTCTCGCGGCGGCCTTGGTCGGAGGGATC